>DASZYR010000286.1:0-3420 GCA_035545255.1 Rhodanobacteraceae bacterium
TACGGACCGACGCCGTGCGGCTTGATGATGCCGGTCAGGATCCCGATGATCACGAGAATGATCAGCCCGACCGACAGTCCGATTCGCCACGTCAGCGCCCTGACCGTGCGGTCGGTCTTGCCGCGATCGGTCATCATGAAATAGAGGCCCGCGCCGAGGTTGAACACGATCGCCGCAAGCAGAATGATGATGACGATCGTCGTGAGCATCGCGCGTCGCTCTTTCCGTGGATCTGCGATGGAGCCGCTCGCGATTATACGCGCCGGGACCGGCTTTCGTGGCTAGATCCTGGCATCGGCCGAGCCTTGGCGCGGTCGCGCTCGCGGCGTTCGGCATCGCCGCGTTCTTCGCGCTCGGCCTCTGGCAGGTCGATCGCGCCGCGCAGAAGGAGCGCCTGTTCGCGGCCTACGCGAACGCGATGTCGCAGACGCCCGTGACGCTCGACGCGGCGCGCCGGATGCCGGCGACGGAGCGTTATCCGCTCGTGAACGTGCGCGGACGCTACGACTCGGCGCACACCTACGTGCTCGTCGACCAGACGCACGCCGGCAAGGTCGGCAGCGTCTCGATCGCCGTGTTCGAGCCCGCCGACGGCAGCCCCGCGATCCTCGTCGACCGCGGATTCGTCGCGGGCGGCGCGAGCGGCGAGCCTCCGGCGATCCCGCCGCTGCCTTCGGGCGAGCAGCAGCTCGTCGCGCTGTACGCGCCGCCGCCGGGCTCGGGTCTGCGGCTCGGCGGCAATCCGCTGCCGCGGCAGGCGGCGTGGCCGAAGCAGTCGATCTACCTCGACGTCGGCGAGATCTCGGCCGACCTCGGCCGCGCGCTCGATGCGAAAATGCTGAAGCTCGCGCCGGACGCCGGCAGCGGCTTCGTGCGCGAATGGCGTCCGGACGTCTTTCCGCCCGAACGCCACCGCGCCTACGCCTTCACCTGGTTCACGCTCGCGGCCGTCGTCGTCGTCGTGTTCGTCGGCATGCACTGGCAGAAATCGGATCGCACATGACCTCGCGGAATCGAAAACGCCTCGCCTTCGTCCTGATCGTGCTGCTGTTCGCAGCGCCGCTCGCGACCGCCTATCTGCTGAACGCGCTCGGCTGGCGCCCGTCCGGCATGCGCAACTACGGCACGCTGATCGAGCCCCCGCAGGATCTCCACGCGGCTCGCTTCGTGCTCGACGACGGCAAGGCGCTCGCGTGGAAGGACGAGGAATGGTCGTGGACGCTGTTCGCGCTGACCGGCCCCGATTGCGCCCGGAAATGCCTCGCGCGCATCGACGAGCTGCGCCGCGCGCGACTCACGCTGAACCAGAACGCCTATCGCGTGCGCGTGGTCGTGCTCGATGCCGCGCTTGCCGCGAACGCGCTCGAGCCGCTGAAACCGGTCGAGCGCGCTCGCGACGTCGACGGGAAGCTCGCCTCGTACCGTCCGAGCGCGAGCGACGACATTGCGGCCGTACTGCTCGATCCGCGCGGCTTCCTGATCCTGAGCTATCCGGCAGGTTACGACGGCAATCTTCTGCGCAAGGATCTCGCGAGGCTGATCAAGGGATGAGCGCCGGCGATACGCTTCGTGCAATCGCGACGCCGGCGCGCATCGCCGCGTTCGCGGCAGCGTTCGCGTTCGGCGTCATCGTGTTCGGCGCGTTCGTCCGATTGTCCGACGCCGGGCTCTCGTGCCCCGACTGGCCGACCTGCTACGGCCAGGCGACGTGGCCGGGCCACGAGAAGGCGATCGCCGAAGCGAACGCCGCGTTCCCGGATCGTCCGTACGAGACGCACAAGGCGTGGCGCGAGCAGGTGCATCGCATGCTCGCCGGAACGCTCGGCGTGCTCGTCCTCGCGCTTGCCTTCGTGGCCGGGTGGCAAAAACGCGGATTGCTCGCGATGCTCGGCATCGCCGCGCTCGCCGCCGCGCTCGGCGTGGCGTTGTACATCAAGCAGTCGTATGCGCTGTCGGGCGCGCTCTCGCTCGTCGCGATCGCATTGCCGCTCGCGGCCGCGTTCCGCCTCGATCGTCCCGCGCCGTGGCGCGTCGCGGTCGCCGTGCTCGCGGTCGTCGTGTTCCAGGCGATGCTCGGCATGTGGACCGTGACGCTCCTGCTGAAACCCGTCGTCGTCATGGGCCATCTGCTCGGAGGCCTCTTGACGTTCTCGCTGCTCTCGTACGTCGCGCTCGCGTTGACGGCGACGCGCTCGCCGACGCCCGCGCAACGCGATCTGAGACGCGCGGTGATCGCCGGCCTTGTGCTGCTTGCGTGCCAGATCGCGCTCGGCGGCTGGACGAGCGCGAACTACGCCGCACTCGCCTGCGGCTTCGATTTCCCGCATTGCCAGGGCCAATGGTGGCCGCCGACCGATTTCAGGGAAGGCTTCGTCCTCTGGCGCGGCGTCGGCGTCAACTACGAAGGCGGCGTGCTCGACGCGCCCGCGCGCGCGGCGATCCAGATCGCGCACCGCATCGGCGCGCTCGTCGTGTTCTGTTATCTCGGTTGGCTCGCGCACCGGCTCGCGCGCGCGAAGCTTCGCGGCATCGGCATCGCGCTCGGCGTGCTGCTGATCGCGCAGGTCTCGCTCGGCATCGGCAACGTCAAGCTCGGCCTGCCGCTGCCGGTCGCGACCGCGCACAACGGCATTGCGGCGCTGCTTTTGTTCACGCTGATCGCGGCGCTCGTGCGAGCAACACGTCGCGACGCGTGAGCTTTCCCTTCTCCCGCATTGCGGGAGAAGGTGCCGAAGGCGGACGAGGGAAGCTCTTGCGACCGCGAACCCGGCCCGCCCTCACCCCAGCCCTCTCCCGCAAGCGGGAGAGGGGGTAATCTTGCAATCCCCGGTCATCTCATCTCCATGTCAGGCATCGCCCGCCAATACCTCGAGCTCACCAAACCGCGCGTCGTGGCGCTGATCGTGTTCACCGCGGTCATCGGCATGTTCCTCGCGGTGCCGGGCATGGTCCCGCTGCGCCCGCTGATTGCCGGCACGATCGGCATCTGGCTCGCGGCCGCCTCGGCCGCGGCGATCAATCACCTGATCGACCAGCGCATCGACAAGGTCATGGCGCGCACGTCGCATCGGCCGCTGCCGACCGGCGCGCTGAAGCCGGCGCAGGTGCTCGCGTTCGCGCTCATCCTCGGCGCGCTGTCGATGGCGATCCTGATCGCGCTCGTCAATCCGCTGACCGCCGCCTTGACGTTCGCGTCGCTGATCGGATACGCGGTCGTCTACACGGCGTACCTCAAGCGCGCGACCCCGCAGAACATCGTCATCGGGGGCATCGCCGGCGCGGCGCCGCCCGTGCTCGGCTGGGCGGCCGTCAGCAACAGCGTGCATCCGTACGCGCTGCTGCTCTGCCTCATCATCTTCGTATGGACGCCGCCGCACTTCTGGGCGCTCGCGATCTTCCGCCGCGACGACTACTCGCGCG
>DASZYR010000287.1:0-1997 GCA_035545255.1 Rhodanobacteraceae bacterium
CTCGCCGCGGCCGAGAGGGACCCGGGAAGCCAGAGCAAGGCGGAGCAGGGCGGAAAGCCAAGAGAGAAGCGCAACAAGACCTCGTCGTCCCCGCGAAAGGGACCCAGCGCCTTTGCTCTTGCTCAATACGAAATGTCGAGCCAGCGTGCCCTCACCCGACCCTCTCCCGCAAGCGGGAGAGGGGAAAACCAAGCGAGAGAGGAGAAAAATCCAGAGAGAAGAATTGAATCACTTGAGCAGCGAGCGCAACATCCATGCCGTCTTCTCGTGCTCCTGCAAGCGCTGCGTGGCGAGATCCGCCGTCGGCTGATCGTCGGCCTTGTCCGCGACGCGGAATACCTCGCGCCCGGTCCGTGCGACGGCTTCGTGTCCCTCGACGAGCTGCTGCACCATCTCCTTCCATTCGGGCACGCCGGTTTCTTCCTTGATCGAGGTCAGCTTCGCGAGTTGCGTGTACGAGCCGGGCGCGTAGACGTCGAGTGCGCGGATGCGCTCGGCGATCGTGTCGGCGGCGGTCCAGAGCTCGTTGTACTGCGTCTCGAACATGAGGTGCAGCGTGTTGAACATCGGACCCGTGATGTTCCAGTGGAAGTTGTGCGTCTTGAGATAGAGCGAATACGTGTCCGCCAGAAGCTTCGAGAGATTCTTCGCGATCGCTTCCCGATCCTTCTTCGTGATGCCGATGTCGATGGTCATGGTTTTTCCTCCGGAGCAGGGATGCCGTCACGCTAGCGCAGGTGCCCGACGCGGGGAAGTCGAGCTTGCGAATGCCTGCGATAGACACTAGCTATCATTCGCGCGGCGGGCCCGCCGCGAATGAACCCGAATCCGAGATGCCCGATCTCAAGACCTTGCGCAGCGCGCTCGATGACGTCATGGCGCGCGATTTCGGCCGCCTGCTGGCGCGCTGGCGGCGGCTTTCGTCGGCGAAACCGTCGCCGGCGGCGGACGCGCTCGCGTCGCTCGCGGCCGACATCGAGGCATCGCGCGCTCGCCGCGTCGCGCGCGATGCGCGCGTGCCCGAGATCCGGCTCGACGAAAGCCTGCCGATCAGCGCGAAGGCCGAAGAGATCGTAAAGCTCATTCGCGAGAATCCGGTCGTCGTGCTCGCCGGCGAAACGGGTTCGGGCAAGACGACGCAGCTGCCCAAGCTCTGCCTGGCGGCGGGTCGTGGACGCGCCGGACTCATCGGCTGCACGCAGCCGCGGCGCATCGCCGCGCGCGCGGTCGCACGCCGCGTCGCGAGCGAGCTCGGCACGAACGTCGGCGATCTCGTCGGGTTCCAGGTGCGCTTCGCCGACCAGGTGTCCGACGCGTCGCTGATCAAGTTCATGACCGATGGCATCCTGCTCGCCGAGACGCAATCCGATCCGTGGCTGTCGAGCTACGACACGATCATCCTCGACGAAGCGCACGAGCGCAGCCTCAACATCGACTTCCTGCTCGGGTACCTGAAGCGCTTGCTCGCGAAGCGACGCGACCTCAAAGTGATCGTGACCTCGGCGACGATCGACACCGCGCGCTTCGCCGCGCATTTCGGTGGCGCGCCGGTCGTCGAGGTCGAAGGCCGCGCATACCCGGTCGATGTCGAATGGAGACCGGGCGGTCGCGGGCAGCCGCCGCATTCCCTCGTCCGCGAAACGGGAGGGGAAGAACGGTTCGCGGCGCGAACGGCGGGTGAGGGCAAGCGCGGGACGGAGCTCGGCCTCGCCGAGCAGATCGTTGCCGTGGCCGACGAGATCACGCTCGGCGATCCGCGCGGCGACGTGCTCGTGTTCCTGCCGGGTGAGCGCGAGATCCGCGACGCGCATCTCGCGCTGTCGCGCCGCAAGTACCGCGAGACCGAAGTGCTCGCACTGTATGCGCGCCTCTCCGCCGCCGAGCAGGATCGCGTGTTCCGGCCCGGGCCGCAGCGGCGCATCGTGCTCGCGACGAACGTCGCCGAAACCTCGCTCACGGTGCCGCGCATCCGCTACGTGATCGACACGGGCACCGCG
>DASZYR010000288.1:0-39346 GCA_035545255.1 Rhodanobacteraceae bacterium
CAATATCGCGGGCATCGCCGCGGTGTACGGATTCGTCACGCTGAGCCGGCTTTCCGGCGGCTAGCGCCACGGAGCCCATGCTATTCTCGATTTCCCGCATGCGCGGCGCGCGTGAGCGGAACCTGCGGGAACGGAAATCCCGGCCTCTCCCGCCTCAACGACGGTCGATGATCTGAAATGAGTGCAATCGGTTGGCTGGTCCTCGTCGTCGCCGCCGCGGGCGTTCTCGCCGCCATCAACCTCATCCGCAAGCGCAACATCGCCGGCTGGCTGGCGAGCTATCTGCGGCAGGACTGGCGCGCACCGGCGAAAGCCGGCACGACGCGGCATCTGCTCTTCTGTTTCGTCGATCATTACGAGCCTCGCTGGCTCGAGCCGACGCGCGAGGTCGAATACGCGCGCGTCGCGCGCTGGCGCCGCGACTATCCGAAGCTGTGCGAAAAGCATCGCGACGCCGACGGCCGTCCGCCGATCCATTCGTTCTTCTATCCGGAAGAGGAATACCATCCGGACCATCTCGACGCGCTGGTCGAACTCTGCCGCGAAGGCTGCGGCGAGATCGAGATCCACCTGCATCACGACAAGGACACCGAAGCCGGATTCCGCGAGAAGCTTCGCCGCTTCACGCGCATTCTCGTCGAGCGCCACGACGCGCTGCCGGTCGACGCGAGCGGCCAGGCGAAATGGTCTTTCATCCACGGCAACTGGGCGCTCGACAACAGCCATCCGAACGGCTGGCGCGACGGCACCAATTGCGGCATCAACAACGAGCTGATCGTCCTGCGCGAGGAAGGCTGCTACGCCGATTTCACCTTTCCGTCCGCGCCCGATCCCTGTCAGCCGCGCACGATCAACAGCATCTACTACGCGACCGACGATCCGCACAAGGCGAAGTCGCACGATCGCGGCGAGCGCGTGCGCGTCGGCGGCAAGCCGGTCGGCGATCTCCTGCTGATCCAGGGTCCGCTCGGTTTTCGCTGGAAGAGCCGCAAGCTCGGCATCTTCCCGCGCATCGAGAATTCGGACATCCGCGCGAGCTGCCCGCCCGATGCGACACGCATCGACGCCTGGGTGGATACCGGCATCCACGTCGAGGGCCGGCCCGAATGGATCTTCGTGAAGATCCACACGCACGGCGCGCAGGACGCCGACGCGGATACCCTGCTCGGCGAGCCGATGGATCGCGCGTTCTCGTATCTTGAAAAGCGCTACAACGACGGCACGGACTGGAAGCTCCACTACGTCAGCGCGCGCGAGATGTACAACATCGTCAAGGCTGCCGAAGCGGGCCGCGACGGCGATCCAGGCGCGTACCGCGATTTCGAGATTCCGCGCCCCGCGTACCGCAAGACGCACTGACGGGCACTTCGTGCCGCACGCCGCCCTCGAGATCGTCGCGGTCGCCAGCATCGGCGCGGTCGCTTATTCGTATGCGATCTATCCTTTCGTGCTGGCCGCGATCGCCGCGCTGAAGCAGACGCTCGCCGACGCGCGCTACGTGCTCGGCAAGAAGGATCGGCGCGGCGACGCCGAAGCCGAGCTGCCCGAAGTCGCGGTCGTCATATCGGCGTACAACGAGGAAAAGCACGTTGCCGCGCGCATCGACAACCTGCTCGCCCAGGATTATCCATCCGGACGTCTGCACGTCTATATCGGTTCGGACGGCAGCGGCGATCGCACCGGCGAGATCCTTGCGCGCATCGTCGATCCGCGAGTGCACGGCTTCGTCTTCGCCGAGAACCGCGGCAAGGCGAGCGTGCTGAACGATCTCGTGGAGCGGACGCGCGAGCCGGTGCTGGTCTTCTCCGACGCCAATACCGCTTTCGACCGCGCCGCGACGCGGCGCCTCGCGCGCCATTTCGCCGACGCGGACGTCGGCGGCGTCAGCGGCGAGCTGCGCCTGATCGACGCGGCGGGCGGCGACAACCAGGATGGGCTTTACTGGCGCATCGAGCAATTCATGAAATTCTTCGAAGGCCGCCTCGGCGCGCTGCTCGGCGCGAACGGCGCGATCTACGCGATCCGGCGCGAGCTCTGGAAGCCGCTTCGCCCCGACACGATCTGCGACGACTTCTGCGTCGGCATGAACGTGCCGGCACAAGGACGGCGTCTGGTCTACGAGCCGAACGCCTGGGCCGAGGAGGAATCGCCTGCGGCGATCGCCGACGAGTTCAACCGTCGCGTCCGCATCGGCATCGGCAATTTCCAGGCGCTGATGCGCCAGCCCGACTACTTCACGAAAACGTCCGCCGCGACCGTGTTCGCGTACGTCTCGCACAAGGTTCTGCGCTGGATTGCGCCGCATCTGCTCATCGTCGGTCTCGTCGCCTCGCTGCTGCTCGCGCCGGGCTCCGCCGCGTGGGCCGCGTTCGCGCTGCTGCAGATCGCCGGCTACGCCGTGTCCGCGTGGGCATACCGCACGAGCACGCGGGGCCGGAAGCTGCCCGGCCCCTTGCGCATCCTCGCGTTCCTGTTCGCGCTCAATCTCGCGTTCCTGATCGCGTCGGCGCGCTATGCGCGAGGCAACTACCGCGGATCGTGGCGGCGCTCGGAGCGCTGAGGACTGGAGGAGCGAACGGTGCTGAGAACGGGAATCGTGGGCTGCGGCAAGATCGCCGATGCGCACGTCGAGCAGGTGCGAGCCGTCGGGCGCGGCGAGGTCGTCGCGGTGTGCGATCGCGAAGCGCTGATGGCCGAGCAGCTCGCGACGCGCATGAACGTTCCGGCGCACTACGACGATCTCGATGCGATGCTCGCGCGCGAGCGCATCGACGTGCTGCACATCGTCACGCCACCCGATTCGCACGCGCCGCTTTCGCGCATCGCGCTCGAAGCGGGCTGCCATCTCTTCGTGGAGAAACCCTTCGCGCCGACCGCGGCCAAGGCCGCCGCGATGCTCGACGAGGCCCGCGCGAAGAACCGCCGCGTCGGCGTGAACTACCTCTACAACTTCGAGACGCCGGCTCTCGAACTCGAGAAGCTGCTCGCCGACGGCGCGCTCGGCGAGGTCGTGCATCTCGACACCGCCTACGGCTACAACCTAGCCGGCGACTACGGCGTCGCGGTCATGGCCGATCCGCAGCACTGGGTGCATCGCCTTCCCGGCCGCCTGTTCCACAATGTGCTCGATCACGTGCTGGCCAAGCTCGTCGCGCATCTCGGCGACGAATTCGAGCTCGAAACGATCGCGTTCCGCCGCCGCGCGACGACCGGAAACGACGTCGTCGATGCGATGCCGGACGAGCTGCGCGTCATGATCCGGAGCGGCAACGTCACGGCATCGGCGATCGTCAGCGCGCACGCGCGGCCGGTCGCGCATACGCTGCGCGTCGCCGGAACGCGCGACACGGTCGAGCTCGACTACGCCGCGCGCACGATCGTGCGCAGCGCACGCCAGAGCCAGCCGAGCGCGATCGGCCGCCTGTTCCCGGCACGCGTGCAAGCCGCGCAATTCGCGCGCAACGCGCGACGGAACTTCGGCCGCTTCCGGCGCCACGAATTCCATTATTTCCAGGGCATGCGCGTGCTGCTCGACCGCTTCTACGACGCGGTCGAAGGCCGCGGCCCCGATCCCGTTCCGCACGATCAGCTGCTGCGCGTCTGCCGGCTGATCGACGGGATCGTCGAATCGACCGGGAGCACGCGATGAAGATCCTCGTCACGGGCTCCGCAGGATTCCTCGGCGCCCGCATCGTCGAAAGCCTGCTCGCGAACGGCGCCGACGATGTGCGCCTGCACGTTCGCAGCCAGGTCGCGCCCGGGGTGCTCGAAGAGCTTCGCGCGCGTTATCCGGCAGCGAGCATCGAAAGCGGCGCCGCGAACCTGCTCGGGCGCGATCTCGATGCGCTCGTTGCCGGCGTCGACTGCGTCGTTCACGCGGCGGCCGGCATGCGCGGCGCGGCCGCCGACATGTTCGCCAATACCGTCGTCGCGACGCGCAACCTGCTCGACGCCTGCGTGCGTAACGGCGTGAAGCGCATCGTCCTGGTGTCCTCGTTCGCGGTGTTCCGCACCGCTCATCTTCCGTCTGGCGCGACGCTCGACGAGAACGTCCCGGCCGAGACGACCGGCGTCGAAAAAGGCGCCTACGGCTACGCGAAGACGCGCCAGGAGAAGCTCGTCGAGGAATATCGCGAGCGCCACGACTTCGAGCTCGTGCGCCTTCGACCCGGCGTGATCTACGGGCCGCGCGGCGGCGCCTTGTCGCCGCGCGTCGGCATCAAGGCGATGGGCTGGTTCTTCGCGCTCGGCAACGGCGCGACCTTGCCGCTGACCTATGTCGACAACTGCGCCGACGCGATCGCGATCGCCGCGCTGCACGCGCCGGACGGCAGCGTGTTCAGCGTCGTCGACGACGATCTGCCGAGTTGCGCGGAATATCTGCGAGGCTATCGCGCGCACGTCGAGAAGCTCCGCGTGCTGCCGGTGCCGTATTGGGCGCTGCTGCTCGGATCGCGCCATCTCGAGCGTTATCACAAGCGCTCGAAAGGCCAGCTGCCGGCCGTGTTCACGCCCCATGTCGTGCGTTCGATGTATCAGCCGCTGAAGTATTCGAATGCGGCGCTGAAGGCGATCGGCTGGACGCCGCGCGTTCCGACCGCCGAAGGCATGCGCCGCGCGTTCGATTGGCTCGCCGCCGCGAAGAAATCGTCGACGGCGTGAGCGCCGCGGCTCAGCGCGTCGCGAGCGCGTCGCGATAGAAGCGGTCGTACGCCTCGCGCATCGCCGCGATCGATGCGTTGCGCTCGGCCCATTCCGCCGCCGCCGCGCCGAAGCGCGCGCGAAGGTCCGCGACGGAAAGCAGGCGTTCCAGCGCGGCGGTCAGCGCATCGACGTCGCCCGACGGCACGAGGAGGCCGGTCTCGCCATCGCCGACGATCTCGCGGTTGCCGCCGACGTCGGTCGCGACGATCGCAAGTCCGGTCGCGCTCGCTTCGAGCAACGCGATCGAAAGACCCTCCGAAAGGGAAGGCTGGGCGAACACGTCGAACGCCGGCAGAAGATCGGTCACGTTCGGCCGCTCTCCGGCGAAGAGCACGCGTTCGGCGACGCCGAGCGATGCGGCGCGCTCGCGCAACATCGTCCCGAGCTCTCCGTCGCCGACGAGCACGACGGCGAGATTCGCGTGCCGCGCGGCGAGATGCGGCAGGCATTCGAGCAGCAGCGCGTGATTCTTGACCGGCACGAGCCGGCCGACGCAGCCGACGACGAGCGCGTCGGCGGCGAGTCCGAGCGCGCGCCGCGCCGCCGCGCGGCGTTCCGGCGTCGCGCGGAAACGCTCGACCGGAATTCCGTTCGTGATCGTGACCGCGCGATCGGCCGGGACCAGTTTCGATTCGACGTACCAGTCGCGCACTTGCCGGCTGACCATCGCCGCGCGCCGCGTGCGCCTCAGCGAGAACGCGAAGAACGCGCGCAGTTTTCGATCCCGAAGGCGCGTGCCCATGTCGTGGCAAGTGACGACGTGGGCCGGCGTACGGCCGCGCAGCAGCAGCGCGACGGCGCTGTAGTAGCTCGGCGTGAAATTGTGCGCGTTGACGATGTCGTGACGCGCGGCTTCGGCGCGGAGCGCGCGGATCACGCCGAGATCGAAGGCTCTCGTCTTGCCGCCGATGCGGACGGGAATCCCCGCTGCTTCGATTTCGCCGAGGAAACCGCCGGTGCGAAGGATGCTGAACACCGTGACTTCGTGGCCGGCGCGGCGCTGCTCGACGGCGAGATCGGTCACGACGCGTTCGAGCCCACCGCGCTCGAGCGAGTCGACGACATGCAGGACGCGCAGCGCGCCGGAGTTTCCGGATCGGTCGGACATCTCGGGATCGCGATCGGAGAAAGCGGCGTAGCGTAGCATCGCACCGCGGCTTCGCCGCCGGCTCCGGCGGACGCCAGGACTCGCTTTTTTCGGCGTCGAAGGGGAAGCGAAGGGGAAAGCGGCGGCGGCGAAGCGGCCTGCCTGCCCGATGACCGCGCACGGCGATGGTCTATCATGCTCCGGCCCGCGCGGCGCCCCGCGGGACCGCCACCGCACATCGGACAGTTGCCCAATGACGCCTTTCCGCGGCGATCCGCGATCTCGACCGCCAGCGCTCTCCGATACCTCGGTCTGCCTGCTCGGTCCGGAAATCGAGCATCGCGATTCGCTGGCCGAAATGCTGAAGGACCGCGCCGCCGGCACGCACTGGGTACCCGATTCGCACACCTTCGCGCGCCAGCGCGAGATCGCGCGCGGGCGCTTCGATCGCAGTCTCGACTCGATCTTCGGCACGCGCGATCGGACCTGGCTCGATCATCTCCTCGCCGAGATCGACCGGCACGATTCGAAAATCGCGATCGTCTACTGGGGCACGATTCCGCTCGGCGACGCGATCGCGCTGAAGCGCGCGCGACCCGGACTCCGGATCGTCGCGATGATGCTGTGCTTTCCGCTTTCGCTCGAGCGCTGGGGAATCCTGCGCCAGACGTCGATGCTGCGCCGCGCCGCCTCGAGTCTCGACGGCCTGCTCTGCCCGACCGCCGAGATGGCGGGCTACATCGAGGATCGCGTGCTCGGCGCACGCTGCCCGCCGATCGCGATCGTCGCGCCATGCTGGCCCGCCCGCTACGTGCCTCGGACGCGACCGCAGCGCTTGCGCGAGCACCCGAACCTCGTCTACATCGGCCGCACCGATCTTTCGGGTGCGACCGTGCACAAGGCCGACGACATCCGCCCGCTGATGCGCGAAATCCTCGATGCCGGCATCGAGCTGCATCACGGCCAGTCGCCCGAGACCGAAGACGGGCACGCGTTCCGCAAGCCCTTTGCGCCGTTGCCGAACGACGAGCTGATCGCGACGATGGCTTCGTTCGATGCGAGCCTCATCGCCTACAACCTTGCCGCGTGCGCCCGCGCCGATCGCTTCGAGCTGACCGTGCCGGACCGCCTGCTGTCGAGCGTGGCAGCCGGCGTGCCGATCGCGATTCCACGCAAGGGTTACATGGCATCGAAGACGTACTTGCGCGACTACGGCGCGGTTTTCGAATTCGATGCGATGAGCGATCTGAAAGCCGCGCTTTCCGATCGCGCAGCCGTGCGGACGATGCAGGATCGCGCGTGGGACGCGCGCCACCTCTTCACGGCGGCGGCGCACGGCGCGGAGCTGTCGGAGTTTCTCCAGCGCGTGCGCGCATCATGACGCGCGCGGAGGACGACGCGCGGCACGGCCGCCGCGACGCGGAACGCGCGCTATGACGCATCCGTTCGACCGTCGCTCGGTATTGCGCTCGGTGCTGATGGTGACCGGCTCGACCTACGTCACGTACATCGTCGGCCTCGTCACGAGCACGCTGATCGCGCGCAACCTCGGACCCGCCGATTTCGGCCGCTATTCGTATCTCGTGTGGCTGTCCGGCGTGCTGATCATGCTCTCGACGAACGGCCTCACCACGTCGGGCATGCGCTTCATCTCGGAATCGATCGGCCGCGGAAACGAAACCGCGGCGCGCGACATCAACGGGTGGCTCCTGCGACGGCACTACATCAGTCTCGTGCTGGTCGCGGCCGGCTTCATGCTGCTGATGCCGTGGCTGGAGCCCGCCGGCTGGGAAGACAACATCTGGACCTTCGCGGGGATCGCGCTCTTGAGCTCCGCGGCGAAGGCCGACTACCTCTTCTGCTCGTCGATCGCCAAGGGCTACGGCATCTTCAGCGTCGAGGCCTCGACGACGAACCTGATGAGCGTTGCGAGCCTCGTCGGCGTCATCGCGCTCGCGTCCACGCGCCAGCCGCTGGATGCCTATCTCGTTCTGTTCGTCGCGCTCAGCATCGGACATTCGGTGCTGACCCGATATTTCGTGCGCCGGCGCGAGATCGCGCCGACGTTCAATCCGATCGATGCCGATCTCGCCGTGCGCATGCGCCGGCACTATCACTGGACGATCGCGCTGGCGCTGGTCGCGGCCTTCAGCAACAAGTCGATCGAGACGTTCCTCCTGAACCGCTGGACCGGGCCCGAGGCGGTCGGTTTCTTCGCCATCGCGGCGACGCTGACGCGCGGCGGCATCGATCTTTTGTCCTCGGGACTCAATTCGGTGCTGATGCCGATGATGGCGCACGCGTTCGGCGGCGGCGGCCTCGGCCAGGCCAACGTGATCCTCGGCAACGCGGTGCGCTATTTCCTCTTCCTCGGCCTCCTGCTCGCCGGTGCCGGCGCGCTGTGCGCGGAACCGGTCGTGACCGTGATGTACGGCGCGAAGTACGAGCCCGCGATCCTCGTGCTGCAGGTCATGCTGGTCGTCGGCGGGCTCACCATCGTCGACAGCGCGTTCGGCGCGGTGCTTTCGATCACCGACAACCAGAACGTGCGCGTCGGCGCGGCGACGGTCTATATCGTCGTGACGGCGATCGCGGCGATCCTGCTGGTTCCGAAATACGGCCTCCTCGGCGCGGTGGCCGCGCATGCGATGTCGCGCACGATCGGCTGCATCATGGTGGCGACGATCGTCGTGCGCACGCTGAAGGTTCGCCTGCCGTTCGCCGAGATCCTGCGGCTTTTCCTTTCGGCGCTGCTCGGCGCGATCGCGGCCGGCGGCGTGCTGCTGATCGACCGCGGCATTCTCGCCCAGGCGATCGCGGCCGTCGTCTTCGCGAGCGTGTACCTCGTCGCGACCTTGCCGCTCGGCGCGTGGCACGAGAGCGATCTCAGGACGATGTCGTCGATCGCCGCGCGCGTGCCGATGCTGCGCGGCGTGGTCGAGCGCCTCGCGGGAATCCTGCGCGGCCGGTAAGAACGCTCCCGGCGGAGCATCCCTAGTGCTCGATTGCGCCGAGATCGGCGCCCGCCCCGTACCGCGAGCGCACGGCCGGGCGCAGCTCGGCATCGAGCTGGAAACTGACCGGATGCGCGCTCGCCGAAGCCGGTCCCGCGACGCCGGCGCCGGCTGCCGGACCGCCGGCGATCGGCACGAGCCTTTCGTCGAGCGGCGCCCTCCACCAGCTGGTCACGAGATCGTCGACGCCTTCAAGGCGTCCGCCGACATGATGGTACTTGTCGGTATCGACCCAGCCCGAGTTGATCCAGTTGCGGCCGAAATGAAGAATGCCGCCCGATTCGATCCCGCCGGCGGTGTCCTGGCTCGCGCGCATGCGCATGTAGTGCATGCCGGAATCGAACAGGAACACGTTGTTCCAGATCTCGGCTTTCTCGTCGATGGTCGAAAGCTGGAACAGGCCGGCCGCGTCCTCGCCGGTCACGTGCACGGTGTTGTGGAAGAAGTACAGCGTGCCCTTGCGATAGCTGGCTTCGCTTCCCGGATGATCGCCGCCGTAATGGATGACGGTACCGGTCTCGCCGTTCTTGACGATCTGGTTGCCGTAGACCCAGGTCTCGCGATAAGCGGGATCGGCTTTCGCCTCGGCCGGAGTGTCCTCGGCCTCGACGAGATCGATCGCGTGCGCGCCTTCCTCGATCCGGTTGTAGCGGATCACGACGCCGGTCGAGCGGTCCTTGATCGAGTTGCCGCCGGCGCCGGGACGCAGCGCGCCGTAGTGGTTGAATTCGTACAGCACGCCGAAGCTCTGGATGTACGTCGTGTGCACCGTCTGGCGGAAACGATAGGAGGTCGCGCCGTTGCCGCTCATCGTGTTGCCGATCAGGCGGATGTCGCGCGTCAGCGTCGCGTCGCTGCCGCCGTCGCTGGCGCTGACGGAGCGGCTCAGCACCGCGTGCGTGCAGTCGGTGATCTCGTTGTCGGCGATCGTGATGTGATGGCCGCGCTCGATCCAGATGCAGGCGCCGAACTCGTCGTATGCGTGGCGGTTGCCGGCCATGTCGGTGAAGCTGTACGCCGGCTGCGCGTGCTCGAAATGCAGACCGTCGATGACGATGTGCTCGGGCTGCGTGCGGCCTTCCTGCGTGGCCGTCGAAACGATCATGACGATGCCGCGCGCCTGGTTGATCGGCGCCGCGCTGTCGCGGCCGTAGGACATGCCGGCGCGCGTCGTCGCGCCGTCGCCGTCGATGATCGGCCGCTCGCCATGCGGCCCCTTCACGCCGCAGACGCGCACCGGTGCTGCGGACGAGCCGTGCGCGTTGATCGAGAACTTGCCCTTGTACGGCTCGGGCCGATAGAAGATGCGCACGGTATCGCCCGCATCGAGGCTTTCCCACGGCACCTTGTCGAGGCTTGCAAACTTCTTGCCCGGCCCGACTTGATAGTCCTCACCGTGTCCGCGCGGCGCTTCGCACGGCGGGAGGCTCGGACTCGACAGCACCATCGCGGTCGGCGGATCGGATTTCGTGTCGGCCGCGCACGCGGACAAGGATGCAAGGCCCGCGAGCAGCACGCCCGCCGCCGCGATCGGCTTGTCCGGGAGAAAGGGAACGCCGGCCTTGCGGCGCGGCCCGTTACGAGCGATCCCACGCTCCGACTCGCGCACGACGACTCCTCTGCTGCGCTGCGGGCCGCCATGATCGCACGGCCGACCCGGCACGAGCGAGTCTATCGGGCCGCGACGTCTCCCGAGTCGGTCAGCAGCGGCGGATTGGAATGCCGCGCCATCTTCAGCATGCGCGCATAGAACGCGTTGTCGCTTCGCTCGGCCGGACCGAAGCGCGGCAGCTGGTAGCGCTGCGTGTCGACGGTCGCGACGCCCCAGCTCATGCTCACCGCCGAGGAATAACCGGCTTCGCGCACGAGCGCGATCGTCTCGTTGGAATAGTCCGTGCCGGGCTTGCCGAACGGATAAGCGAAGCTCCGCGGCGCGCGGCCGGTCAGCGCGGCGATGTCGTCGCGGTTCTGCACGATCTCGCGGCGCGCGGTTTCGATATCGGTGAGCGCCATGTTCGGATGATTGACCGTATGCCCGCTGATCGTGATGCCCTCGCGCGAGACGCGGCGCACCTGGTCGGAGGTCATCATGAGATCGTCCGGCAGCGGCGAATCGACCATGTGCTCGAGGCGATCGCACAACTCGTCGCGCTCGGCGACCGGCCGGTCCTTGACTGCTGCCGTGAGCTCGTTGGCGACGCGCAGGCGCGAGCCCGTGTCGCCGATCTCGCGCCTGCCGAGGCCGAACGCGCCGAGATCGACTTCGCCGCTCGGCATGCGGCGCATCGCTTCGACGGTCGTATCGCAGAACATGCGGCCGCCGTCGATGAACGAAGTGGAAAGATAGATCGTGGCCGGCAGCCGGTACTTCTTCATGATCGGCAGCGCGACATCGACGTTGTCGCGATAGCCGTCGTCGAACGTGAGCGTCACCGCGCGGGGCGGCAGCCGCCCTTCGGCGGCCATGTCGATCGCTTCGTCGAGCGGCAGCACGTTGAACAGACGCGACAGCATCTCGAAGTGATCGTCCATCGTGCGCGCGTCGATCGTGTCGGGCAGCAGCGGATCGGGCGTTTCGAGCACGCGATGATGGACGATGATCGGCAGGGACGCGGCGCGGCCGGGATAGGCGAAACGCGCAGCCGCGCGCATCAATGCGTCGATGAAACCCGTAGCCACTGTCATGGCGCTCCCCGCACCCGGCTCCCCCGGCACCGGTCTCGTCGCCGGCGCCTCGCACGTCCCCGGAGCCATATTGCCACATCCAGCGCATGACCGGACCGCCGTGCGGCTTGCGCCATCGTCGGACGGGCGCGACGGATTGGTGCGGCGCAACGCGGACGCCGCGACCGCGGCACGGATCGGCTTGCGTCGCGTCGCGCGGCTGCCGCATCCGCGCAAGAGCGCGCGAAGCGATGCGGACCCCGACAACGAATCCGCCCGGCCGACGGCCGCGCCGGGCGGATGAGGGCGCCTCGTCGACTCAGCGCTCGACGGCGCCGAGATCCCTCGCCGCGCCGTTGACGCTTCGCGGCTGCGGCTGCAGCGTCGTCGCGTCGAGCTGGTAGTCCACCGGATACGCGTCGACGTCGGGAAGCTGCGCCTGCGCGGTGTCGACGGCCTCTCCGCCGTTGAAGGGAATCAGCGTGGCGAGATCGACCGGCGTCGGCGTGCCTTCGATGAAGTTCGACGTGCCGTTCAGCTCGCCCGGCACCGGATGATACGGATCGCTGTCGCCCCAGCGCTGGTCGATCCAGTTGACGCCGAGATTGACGATGCCGCCGGTGACGTACGGCGCGGCGACTTCCTGCGAGGTGCGCATCGCCGGGTACTGGATCGAGCCGTTGTAGACGAACACGTTGTTCCAGACCTGCGCGGTTTCGTCGGTCGTCGAGAGGCGGAACATGTACGCCGCGCCGCCACCGCCGCCTTCCAGGTACACCGTGTTGTTCCAGAAGTAGAGCGTGCCCTTGCGATAGTGGTCTTCGCTGCCGATGTGATCGCCGCCGTAGTGGATCGCGAGCGAGCCGCTCTTGACGATCTGGTTGCCGTACACGTACGTCGTGCGGTACGCCGGATCCGACATCGCGTAATTCGGATAATCCTCGGCCTCGACGAGATCGATCGCGTACGCGCCCGATTCGATGCGGTTGTAGCGCACGACCGCGCCGACCGAGCGGTCCTTTATCGAGTTGCCGGTCGCGCCGTCGCGCATCGGACCGTAGTGGTTGAATTCGTACGTGACGCCGACGCTCTGGACGTAGGTCTGGTGGATCGTCTCGTTGCCGGCCTCGCCGTTGCCGCTGATGTCGTTGCCGGCGATGCGGACGTCCATGGTCAGGAGCGGCTCGCCGCCGCCGTCGGACGAGCGGCTGAATATCGCCTGCGAGCAATCCGTGATCTCGTTGTCGGCGATCGTGATGTGGTGGCCGCGCTCGACCCAGATGCAGCCGCCGAACCCGTTGTACTGCTGGAGGTTGCCGGACGTGTCGTAGAACGAATACGCCGGCTGCGCCCGCGTGAACTTGAGGCCGTCGATCTGGATGTATTCGGGCTGGGTGACGCCGTCCTCGTTCGATTTCGAGACGATCATCAGGATGCCGCGCGTCTGGTTCATCGCGCTCGCGCTGTTGCGGCCGTACGAGACGGTCGGACGCGTGGTCGCGCCGTCGCCGTCGATGACCGGGCGCTCGCCGTTCGGGCCGGCGACGCCGCACACGCGAACCGGCGCGGACGCCGTGCCGTGCGCGTTGATCGCGAATTTGCCCTTGTACGGATCGGCGCGATAGAAGATGCGCACGGTATCACCGGCAGCGAGGTTCTCCCACGGCACCTGATCGAGCGAGGCGAGCTGGCCGCCGTCCGGGCCGACCTGATAGTCGTGGCCGGCGCCCGACGGAACGCACGGACCGAGGCCGAGCAGGGGATTGTTCGGAACGGATTCGAAGGAACCGTTGAAAATGTCTTCGGGAGTCGCGGACGCGGCCGGCGGAAGCAGCAGGCTGCACATCGCGAACAGCGCGGCGGCGGTGCGAGCAATGAGGGTTCCAGGACCGTTATCGGAACTGGTCGGCGATACCCGGTTGGCGATCGTTTGGTATTTCATGCAATTCGGCGGATTTCGACTTCAAATTACGACGGGTTCGCATCGTAGGTGAGACCTCCCGCACGATTTGCGACGGAGTGAGCACTTTGGAGGGCACCGGCTTTCGATGAAAGACGGGAACGGAAAAGCGGAATGGCCGTCACGGTTGCCGGCGCGTTGCGTCGCGCATCCGGGCATTCCGTCACAAATGCTTTCGCCTGCGCGCAAACGGCGCGGAATGACGAACGATTCATGCGGAGCATCGGCTCGCGCCGATGCCGCGCTTTTTCCGCATCGGCATGGCTCGTCCGAGGTTAAAAAAATGTGCCTCGTGCAACGATCGGCGGATATCGCGCTATCGCTGCCGGATATAATCCCGTCCTTCTTCAGGGGTCGTAAAAAAAATCATGAGCTTTGAACGTCGGTGGCCCATCGCTTTCGCGCTGGCATTGGCCGCGTCGCCCTGTTTCGGCGGCGACTGGCTGCAATTCGGCTACGACAGCGCGCACAGCAGCAACAACACGTCCGAATCGACCCTGACCGCCGCCAACGTCCAGACGCTGATCGCGCTGTACTCGCAGCCGCTGCCGGACATGCTCGACGGCGCGCCGGTCTACCTCAGCCACGTGACGACGCCGGGCGGCGTGAAGGACCTCCTCTTCGCGCTCTCGATCCAGGGCACCGCGATGGCGATCGACGCGGGGACCGGCGACATCGTCTGGTCGAAGACGACGGGCATGTCGACCCTGAACGCATCGCCGGCCGTCGATCCCGGCCGCGCGTTCGTCTACTTCCCGATGTCCGACGGGAAGATCCACAAATACGCCGTCGGCGACGGAACGGAGACGACGACCGGCGGCTGGCCCGAGATATCGACCGTAAAGCCGCAGCTGGAGAAGGCGAACGGCAGTCTCGCGATCGCGACCGTCGGCGGCACGAGCTATCTCTATGCGATCACCAGCGGCTTCTTCGACGGCGGCGACTATCAAGGCCATCTCACCACGATCAATCTCGGCACCGGCGCGCAGGTCGTCTTCAACTCGCTTTGCAGCGACCAGGCGATCCATTTCACGACGCAGGGCGGCGGCAGCGACTGCAACTCGACGCAGAGCGCGATCTGGGGGCGCGGCGGTCCGGCGTTCGATGCGAGCCTGCAGCGCCTCTTCGTCACGACCGGAAACGGTCCGTACAACGCGGACACCGGCGGCAACAACTGGGGCGACAGCGTTCTCGCGCTCGCGCCGGACGGCACGCCCGCGACGCCCGGCGTCCCTTACGACAGCTACACGCCGGACAACTTCCAGTATCTCGCCGACCACGACCTCGATCTCGGCTCGATGTCGGTCGCGATCCTGCCGGCACCGGCCGGCAGCGCGGTCGCGCACATCGGCATGCAGTCCGGCAAGGACGAGAGCCTGCGGCTGCTCAATCTCGCCAATCTCAGCGGTGCCGGCGGCCCGCGCCATACCGGCGGCGAGCTGCAGCTCATCACGAATCCGAACAAGTACGACGGCGCGCGCGAGCAGTCCGCGGTCTGGGTCGACGGCGCCGGCAACACCTGGGTCTTCTTCGCGAGCTTCCGTGCCGGACTCGTCGCCTACAAGCTCGTGCTCGACGCCGGCACGCACATGCCTTCGCTGAGCCGCGTCTGGTCCTCGCCGTGGGGCCTCGGGATCGCGACGACGTCGCCGGTGATCGCGAACGGCGTCCTGTACCACGTCGGCATGACGCAAGGCGCATCGGCGAACTCGCTGGTCGCGCGCGATCCTTCGACCGGCAACGTGCTGTGGTCGTCCGAACCGCTGTCCGGCATCCACTGGCAGAGCCCGATCGTCGTCAACGGCGTCGTCTACGTCAGCGACGTCGAGGGCGGCGTCAGCCGGATCAAGGCCTATGGCCTTTCGGGCGCGCCCGTCACGCACATCGTGACGCCGAGCGCCGGTGCCCATGGCGCGCTGGTGCCGGGTACTCCGCAGACCGTAAACGAGGGCGCGACGATCGCGTTCACCGTGGTTCCGGACAGCGGATACAGGATCGGCTCGGTCAGCGGCTGCGGGGGCAGCCTCGCCGGCAGCATCTATACGACGGGGCCGATCACCGCCGATTGCACGGTGACCGCGGCGTTCGCGAGGATCACGCACGTCGTCACGCCGACCGCGACGGCGGGCGGGACGATCCAGCCCAGCGTGCCGCAGACCGTCGACGACGGCGCGACGGTCCAGTTCACGCTCGCGCCGAACGCGGGCGACCGGCTGGTCTCGGTCACCGGCTGCAACGGATCGCTGAACGGCCTCGTCTACACGACGGGTGCGATCACGGCCGACTGCACCGTCGCCGCGACCTTCGCGCCGATCGTGACGCACATCGTCACGCCGGTCGCGACGGGGGGCGGGACGATCGAGCCTCACGTGCCCCAGACCGTCAACGATGGCGCGACCGTGCAGTTCACGCTCGCGCCGAGCGCGGGCAACATGCTGGCCTCGGTCACCGGCTGCAACGGATCGCGGAACGGACTCGTCTACACCACGGGTCCGATCACGGCCGATTGCACCGTCACCGCGACCTTCGAGCCGATCGTCACGCACGTCGTCACGCCGGTCGCGACCGAGGGCGGCACGATCGAGCCCGACGTGCCGCAGACCGTCGACGAAGGAGCAACCGTGCAGTTCACCCTGACGCCTGATGCAGGCGCCGCGCTCGTCTCGGTCGCAGGCTGCGGCGGATCGCTGAACGGCTTCATCTATACGACGGGTCCGATTACGGCCGACTGCACCGTGACGGCGACCTTCGCGCCGAACTCGCACGTCGTCACGCCGACCGCCACGCCGGGCGGCACGATCGAGCCCGACGTGCCGCAGATCGTCCATGACGGCTCGATCGTCGAATTCACGCTGACTCCGGATGCCGACGCCACGCTGGACTCGGTCGATGGCTGCGGCGGCTCGCTGGACGGCTTCGTCTACACGACGGGCCCGATCACCGCCGATTGCACCGTCTCCGCGGTGTTCGAACGCGGCGACTCGATCTTCGCGAACGGATTCGATCCCCGCGATTGATGCGCTTGACGCTCAGATCAGCGGCGTGATGTTGCGCTTGACGCCGAGCAGCACCTATCCGTAGATCTCCTCGCACACCGGCGGCAGCACGAACGCATGCCGCGCGGCCGTGTTCGCGTCGCGCCAGATGCGCTGCATCGGATTGGCGTCCGCGAACGAGCCGGCGCCGTGCGCCGACAGCAGCGTGTTGAGCGCCTCGGTCACGGTCCTTGCGATGTAGCCGCCCTCGGCACGTGCGCGCGCGCGCGCCTCGTAGGGCATGTACTCGCCGCGCGCGGCCGTCGCGTCGATGTCGTCCGCGGCACGGTACGCGTGCAGGTGCGCGCTCTCGATCTTCATCGCGGCTTCGGCGATCTGGAGCTGGAACGCCGGCGAATCGCTCTGACGCTCGTACGTCGTGTACGGAATGTTGCGCTCGGCGGCGCCTTCGATCGCATGCCGCAGCGCGGCGCGCACGAGACCGAGTTGCGGCCCGACGATCGCGAGCACCATCACCGGAATGAACGCCGAGCGGTACAGCGGCTCGCCGGGCGGCGGCGAAATCCGGCCCTCGACCGCGTCGGAGAGCGAGATCATGCGGTGATCGGGAATGAACACGTCCTTCGCCACGAGGCAGTTGCTGCCCGTGCCCTTCATGCCGGACGCATTCCACGTGTACTCGATCGAGAGCTCGCTCATCGGCACGAACGCGAGGCGCTGCACCGAACGCCGCCCGTCGGCGTCGGGCACGACGATGCCGAGCATGCCCCAGCTCGCGTGCAGCGAGCCCGACGCCCAGAACCAGCGTCCCGATGCGACCACGCCGCCCTCGACGCGGCGGACGTCAGCGCTCGGCGCCAGCACGCCGGCGACGCGCGCGTCGGGATCGGCGCCGAAGATCTCGTCCTGCGCCTCTTCGGGCATCAGGCCGACGATCCACGCGCAGTTGTTGATGAGGCTCAGCACCCACGCCGAGGAGCCGCATCCCTCGGCGACCACCGAGATGACGTCGAGGCTCGTGCGCAGGTTGACCTGGAAGCCGCCGTACCGCTTCGGAACCATCATCCGGAAGAGGCCGGCCTTGGTCATCAGCAGGATGTTCTGCTCCGCGACACGCCGATCCTGATCGGTCGCCGAGGCGTTGCCGCCGAGCAGCGGGATCATCGCCCGTGCCCGCGCGACGAGCTCGGCGCGCACGGCGATCTCGATATCGCTGGCGCGCTGGCCGGCGGCCCGCACGGGTCCGTGCTCCGTTGCCAGGCGGACGTCCTCACCAGCCATCGAGCGCGCTCCACTGCATGTTCGGCTCGTGCGCGTCGATCTGCTTGTAGCGCCCCGTGAAGAAGATGAGCGGCTTCGCCTCGTCTCCGCGCACGAGCTTCTCGACCTCGGCGAGATGAAGAAAATGATCGCCCGCGGCATGGACGGCGACGACGCGCGCGACGACGTGCGCGAGGCTGTCCTCGAGCAGAGGCGTGCCGTCGAGCATCGAGAACGCGGCCTTGTGCTCGCGCGCGCCCTGCCCCGCGAATTGTCCGCCGAGGTGCTGCTGATCTTCCGTCAGGATGTTGACGCCATAGCGCGAGCCGACGCGCACGTGATCGTTGAATGTCGATTCGCTGCGCACCGAGACGAGCACGAGAGGAGGCGTCAGCGAGACCGACATGAAAGCGTTGACCGTCATGCCTGCGGGCTCGCCCTCGCGCATGAACGAAACAACCGTGACCCCGGTCGCGAAGCGACCCATCACGTCGCGGAACAGCCGGGGATCGAAGGGAGAGCTGTTGGCGGTCTGCACCATGCAACGATCGTCGGGTACGGTCCGGGCCTTTTGTCCGGGCCTGCGGAATTATCGCGAATATCCGCCGGCGATTCGAGTGCGGATGCGGAGCGCCGTTCCGACCGGACGAGCGCTCTTTCCATCGGCGCATTTCGGCCGCGATTGCACGGAACCTTCACTCGCCTGCCGGGCGCCGGGCGCCTTTTGGCGCGCGGAAACGGCTCGAAAACCGGGATTTCCGGCATCCCTGCCTGCGCAGGCGGCGACGAAATCTCTCGCGGAACGCGCTGCGCGATTCTCCCGCCGCCGACGCGCGATTTTGCCTGCAACGATCATCGGCGAGAGTGCATTCCGTTGCATTCAGCGCAAAAATCCAGCACTCTCTCCGGCTCGGGGGGAATCCGCTTCATGCGTCGGAAACCGGGCGTTCCTCGCTACAGGTCCACGTGCCGATGACCGTGCTGTCCGCCAATACCAGCGCTGCCGTCAAGACCGGTCCGCTCGTCGCCAGGACCGCCGCGATCGCGCGCGAAGTCGCGTCCGCGCATGCGCCCGACGTCGACGCGAAGAGCCGCTTTCCGCAGGAATCGTTCGACGCGCTGCGCGAGGCCCGTCTCCTGTCGGCCGCGGTGCCGAAGAAATTCGGCGGCCACGGCGCCGGCATGCTCGAACTCGCCGCGCAGTGCGCTGCGCTCGCGCAAGGCTGCGGGTCGTCGGGCATGGTGCTCGCGATGCACCACATCCAGGTCGCATGCATCGCGCGGCACGGTTCCGGCACGCCGTTCTTCGATCGGTACATGAGCGAGAACCTCGTCGGGCGCCAGGAGATCGTCGCCTCGATCACGTCCGAAAACGGCACGTTCGGCGACACGCGATCGAGCATCTGCGCGGTCGATGTCGACGGCGATCGCATGTCGCTCGAGAAAGACGCGACGACCGTGTCCTACGGCGCTCACGCCGACGCCCAGCTCGTGACCTGCCGCCGCACCGCCGAATCCGCCGCCAGCGACCAGGTGCTCGTCCTCTTCGAGAAGGGCCAGTACACGCTCGCCCAGACCGGAACGTGGGACACCCTCGGCATGCGCGGCACGTGCAGCCCGGGCGCTAAATTCGCCGGCAAGGGCGCGGCCGGGCAGATCCTGCCCGGCGCGTTCGCCGATTCGTCGGCGCAGACGATGGTGCCGTACTCGCACATCCTCTGGTCTGCTCTGTGGTCCGGCATCGCTGCCGACGCGATCGCGCGCGCATCGGCGTTCGTGCGCGGCGAAGCGCGCAAGCGCCCCGGCGTCGTGCCTTCCAATGCGGGACGCCTCGCGCGCGCGCACGTCGACCTGCAGGCGATGCGCCACAACTGGGAAGCGTGCGCGATCGCATTCGACGAGATGACCGCCCAGAACGACGACGCCGCACGCGAGGAGCTCGGCTCGATGGGCTGGGCGCTGCGCCTCAACCAGCTCAAGATCGCGTGCTCGGAAATGGGACCGCGCCTTTGCCACGAGGCGCTGCAGATCATCGGCATCCTCGGCTACAAGAACGATTCGAAATTCAGCGTGGGCCGCCACTATCGCGATCTGCTCTCGGCCGCGCTGATGATCTCGAACGAGCGCATCGCGCAGAAAAACGCATCGATGCTTCTCGTGTTCAAGGACGATTGACATGACGGCCACGCGCTACGACCCGATCGAGTTCTATCGGGGACTCGTCGATCACGGATTGATCACCCCGGCCGGCGTCGACGGCGTGTTCGGGCGCAACCAGATGTTCGAGGACGTGCTGAATCGCGTCGACGAGCTGATCATCGGCGTCGCGCGCGACGACGGCGCGGACGTCATGACGTTCCCGCCGACGATCGATCGCACGATCATCGAGAAAGCGAACTACATGGACAGCTTCCCGCATCTCGTCGGAGCCGTCTTCAGCTTCGTCGGCAAGGATCTCGCCGCGCGCGAGCTCAGCGAGCGCGTGCACGCCGGGGAGCCGTGGGGCGATCGCCTCGAGATGACGCACGTATGCCTCAACCCGGCCGCGTGCTATCCGCTCTATCCGACGATGGCGGGCACGGTATCCGGCGAGGGGCGGCTCGTGACGATGTCCGGCTGGGTGTTCCGCCACGAGCCGTCGATCGAGCCGACGCGGATGCAGGCGTTCCGCGTGCGCGAATATGTCCGCTGCGGCACGCCCGAGCAGGTCGTCGACTGGCGCGACATGTGGCTCGCGCGCGGCGTCGAGTTCATGGCGTCGCTCGGCCTTCCGGCGCGAACCGACGTCGCCGCCGATCCGTTCTTCGGCCGCGGCGGCAAGCTGCTCGCCGTCAACCAGAAGGAGCAGCAGCTCAAGTTCGAAGTGCTCGTGCCGGTCATCTCGGAGAGCAATCCGACCGCGCTCTGCTCGTTCAACTATCACCAGGACAAGTTCGGCGATGCGTTCGGCATCCGTCTCGCCGACGGCAGCAACGCACATACCGCCTGCCTCGGATTCGGCCTCGAACGCCTGACGATGGCGTTGTTCCAGGCTCACGGCTTCGATGCCGGACGCTGGCCCGATGCCGTCCGCAGGAAGCTCTGGGCGTGAAATGCGCGCAACGGCTCTGGCTCTCGACCCGACGCGATACGAGCGGCATCCACTGCACCGCGACACGGTGCAATGGATGGAGAAGAACTGCTATTTCGACGTCTGGATCGAGCTGATCCATGCGCTCGGCGGCGAGCCACTCGCCGTCGTTCCGGTCGTCGCCGCCCTCGATTTCGAGGGCGATCAATGGACGTTCTTCAAGCCGCCGCACGACGAGCTGCGCGATCTCTACGGCATCGAGGTCAACGAGCTCAATGCGTGGCGGCCCATGCAGGATCACGCGCTCGAGCATCTGCCCGAAGGAAAGTTCATCTCGGTCGAGGCCGATGCTTTCTGGCTGCCCGACGTGCGCGGCACGGACTACCGCACGCGCCACGTCAAGTCGACGATCGTGCTCGCCGACGTCGACATGGAAGCGCGCAAGCTGCGCTATTTCCACAACGCGTCGTTCTTCGAGCTCGACGGCGAGGATTTCGACCACATCTTCGAGCCGCCGTTTCCGGGCCTGCCGTTCTTCGCCGAGCTCGTGCGCGTCGACCGCTTCGTGCGCCGGCCCGCCGCTGAGCTCGCGACGATGTCGGCCGCGAACCTGCGCCGCCACGTCGCGCGGCGTCCGTCCGGCAATCCGGTCGAGCGGTTCGCCGAAAGGTTCGCGCGCGAGCTTCCGCTGCTGCAGTCGAAAGGTCTCGAGCACTACCACGCGTGGGCCTTCGCGACGCTGCGCCAGCTCGGATCGTCCGCCGAGCTGATGGCGGCCTACGTGCGCTGGCTCGCCGAGTCCTATCCACCGCTTCGGGAAGCCCCGGGATCTCTGGACCCCGCCGCCGAAGCGTACGATCTCATCTCGAACGGCGCGAAGGCCTTCATCCTGAAAGCCGCCCGCGCCGTCAATGCGCGCCGCGCGCTCGACGCGCAAGCCACGTTCGACGAATGGGCTGCCGCCTGGAGCCAGGCCGCCGCGACGCTCGACAGGATTCCGTGACTGCCGTCCATGTCGAATGCGATCGCCGTGACCGGACTCGCCAATCGCGCGATCGCCGATTCCGGCGCGCGCTTCGGCGATCGGCGCGAGCGCTGCAGCCATCCTGACCGCCAACCGGGAAGCCTGATGCAATGAACGATCGACACGAGAAAATCCGCGCGATCCTGCGCGAGCACGGACGCCTCAATCAGGATCCCGACGCGCTCGGCGACGATGCCGACCTGTACCAGGCCGGCATGACCTCGCACGCGAGCGTCAACGTGATGCTCGCCCTCGAAGGCGAGTTCGACGTCGAGTTCCCGGATCACATGCTGAAGCGCAACGTGTTCGAAAGCGTCGGCGCGATCGGCTCGGCCATCGATGAGCTGACCCAGGGCCGCTGAGGATGAACGGCGCGAGCGCCCCGCGCGGGCGGCAACGTCGCGCCCTCGACGGACCCTGGCAGCTCGCCAGTGCCGAGCCGGGAAGCACGCCCGAGGACTCGGCGGCACTCGAATGGATCGACGCCTGCGTTCCCGGCACGGCCGCGAGCGCGCTGCTTCGCGCCGGGCGCTGGGGTTTCGACGAAGCGATCGACTTCGACGGCCGCGACTGGTGGTGGCGCACGCGAATCGAAGCCGGACGGATCGGTGCGGGAACGGCAACGCTGGCGTTCGACGGGCTCGCGACGCTCGCCGACGTCTGGCTGGACGGCCAGCATCTCCTTCGGCACGAGAACATGTTCACGCCGTGCCGCGCGGACGTGCGGATCGACGGCACGCACGAGCTCCTGATCCGCTGTGCCGCGCTGACGCCCGAGCTCGCCCGCAAGCGGCCACGTCCGCGTTGGCGCGTGCCGATGCTGAAAGCGACGCAGCTGCGCTGGTTCCGCACGACGCTGCTCGGCCGCACGCCCGGATGGTCGCCGCCCTGTCCGCCGGTCGGACCGTGGCGTCCGGTATGGATCGAGACCCGAAATTCCCCCGGTGCCGATCCGGTCGTGCGCAGCGCGATCGAGAGCGGTCGCGGACGCGTCGACGTCGAACTTGCGCTCGACGACGACGTCGCGTCGGTCGTGCTCGTCGCCGAGCGCGCCGGCCGGCGAGCGGAAACGCCGCTCGAACGGACGGCGGGAATCTGGCGCGGAACTCTTTACGTCGAGTCGCCCGATCTCTGGTGGCCGCACACGCACGGCGAGCCGGCGCTGTACGCGCTCGCCGCCGAATGCCGCGGTGCGCGCGGCGACGAGCGCATCGGGCTCGGAACGACAGGTTTTCGCACGGTGCAGCTCGTCCGCGACGGCGGCGATTTCGCGATCCGCGTGAACGACGTCGACGTCTTCTGCCGCGGCGCGTGCTGGACGCCCCTCGACCCCGTCGGATTCCGGAACGACGGCGAGCGTGTGCGCGAAGCGATCGCGCAGGTGCGGGACGCCGGCATGAACATGCTGCGCGTCGGCGGAACGATGGTCTACGAGGACGACGCGTTCCTCGACGCGCTCGACGCGAACGGCATCCTGCTCTGGCAGGACTTCATGTTCGCGAACATGGATTACCCCGACGACGACGCGTTCACGGCAAGCGTCCTCGCCGAAGTCGACGCCGAGATCGCCCGCTTCGGAGCGCGGCCCTGCCTCGCGCTCTTCTGCGGCAACAGCGAAGGCGAGCAGCAAGCCGCGATGAGCGGAACGCCGCGCACGGTCTGGTCGCAGAAGCTGTTCTCCGAAACGATCGCCGCCCGCGTCGCGGCTGCGGGATTTCGCTACGTGCCCTCGAGCACGCACGACGGCGCGTTTCCGCACGCCGCCAATGCCGGGGCGTCGTCGTACTACGGCGTCGGCGCCTATCTGCGGCCGCTGGAGGACGCGCGGCGATCGGAGCTCCGCTTCGCGTCGGAGTGCCTTGCGTTCGCGAACATCCCCGCCGACGACGCGTTCGCGGGCGGACCCGGCGTGCGAGTCCATCATCCGGCGTGGAAGGCGCGCACGCCGCGCGATCTCGGCGCGGGCTGGGATTTCGACGACGTGCGCGATCACTACCTCGAGCGTCTCTTCGGCGTCGACGCGACGCTCCTGCGCACTTCCGACCACGATCGCTATCTCGCGCTCGGACGCGTCGTCACCGGCGAGGTCATGAGCGCGACGTTCGCCGAATGGCGGCGGCGCCGCTCGCCGACGCGCGGCGCGCTGATCCTCTTCCTGCGCGACCTCTGGCCGGGCGCCGGCTGGGGCGTCGTCGACGCGAACGGCACGCCGAAGCTCTGCTACTACGCGTTGCGGCGCGCGCTTGCGCCCGTCGCGACGGCGATCAGCGACGAGGGCGTCAACGGACTCGCCGTCCACGTCTTCAACGATCGCGGCACCGCGCTGTCCGCGACGCTCGATCTCGTCCTCTATCGCCGCGGCGAAATCGAAGTCGGACGCGGCTCGCTGGCGGTGACCGTTCCCGCGCGGGATGCCGTCGAGATCGCCGCGACCGACGCTCTCGGCGGGTTCTACGATCTCTCGTTCGCGTACCGCTTCGGCCCGCCGATCGCGGAATGCGTGCATGCCGTGCTGCGGGACGGCGATGCCGTCATCGGCGACGCGTTCCACTTCCCGGCCGGCTTTCCGTCGACCGTGGAATACGACGTCGGACTCGCGGTCGAAGCGCTGCCCGCGGGCGAAGGGCCGGGACGCGAGATCGTCGTCTCGACACGGCGCTTCGCGCAGAGCGTGACGATCGACGCGCCGGGATTCCTTCCCGACGACAACGGCTTTCACCTCGCGCCGGGACAGCGGCGCCGCGTCACGCTGCGACCGACGGGACGCGCGCGGCCGTCGTTCGCGCGGTACAGCGCGTCCGCCCTGAATGCGGAGACCGCCGCGCGATTCGAGCTCGCATGAGCCCGGCCGAAATCAGCGCGGGCTATTTCGGTCCGGACGAACGCCCTCTCTTCGGCTGGTTGTACCGGCCCGCCGGCGCGTGCCGGACGGCCATCGTGATCGTGCCGCCATTCGGTTACGAGGCGATCTGCGCCGCGCGCTCGTTGCGTCATTTCGCCGAGGCGGCCGCCCGCGAAAACCTGATCGCGCTGCGCTTCGATCTCGACGGCACCGGCGACAGCGCCGGCGACGATCTCGATCCGGACCGGCTCGGGCACTGGCTCGCGAGCATCGACGCGGCCTGCGATCTCGTGCGCAGCCGCGGTGCCGAACGCGTTGTCCTCGTCGGCATCCGCCTCGGCGTGCTGCTCGCGGTCCGCGCCGCCGAGCGTCGCGGCGACATCGACGGGCTCGTCGCGATCGCGACGGTTCCGAACGGCCGCGCCTTGCTGCGCGAAGGCCATGCGCTGCAGGCCGCGCTCGGCCTTTCGGCCGCGCCGCCCGGGTCGGAGATGCCGGAGCGCGAGCTGGTCGGCTTCGCGATCTCCGACGCGACATGGGCCGAGCTCGCCGCGATCGATCTCTGCAAATCCGCGAAGGGGCCTGCGCCGAACGTGCTTCTGATCGACCGCGACGACCGGCCGGCGAACGACGCCTGGGCCGCGCATCTCGCTGCGCTCGGCAGCAAGGTCACGCGGATGCGCCTTCCCGGCTATGTCGAGATGACGCTCGATCCGCACAACGCGAGAGTGCCCGCAGCGATGATCGAGGCCGCCTGCGCATTCGCGCGGAAATCCGGCGACGACGCCGCGGCGGATGGCAGCACGGCGCCGCTCGAGAGCCGGACGCTTCTCGACGTCGGCGGCGTGCCGATTGTCGAGGAGGCGGTTCGGCCGGGCGATCACGTGTTCGCGATCGCCGCGCATCCTTCAGGTTCCGCGTCGCGAGCGCTCGTTCTCCTCAATGCCGGCGCGGTCGGACATGCCGGTCCGAACCGCCTGTATGTCGCGCTGAGCCGGCGACTCGCGGCGGCGGGCATGCTTGCGCTTCGCTGCGACATCGGCGGAATCGCCGACAGCGCCGCGCGCGAAGGCGAGGAGGAGAACATCGTCTACCATCGGCATGCGCTCGAAGACGTCGCATCGGCCGTGCGATGGGCGCGCGACGCGGGCGCGGACGACGTGATCGTCGCGGGGGTCTGCTCGGGCGGATATCATGCGTTGCGCGCGGCTCTGGCGGGACATCCGATCGATGCGATCGTCGTGATCAATCCCCTGACGTTCCACTACGTTCCCGGAACGCCGCTCGACGTCGCCGCGTTCCGCATCGTCGGCGAGGCGGCGCGGTATCGCCAGTCGATGATGCGCGGCGCCTCGTGGCGCAAGCTGCTGCTCGGCAAGGTCAAGCTGTCGCGGATCGCGACGGTCGTCCTCTACCGTGCCCGGTCGCGCGCGGGCGCCGCGCTCAGGAATGCATTGCGCCGCTTGCGCGTTCCGCTTCGAGGCGATCTCGGCAGCGAGCTCGGCAGCCTCGCCGAGCGCGGCGTGGCCATCGATTTCATCTTCGCCGATGGCGATCCCGGCAGCATGATGCTCGCCGATGAAGGCGGCTCGGTCGTGCCGCGGCTCGCGAAGGCCGGCAAGCTCGCGACGCAGACCGTCGACGGCGCCGATCACACGTTCACGCCGCGCTGGACACACGCACGCCTGTTCGCGGCGATCGAGAACGCGCTCGCACGCCGATGAGTTTTTCCTTGCCGTCACCCGCCGACGAAAGGCCTTCGCAACATCACGTCGCGGCACTCGACGGACTGCGCGGCATCGCGATCCTGCTCGTCCTGCTGCACCAGTTCGATCCGCTCCGGGCTTTGACGGCGCCGAACCTCCTGTTGAACGTCGGCTGGATCGGCGTCCAGCTTTTCTTCGTCCTGTCGGGATTCCTGATCACGGGCATCCTGCTCGACACGCGTTCTTCGCCAGCGTACTACCGAAGCTTCTTCGCGCGCCGCGTGCTGAGGATTTTTCCGCTCTACTACGGCGTGCTGTTCCTCGCATTCGCCGTCGTTCCGCTGCTGCTGCCCGTGCCCGACGGATACGGACGCCATCAAGGCTGGCTCTGGGTCTATCTCGCGAATTTCGCGATGCCCTTCGGCAAGGGCGAGGCCGCGTTCCCGAACTTCTGGTCGCTCTGTGTCGAGGAGCAGTTCTATCTCGTCTGGCCGTTCCTGGTGCGCTGGGCGGGGCTGCGCGGCACCGCGATCCTGAGCCTCGCCGTCATCGCGATAGCGATCGTCAGCCGCGCGCTCGTCCGCCATCTCATGCCGGGGCAGCCGGGCCTCGAAGCGGCTTATGTATTCACGCCGTGCCGCGCCGACGCGCTCGCGTTCGGGGCGCTCGCGGCCGTCGCGATCCGCACGAACAGCATCGCCGCGCGGCTGCAGCGGCTGAGATCCGAATGGCTTCTCGCGGCCGGCGTGATCGTCCTCTCTCTCGGCCTCCTCGCCGGGCACCTCGCCCGCCTGGGCGCCACGATGCAGGTGTACGGCTATACCGAGGTCGCGCTCGGCTTCGCGATCATGCTGCTGGCGTCGCTTCGGCCGCGAACCTGGTACGCGCGCCTGCTGTCGTTCGGGCCGCTGCGACGCTGCGGCACCTACAGCTACGGCATGTACGTCTTCCACGCTCCTCTGCTGATCTACGTCGGCACGCCGCTGCTCGCTCATCTATGGCATGGCGATCCGACCTTGCCCGAAGCGCTCGCGTACGAGGCGGCCGGAATCGTCGCGACATTCCTGATCGGGTTCGCCTCGTACCACCTCTACGAGCGGCATTTCCTCGCGCTCAAGAGGCGTCTCGCGCCAGTAGGCGCGGCGTGAAGCGCGCCGAGCACGCCGCACGGATCGCCGGTCTCGATTGCATAGCCGTCGGCGACCTGCCGCCGCGCGCGGTCGTCGTCCTGTTGCACGGCCGCCTGATGCGAGCCGCGGATCTCGCGCCGTTCGCGCATTCGCTCGATCTCGAGGCGACGTTCGTCTTCCCGGACGCACCGATGCCGGACGGGCGCGGCTTCTCGTGGTGGCTCTCGGATGCCGAGGAGCGCGCGCGCCGCGGCGGCCCGATCGATCTCTTCGCGCTCGATCCGCCGGGCCGAGCCGAAGCGCGCGATCGGCTGCGCCTGCTCTGCGAGGAAGTCGCTCGGGACGTTCCGCTCGCGCTGGTCGGTTTTTCGCAAGGCGGCATGCTCGCGATGGACCATCTGCTGCATGGCGGCCGCGCCGACGCGCTGGCGCTGCTTTCGTCATCGCGCATCGCGTTCGACGACTGGCGCCCGCGACTGGATCGGCTTGCGCGCTTGCCCGTGCTGATCGCGCACGGCGATCAGGATCGCGAGCTGCCGCTCGCGGCCGGCATCGCCTTGCGCGACGCCGCCGCGGCGGGCGGCGCGGAGGTCGAGTGGCTCGAGTTCGAAGGCGGGCACGTGATTCCGCTCGTCGTCTGGCGCGCATTGCGGCGCTTCCTGCGCCGGTCCGGATTCGACCCGGCTCGCGCCTGATGGTCGCCGTATATAATTGGATGCTGCGGGTGGGCAGGCTTCGTCATGGCGGCGCCGACTGATTTCTTGCGTCTCTATCAGGAACTCGGGCTGACACCGGGGGCGACGATCGAGCAGATCCGGCACGCGTACCGGCGGCGCGTATCGGAGCTGCATCCCGATCGCGCGGGCACGCTCTCGATCCGGACCGAGGAAGCCACCGCGCGGCTTCAGCACATCACCCAGCTTTACAACGCCGCGCTCCAGTTCCACCGGCAGCACGGCCGCCCGCCGGGATCGTCGGTGCCGGCGCATCGCGCGCCCGTTGGCGCAAGACACGTATCGGCCTCCGCCGACACGGTGCGGCGGCCTTCCCCTTCGCGGGCGTACCTCTATGCGCTCGGCGCGCTGGCGTGCGCGCTCGCCGCTTACGCCTGGCTCGGCCCCTGGGACCCGACGGAGGATTCCGGCGAAATCCCGGCCCTGTCCGAAGGCGGCGGGTTTGCCGAACCGGCCACTTCGCGCACGGAGCAGGACGACGCACCTGGCGCGCCGTTCGAAGTTCCCGCGCGGCTCGACATCGGATTGTCCGTCGAGGAAGTCGAGAGCATCGAAGACGCGCCGGTCATGCGCAGCGACGCGCGCTGGGATTACGGGCCGTCCTGGATCGCATTCGAGAAGGGCAAGGTCGTGGACTGGTACAGCTCGCCGCTGCAGCCGCTTCGCCACGCGACGATGCGGCCCGCGCCGCACACGCATGCACACAGGCAGCCATGAGCGTGCTCCGATCGGCGCGTCGGCGCCGATTCGCGCTCAGCGCACGCCGCGACCGAACAGCACGACCTCGAACGTCTGGATCAGGATCATGACGTCGAAGAGCAGGTTGTGATTCTTGACGTAGAAGAGATCGTACGTGAGCTTCTCGGCCGCATCTTCCTCCGAAGCGCCGTACGGATAGCGCAGCTGCGCCCAGCCCGCGAGGCCCGGCTTCACGCAATGGCGCAGGTTGTAGTACCGGATCTTCTGTGAAAGATCGGCGACGAACTGCGGCCGCTCCGGCCGCGGACCGACGACGCTCATGTCGCCGCGCAGGATGTTCCAGAGCTGCGGCAGCTCGTCGAGGCGCAAGCGGCGGATGATGCGGCCGACGCGCGTCACGCGATCATCGCCCGCGCTCGCCCAGCGCGCGACGCCATCCTTCTCGGCATCGGTGCGCATGCTGCGGAACTTGAACAGCGGGAAGGCGCGGCCGCGCTCTCCGACGCGCTCCTGCCGGTACAGGATCGGCTGGCCGCGGCCGGACTCGATCCGGATCGCGAGCGCAACGAGCAGCATGAACGGGCTGCTCAGCACGAGCAGCACCGACGCCGCGCAGAGATCGAAAGCGCGCTTGGACGCGCGCCGCAGCGGCGTCGTATCGAAGCCGCGCGAGAACACGAGCCACGACGGCTCCGCCAGCGAAAGCTTGACCTTGCCCGATTCGCGCTCGAAGAACGTCGCAAGCTCGGTGATGTCGACGCCGGTCTGCTTGCAGCGCAGGAGATCCTCCATCGGCAATCCGCCGCGCCGCTCGTCCGGGCCGACGACGATCTCGTTGACCTGATGACGCTCGGCCCATTCGTCGAGCGGCATGTCGAGCGAGATCACCTGCTCCTTCGGCACCTGCACGACGCTTTCGCCGTAGCTGACGTAGCCGAGGATCGTGAATCCGCGGCGATCGGTGCGTCGGCGCATGCGCTGCTGGATCAAAGCGGCGCGCGTGCCGGTGCCGAGCACGAGGATGCGGCGCTTGATCGCCTCGGCATCGACCGTGCGCAGGAAACCGACGCGGAACGTGCCGACGAAAGCGAATCCGAGCAGGATCGCGATTCCGAGAACGCCGCGCCCCATGCGGAATTGCGGCACGACGTAATAGAAGATGACGAGCGCAAGCGCGCCGAGCGTGAACCCGGCGAGCAGGCGCGTCAGCATGCCGAACCAGGAATCGCGCAGGTGCATCTGATAGAGGCCGAGCGCAACCATGCCGAGGACGACGAACGCGCCGAATGCCGAAGCCCGGACCAGCATGTGCCATGAAAGGCCGATGGCGGCTTCGGCATCTCCGAAATAGCGGATGTAGGCTGCGAGCCAGAACGACAGCGTCAGCAGGAGGAACTCGCAGACGCCGAGGACGAACAGCCAGCGCCGCGTGTGATTGCGCAGGAACCGCAGCACGTCGCCCCCTAGGCTTCCTGGCAACGCGGCCCAGGGCGGCAGCGAAAGGCTCGCCTCCTTGCGCGTTGGGAGTTCATACTGAGACATGGACCCGGTGCCACGGAGTTGTCGGCGAGCCGTCGTGGCATGCACTCGCGCTCCCGGCGATCGCGTCCCGGGCGCGTACTGCTCGCTTCGGCTTGTTCAGGAATTTTTGGCAAGTCGGCGTGTAGGCGACGTGAGAATTCACGGTTCATGCATGCCGCAAACGGGTTATGATGGCGCCCGCCCGTGGTCACGGCCCGAATGGGGAGCCCCGGGCGAAGCATGCCCGGCCGCATCGCCGACGATGCCGGAATGGCCGGCGACCGTCAAAGGGTAGAGCCGACCGATGTGTGGAATCGTTGCTGCGACCTGCGGGCGCGACGTCATACCGACCCTCATCGCCGGACTCAAGGCCCTCGAATATCGCGGCTACGACTCCGCCGGCATTGCCGTTCTCGGAGCCGGCTCCGAGCTGGCGCGCGTTCGCGCCGCCGGCAAGGTGCGCGAGCTCGAAGCACTCTATGAAAGCGCGCCGATCGCCGGCCACACCGGCATCGCGCATACGCGCTGGGCGACGCACGGCGTGCCGAACACGGTCAACGCGCATCCGCACGTCTCCGACGATCGCGTCGCGGTCGTGCACAACGGCATCATCGAGAACCACGCCGAGCTGCGCCAGGAACTCGAGTCGAAAGGCTTCCGCTTCGATTCGGACACCGACACCGAGGTGATCGCGCATCTCGTGCGCGATGCGATGAACGAAGGCGCCGATCTTTTGCACGCGGTCATCGACGCGACCCGCCGCCTGCACGGCGCCTATGCGATCGCGGTCATGAGCCGCGACGAGCCGGGACGCGTCGTCGGAGCGCGCCGCGGCTCGCCGCTCGTCGCCGGCATCGGCGAGGGCGAGAGCTTCCTCGGCTCGGACGTGCAGGCGCTGATCCGGGAAACGAGCCACTTCACCTATCTCGAGGAAGGCGACGTCGCCGAGATCACGCGCGACGGCCTTCGCGTCTACACGGCGGACGGCGAGCCGGTCGAGCGCCCCGTGCGCAAGAGCGAGCTCACCGCGGACGCCGTCGAGCGCGGCGAATACCGCCACTACATGCTGAAGGAGATCTTCGAGCAGCCGCGCGCGATCGCCGACACGCTCGAAGGCCGCATCGCCGGCGAGAAGATCCTGCCGAACATCTTCGGCGTCGAATCCGATGCGCTCCTCTCGCGCGTGCGCAGCGTGCACATCGTCGCCTGCGGCACCAGCTATCACGCCGGACTCGTCGCGCGGTACTGGCTCGAAGGCATCGCCGGCATTCCGTGCAGCGTCGAAGTCGCGAGCGAATACCGCTACCGGCGCGCCGTCGTCGAAGACGGCACGCTGTTCCTCGCGGTCTCGCAATCCGGAGAGACGGCCGACACGCTCGCGGCGCTGCGCGACGGACGCCAGCGCGGGTATCTCGGCTCGCTCGCGATCTGCAACGTGCCCGAATCGAGCCTCGTGCGCGAATCCGATCTCGTGCTGATGACGCGCGCAGGTCCCGAGATCGGCGTTGCATCGACCAAGGCATTCACGACGCAGCTCGCCGCCCTCGCCCTCTTCGCGCTCGAGCTCGCGCGGCTCAACGGCCTTGCGCCCGCGAAATACGCGCGGCTCGTGACCGAGCTGTCGACGCTGCCGCGCGTCGTGGGCGAAGTGCTCGCGCAGGAGCCCGCGATCGCAAGGCTCGCCGAGCGCTTCGTGCCGAAGCACCACGCGCTGTTCCTCGGCCGCGGCGTGCACTATCCGGTCGCGCTCGAAGGCGCGCTCAAGCTCAAGGAAATCTCGTACATCCACGCCGAGGCGTATCCCGCCGGCGAGCTCAAGCACGGGCCGCTCGCGCTCGTCGACAGCGACATGCCCGTGATCGCGGTCGCGCCGAACAACCAGCTGCTCGAGAAGCTGAAGTCGAACCTCGAGGAGGTGCGCGCGCGCGGCGGCGAGCTTTTCGTGTTCGCCGATACCGACGTGCCGATGAGCCAGAACGGCGAGCGCGGCGCGGTGATCCGCGTCGCCTCGGGCGGCAACCTGATCGCGCCCGCGGTGTTCACGGTGCCGTTGCAGGTTCTCGCCTATCACGTCGCCGTGCTGCGCGGGACCGACGTCGATCAGCCGCGCAACCTCGCCAAGTCGGTCACGGTGGAATAGCGGCGCGGCGCGAAGCCGTTGCCGCGGAGATCGTCCGCTTCGCACGCAGCCTCGCCCCGGATCTCCAGTCGGCCGCGCCGTCGAATCCGCTCGCGAAGATCGGATCGGATATCTCGCCTCGATAGACCTCCGCGCTCTGCCACGCGCCGTCGCCGAAGAAGTCGGCGCCTCCGGCGACGAGCACGCGGCCGTCGCGGAGCAGCGTCGCGGTCGCGGCCTCCCTCCGGGCTTCCATCGTTCCGGCGAATGCGAACAGCCCCTCGGCAGGATCGAAGATCTCGGCATCGGCGCGCGCGCCGAGCGCGTCGCTGCCGCCGGCGACGAGCACGCGGCCGTCGGCGAGGCGGGCGGCGACCGGTGACATGCGACCGGCCGTCATGCTCCCGGTGGGCGCGAAGACGCCCGCTTGCGGATCGAAGATCTCGGCCGTCGCCTGGTACTGCGAGTTCGCATATCCGCCGACGACGAGGATGCGTCCGTCTTCGAGCGCGACCGCGCGCGCATTGACGCGCGGAGCGGACATCGGCCCGGCCTCCGTGAACGATCCCGCGAGCGGATCGAAGACCTCCGCCGAGGCGAGCGCTCCGTCTTCGCTGGCGCCGCCGGCGACGAGCACGCGGCCGTCCGGGAGCCGCGCGCAGACCGCGGCGTCGCGGCCGGTGCTCATCGAACCCGCGGCCGCGAACGTGCCCGTGGCCGGATCGAACAGCTCGGCCGACGCCGGCGCGACGTTGGATCCGCCCGCGATCAGCACGCGTCCGTCGGCGAGGCCAGCCGCGACGGCGGCGACGCGCCCGAACTGCATGCTGCCGGTCGCCTCGAACGCCGCCTCCGACGGATCGAAGATTTCGGCGGTGCGCGAAAGCCCCGCCGTCGTGAAACCTCCGGCAACGAGCACGCGGCCGTCCGCGAGGAGCACGGCAACGGCGGTGTCGCGCGCGTCATGCATCGGGATCGGCTTCGCGAACGTTCCGCTCGACGGATCGAATCGCTCCGCGCTCGCGAGCGGCTCTGCGTTGTCGGCGCCGCCGACGACGAGCACGGAATCGTCGGCGAGCCGCACCGATCGCGCTCCGACGCGCGCGTGGGCCATGTCCCCGACCGGCAGGAAACCGGCGTTCGCGACGCTGCTCGCGAAAATCCATGCGATCGCACATTTCGTGACGCCGCCCGGCGAATGCATCGCGCGCTCCCGCAACCGAGACAAGGATCGAGGCTCGCGCCAGAGGTCCGGCGATGCTTGCCATTCCGGTAGCATGAAGATGGCATTCCGGAAGGATCGGCGAAGGAGGCGCCGGCCGAAGACGCACCGAGATCGACGGGGGGATCGCTGGCGGATGAACCATCTCGAATATCGCTTCGGCGACCATCGGCTGTTTTCGGCGACGCGCCAGATCTGGCGGCGGCAGCAGCCGGTGCATGCGCCGAGGAGCGTGTTCGATTGCATCCTCTATCTCATCGAGAACCGCGATCGCGCCATCGGACGCGACGAGCTGGTCGCGGCCGTATGGGGACGCGTCGACGTCGCGGACACGCAGCTCAGCCAGCTGATGCGCCGCGTGCGGCGCACGCTCGGCGATGACGGACAATCGCAGCGGACCGTCGCCACGGTGCAGGGATTCGGGTATCGGTGGGCGATCGCGACCGACGTCGAGCCCGCCGTCGAGGATCGCGCCGACAAGGCGCCTGCCGCGGAATCGCCGCAGGCAGCGTCGACACCGGCAGGCACCGCGACCGGACGTACCGGAACGCGCTGGAAATTCTCCGCGGCGGCAAGCGTTCTCGTGCTTCTCGGCGGCGTGGCCGTCGCGATGCTCTGGCACGTCACGAAGCCCATGGATACCGTCGCTCCGCCGTCGGCTTCCATGGCGTCCCGTTTCGTCGTGTTGCCGCTCGCCGTCGAGGGACCTGCCGACGCTGCATGGATCCGCCTCGGCGCGATGGACGTCGTGGCGAGCCGCCTGCGCGGGACCGGCCTCATCGTGCCGCCGAGCGAGAGCGTGCTGGCGACGCTGCAAGGCTCCGCTCCGGACGCGCTCGTCAAGGATGCGAGTGCGCGATACGCGAGCAGCACGATCGTCGGCGGTCTCGGCAAGCTCGGCGATTCCGGATGGACGATCTCGCTGTGGGCGCGATCCGGCGACTCCGTGCGGCGCACGGGATCGGCGACCGACAAGAACCCGATCGAGGCCGCGTCGCTCGCAGCCGACGCGCTCGCTGCCGCGCTTGGACGCTCGCCGGCCCGGAGCGATGCCGGAAGCGAAGCCGGCACGCGCATCGCGCGCGTCCGGGCCGCGCTTCTCGCCAACGAAGTCGCGACGGCGCGCGCGCTCCTTCGCGTGGACGGCAAGCAGAAAGAGACGCCCGAGCTCCGGTACTGGCGCGCGCAAACCGATTTCCGCGCCGGGGATTTCGACGCGGCGCTCTCGGCTTTCGACGCGCTCGCCGCCGATCCGGCGACGGAGTCCGACACGACCCTGCACGGCCGCATCTGCATCGCGCGGGCCGGCGTGCGGATACGGCAAGCGGAGTACGCGCTCGCCGAGAAGGACTTCGACGACGCCGCTAACGTGCTCCGGGCGCTCCCCGAATCGCCCGAATACGCCGAGGCGCTCGCCGGCCGCGGCATCGCGCGCGTCGCGCTCGGACGCTTCGACGAAGCGGCCTCGGATCTCGGCCGGGCGCGGCTGCAGATGGAACGTGCCGGCGATGCATTCGGCGCGACGCGCGTCGACGCGAATCTCGGCCTGTTCGAGCTCACGCGTCACCGTCCTGCCGCCGCGCTGCCGTATCTCGACGACGCAGCGCGGCGATTCGAATCGTTCGGCGCCATCAGCGCGGTCCTTTCGACATTGAATGCCAAGTTCGACGCGCTCGCGCTCCTGCTGCGCTGGAAGGACGCGCGTGCGGTCAGCGAACGGCGCTGGGCACTGCGCGCGCGCGCGGTCGATCCGATGCAGCGCTATCTCATCGACGTCGACCGAAGCCGCGTCCTGACGGCGATGGGCCGCTACCGCGAGGCCGCGGAGCTGCTCGATGCGGCCGACGCCGAGTTTCCGGACATGCGGCCGCAGATCCGCCAGGTGCTGATGAGCCAGCGTGCCGAGCTCGCGTGGCGCGAAGGGCGCATGGCGGCGGCGTTCGATCTCGCCCGCAAGGCGCTCGCCGAATCGCCCTGCACGGATACCGAGCCTCCGTGCGGCCGTCTCCTGCTGACCTATCAGCGCGCGCTGATCGCGAGCGGCGACGTGCACAGCGACGGTCCTGCGCCCGGACCCGCGGAGCTCTCCGGTAACGGCGAGACGGCTGCGAGGCCGGTGATCGCGCTGGCCGAGGCCGAATGGGCCGTGCATCAGCAGCGTCCCGAGCGCGCCGCGCAGCAATTCGCGCGCGCGCTCGAGATCGCCGATCGCGACGGCGTGCCGAGCGAAGTCGCCGAAGTCGCGATCTCGTATGCGCGATGGCTGATCGGCCAAGGCCGGCTCGATGAAGCATCCGCGCTCGCCGGCCGCACGGCGGCATGGGCCGGCTCCGACTTCGATTGCGCGCTGCTCCAGGTGGCGATCCTGCACGCGTGGGGTCGTGCGGAACCGTGGCGCGAAGCGCTCGATCGCGCGCGTGCGCTCGCCGGCGAGCGCGAGGTGCCCGCCGACCTCGCGAGGCCGCCCGGCTAGGGCGATACAGCGCGAAGCTACGGCCGCGCTAGCAAGGGGCTACCGGTTTTTCATGCGATGCCGTCGACAACACCGGTGTCGATCGCGCATCGTGCAGCGTCGCGACAACCGGGGGCGACGATGCGGCGCATGATCGTTTTGCTGATGCTCGTTCCGATCGCCGCAGGCGCTGCCGGCAACGGAGCCGGACGACTGCCGCTCGCCGCGACGGGCGCCGAAGCGTGCTCCGCCGAGCCCGGCGCGATCGTCCACGACGACGGCACCTACGAAAGCGGGTTCGGCGGCTATTTCGAGGTCATCGACAGCTCGGAGTTCGTCGAGCGGTTCACGCCGAGCCTGTATCCGGCGACGATCTCCGCGGTGTGCGCCGCGTTCAGCGTGACCGGGCCCGGCGTCACGGATTTCGAGTTCAACGTCCGCTTCTACGACGACGACGGCGATGACGGCGGTCCCGGCACGCTGCTCGGTTCGGTGCCGGCGGGCATCGACGTCGTACCGCCCTACGTGTTCGGCGCAGAAGGCGCATTCGTCCGCGTCGATACCGCGTCGTCGGACATCGTCGTCCCGGACGGCGCGGTCTACATCGGCGTCGAATGGGACGACATGGCCTATCCCGGCAACTTCCTGTCGATCAATTCGGATGCGTGGTCCGGAGGCCCGTTCGCCGGCGGCTACTACCGCAACACGACGACGCCGTGGACGCCGATGTACTGGGCCTTTCTCTCGGATTACCGCGCGCTTCAGATCCGCGCCGTCGAACGGGCGGTTCCGCCGCGGCTCGGCCTCGTGCGCGATCAGCCCGTGATCCGCGACGCTTGTGCTGGCTACGAAAACGGCGTCGCCGAACCCGGCGAGATCGTCGATCTCGGCGCGCGGGTGCGCGGCGGCGGCGGCGATTTCAGCGGCGTCGTGGCGAGCCTGATGCCGCCCGCGCCGGCCGGCGTCGAATATCTCCTCGCGAGCGCAGCGATCGGTGCGATCGACGACGGAGAAGACGGCGAAGCCTCGTTCCGCATCCAGCTCGACGCCGACGTCGGCTGCCTCGAGGATCTCGTGCTTCCGGTGCTGCTGCACAGCGATCAGGGCGATTTCGATGCGACGCTGCGCGTTCCGGTCGGCCGCGCGCTCGCCGACATCGCGCCGCGACAGCTTCCGCTCAAGATCCCGAACCGGAACGATACGGGGCTCGCTTCGACGATCGACGTGCCGCAATCCGGAACGATCGAGCATCTCGCCGTCGATGTCGGCCTCGACCACTACACCGTCGCCGATCTGATCGTCCGCCTGACGAGTCCGGCCGGGACGACGATCACCCTGCTGGACCGGCCGGGATATCCGCCGTTCCCGGGCTGCGAGAACTCGGTGGGCGACATCCGATTCGAGGACGGCGCTCCGGATCCCGAATCGATCTGCGCCGAGCCCCCTGGCGGAACGCCATGGCCCGTCGACGCTGCGTCGCCCGTCGATCCGCTGTCGACGTTCGACGGCGAGGACATGCAAGGCACCTGGACGCTGACCGTGATCGATGCCGAAGCGGCCAACGCCGGTGCGCTCGTCCGCTGGTCGCTCGATCCGACGCCCGCGCTCGCCGACGTGTGCACGGTCTGCACCGCCGATCACGACCGGATCTTCCACGACGGCTTCGACGGACGCTGACGCTCACGTGCTTCGCCGCCTGCCGCCGTCCCTTCAAATCGAGGAGAAAATCATGAACACCGCCAGCGCAGTGCTTGCAGCGCTCTCCCTCGGCTTCGTCGCATCGACGGGGCACGCGAGCACGGCCGGAGGATCGCCGAACGCGGGCGTCGACCGCGCGACCGAAGCGGCGAACCTGCTCCTGCCATCGGGCGCCGACTTCATCGACATTCAAAGCGTGCCCTATTCGAGCACCGGCGACACGACCGGTGGCGTCGACACCGTGAACTTCGTGCCGAATTTCTGCGCCGCGCGCGGCAACGTCGACGGTCCCGAGCGGATCTATCGGTTCGTCGCGCAGGAAGGCGCGAACGTCACCTTCACCGTCACGCCGGAGAACGACCAGTACGACGTCGCGATCTATCTCATCGACAGCCTGAAAGGCGGCGAATACTGCCTGATCGGCGCCGACGACAACGGGCCGGGCGAAGCCGAGACGTTCTCCTTCAGCGATCGTTTCCGTCCGGGCACCACCTACTATCTCTATGTCGACAGCTTCTACGATGTCGACGCGAATCCCGCGGCGGCGCAAGGTCCGTATCGAATCGAGCTCGCCGGGAGCCTCCCGGTGGAGCTGCAGGCCTTCGTCGTCGACTGAGCCCGCATCGAAGCGGTTTTTCCCGCTTCCGCTGGCGGGAGGGACAGCGCGAGGCGATTTCGCGAGGCGATGCGGGTTGACGCGGCTCGCCCGCAATGCCAGAACAGGCGGCCGCATCGCACAGGGACATCGCCATGATCGACCGCATCCGGATCGCCGCGCCGCTTGCGCGGCTCGTCGCGCTCGTCTTCGTTTCAGTCGCCGCCGTGGCCGCCGAGCCGGCGCCTGCGAGCCGGCCGGCCATGCGCGAGATCGTCCTCGTGCGCCACGGCAACTACGCGCCCGATCCCGCCATCGACGAGAAGATCGGCCCGCCGCTGTCGCCGATCGGCGTCGCGCAGGCGCGGCTCGCGGGCGCGCGCCTGCGCGGCGAGCTGTCGCGGCTCGATGCGCTCCACGTGAGTCCGATGCAGCGTGCGCGCGACACCGCCGCGGCGATCGGCGCGGAGTTCCCGGGCCGCGCGTTCGATGTCGTCGACGACATCGCCGAATGCACGCCGCCGACGCGACGCGCCGAGATCATGGCCGGTGAAAAACCCGAGGACGCGACCGCGTGCAAGGCGCGGCTCGACCGAGTGTTCGCGACGTATTTCCGGCCGGCCGAGGGCGGGCCGCGCACGGATCTCTTCGTCTGCCACGGCAACGTCATCCGCTATCTCGTCACGCGCGCGCTCGGCGTGGACACGACGGCATGGCTGGAAATGTCGGTCGGCAACGCGAGCATCACGCGCATCCGCGTGGAACCGAACGGCCGCTTCAAGGTGATCGAAGTCGGCGACGTCGGCCACATCCCCGCGAACCTGCGCACCGGAGCGACCGGCGACGGCG
>DASZYR010000289.1:0-8687 GCA_035545255.1 Rhodanobacteraceae bacterium
GCGAAGCAATGGGCCGATGTCGTCGTCGACGGCATCAACATCACCGAACGCGGCGAAGCCGCCGACGTCCGGCACGAGGAGTTCCGCGACGACCGCTACGTCGCGGCGCTGAAGCTCGACGAAGGACAGGAAGCGCACGTGCTCTATCTCGTGCGCGCCGTCTCGCCCGGCACGTATCGCGTTCCGCCGCCGATCGTCGAGGACATGTATCGGCCCGAGGTGCGCGGCATCGGCAAGAGCGAGCCGGCGACGATCAAGGTCGTGGAGCCTTAGCCTGGAGCCACGCTCTTAAGCCCTCCCCTTCAAGGGGAGGGTTTGAGAGGGGATGGTGTGGACGCTCGCTAGCGATCGATGCAAGGCCAAACGAACAAGCAGATTCTCGGCGAGCACCGCCAACGTTCGCTCCGCAACAACGCCACCGACGCGGAGCGTGCGCTCTTGCAACGCCTGAAAGGCCGTCAACTCGAAGGCTGCAAGTTTCGGCGGCAACATCCGTTCGGCGATTTCATTCTCGACTTTGTATGCCTCGAGCGACACGTCGTCGAGCTCGACGGTAGCCAGCATTTCGACGCCGCCGCATACGACGAAATGCGATCGCGATTCCTGAGGCTCGCCGGCTTCGGAATCCTTCGATTCCGGAACAATGACGTGTTCAGTGATCTGGATGGCATGCTCGAAGTCAATCGGCGCGAACGGGTTGTGCGAGGGCGAACACCATCCCCTCCCAACCCTCCCCTTGAAGGGGAGGGCTGAAGATGAGATTGCGCGGCCGCCGAGTCTTCAAGCGCATCGGGGTTGCGGCATTTCTGATGATCGCGCTGCTGCTCCTGCTCGACCGCCTCTTCCCGCTTCCGCTGCCCGATCCGACCAGCGGCAGCACCGTCGTCCTCGCGCGCGACGGCACGCCGCTGCGCGCATTTCCCGACGGCGACGGCGTCTGGCGTTATCCGACGAAGATCGAAGACGTCTCGCCGCTCTACATCGAAGCGTTGCTGACTTACGAGGATCGCTGGTTCTATCGGCATCCCGGCGTCAATCCGCTCGCGCTCGCGCGCGCGTTCGGGCAATGGATCGTGCATCGCAAGCTCGTCTCCGGCGGCTCGACGCTGACGATGCAGGTCGCGCGCATCCTCGACGGCACGCCGCACAGCGTCGGCGGTAAATTCCAGCAGATCCTCCGCGCTCTCCAGCTCGAAGCGCATCTCTCGAAACGCGAGATCCTGACGCTCTATCTCGATCGCGCGCCGTTCGGCGGCACGATCGAAGGCGTCGAGGCGGCGTCCTGGGCGTATCTCGGCAAGCCGGCCGCGCGGCTCTCGCACGCCGAGGCCGCGCTGCTCGCGGTGCTGCCGCAGGCGCCGAGCCGCCTTCGGCCGGATCGACATGCCGACGCCGCGCGCGCGGCACGCGACAAAGTGCTGGATCGAATGGCCGAGCTCGGCGCGTGGTCGCCGGCCGACGTGCGCGATGCGCGCATCGAATCCGTCGCCGCGCGCACGCTGCATCCGCCGCTGTCGGCGGCGCTGCTCGCCGAGCGCCTGCACGAAGAGCATCCCGGGAAGCGCCGCATCGCGACGACGATCGACGCCGAATTGCAGCGCGCGCTCGAAGCGCGCGTCACGGACTACCTCGCGCGATTGCCGGAGCGCACGTCGGCCGCGCTGCTCGTGGTAGACAACGCGACGCTCGAAGCGCGCGCATACGTCGGCTCGGCCGAGTTCGGCGACGAAGCGCGGCTCGGCCACGTCGACATGGTGCGCGCCTGGCGCTCGCCAGGCTCGACACTGAAGCCGTTCCTCTACGGCCTCGCGCTCGACGACGGACTCATCGATTCCGAGTCGCTGCTCATCGATGCGCCGCAATCGTTCGGCACGTACCGGCCCGGCAATTTCGACATGGCGTACAACGGCCCCGTCGGCGCGGCGGAGGCGTTGCGTCTTTCGCTCAACGTGCCGGCAGTCGATCTACTCGATCGCGTCGGACCGGCGCGCTTCACCGCGCGGCTCGCCAACGCGGGGCTCGATGTGCGGTTGCCGCGCGGCGCGACGCCGAATCTTTCGGTGATCCTCGGCGGCGGCGGCGTGCGCATGGAAGATCTCGTCGGCGCGTACGTCGCGCTGAATCGCGACGGCATCGGCGGTCGCGTGCGGTATGCGAGCGACGATCCCGTCATCGAGCGTCACGTGCTCTCCGAAGGCGCGGCATGGATCGTGCGCGACATCCTCGAAGCGAATCCACGCCCCGGTTACGCGCCCGGCACGTTCGATCCCGGCACGCGGCCGCGCGTCGCGTGGAAGACCGGCACGAGCTACGGCTTTCGCGACGCGTGGGCCGTCGGCGCGACGCGGCGCTACACGATAGCGGTCTGGATCGGACGGCCGGACGGCACGCCGCTGCCGGGCCAGTACGGCGCCGTGACGGCGTTGCCGCTGATGTTCCAGATCGTCGATACGCTGCCGCGCGCGGCGCTCGCACCGACGCCCTCGCCGCCACCGGCGAGCGTCGCGGAAGTCGACATCTGCTGGCCGCTCGGCCTCGCGTTCGATCCGGCGCACGCGGATCTCTGCCACGAGAAGCGCAGCGCGTGGGTGCTGAACGGCGTCGTGCCGCCGACGCTGCCGGAACGCGACGCGACGACATGGAGCGCCGGTATCACGCATCTTCGCGTCGATGCGAAGAGCGGACGGCGGCTCAGCGCGGCTTGCGATCGCGCCGACGCAACGGACGTCGAGATCGCGCGCTGGCCCGCGCTTGCGTATCCCTGGCTCTCGCGCGAGACGCGCAACCGCGCAAGCCTGCCGCGGCTCGCCGCCGGCTGCAGCGGCGACGGGCTCGACGCGCTGCAGCCGATCCGCATCGACGGCGTCGCCGATCACGCCGCGATCGCGCGCGCGCCGAACAGCGACAAACCCGCCATCGTGCGCCTGCGCGCGCTCGGCGCAAGCGGCGACGTGCTCTGGCTCGTCAACGGCAAGCTCGAAGGCGAGACGCGCGGCAGCGGTGCGTTCGAATACGCATTCGCCGAGACCGGCGATCAGACGATCACGGCGCTTGCGTCTTCCGGCAACTATGCGCAGCTTCAAGTGCGCGTGCTGCGCTGATATCCACGCGAACAAACCGCCGTTTCCCCCTCTCCCGCTTGCGGGAGAGGGTTGGGGCAAGGGACGGTCGGAGTGAAGCGCGTGAAGCGCTGGTTTTTACCCTTTGCAACGTCGAACCGGCTTGCCCTCACCCTGCCCTCTCCCGCGAGCGGGAGAGGGGAAGTCTGGCGTATGCTCATCGGTGGTCCCGCACGGCGATGCTACCCGATGAGCCAGAGCGTCCACGACTTCCGCGACGATCCGCGCAACCGCGACATCCTGATCTACGTCAACGGCGCGATGAAGAAGCGCGAGGAAGCCGTCGTGTCGGTCTTCGACTCCGGTTTCGTGCTCGGCGACGGCGTATGGGAAGGCCTTCGCGTTTCGAACGGCCATCCCGCGTTCCTCGATCAGCATCTCGACCGGCTCTACGAAGGCGCGAAGGCGATCGCGCTCGATATCGGCCTCGATCGCGACGCGCTGACGCGCGCTGTCTACGCGACGCTCGCGGCGAACGGCATGACCGACGGCGTTCACATGCGTCTGATGGTCACGCGCGGCGTCAAGCGCACGCCGTACCAGGACCCGCGTGTCGTGGTCGGACCCGCGACGATCGTGATCATTCCCGAGCACAAGAACCCACTGCCGGACACGATCGAGCGCGGCATCTCGCTCTTCACGGTGCACGTCCGCCGCGGCTACCCCGACGTGCAGGATCCGAAGCTCAACAGCCACAGCAAGCTCAACTGCATCACGGCCTGCATACAGGCGTATACGGCCGGCGCCGACGAGGGATTGATGCTCGATTCGCACGGCTTCGTCGCGACCTGCAACTCGACGCACTTCTTCATCGTGCGAAAAGGCGAAGTCTGGACGTCGACCGGTCAGTACTGCCTCGGCGGCATCACGCGCGCGAACGTGCTCGCGATCTGCCGGGAGAACGGCATTCCTTCGTTCGAGAAATCGTTCAGCCTGACCGACGTCTACGGCGCCGACGAGGCATTCGTTACCGGCACGTTTGCCGGCGTCGTGCCGGTGCGCACGATCGACGGGCGCATGATCGGCGACGGCAAGCGCGGCCCGATGGCCGAGCGTCTGCAAGCGTTGTATCGAGCGCTGATCGTGCGGGACGTCGCCGCGCGGCGCGTGCCGCAATGAGCGAACCGCTGCGCATCGCGATGTGGTCGGGGCCGCGCAACATCTCGACCGCGATGATGCGCGCCTGGGAAAATCGCGGCGATTGCGCCGTGTCCGACGAGCCGCTCTACGCGCACTATCTCGCGGAAACATGCTCGGATCATCCCGGCCGCGAAGAAGTCATCGCGAGTGGAGAAACCGACTGGCGCAAGGTCGCGGCCGCGCTCGTCGGTCCCGCTCCAGGCGATCGGCCGATCTGGTATCAGAAGCACATGAGCCATCACTTGCTGCCCCACGTCGCGCACGAGTGGATTCATGCGCTGACGAACGTGTTTCTGATCCGCGATCCCGACGAAGTCGTGAGCTCGTACCTGCGAACGCGCGAGACCGTGACGCCGGACGACATCGGCATCCCGCAGGAGCGACGCCTGTTCGACGAGATCGCCGAGCGCAACGGCGCGCCGCCGCCGGTCGTCGATGCGGACGAATTCCTGCGTGCCCCCGAGGTGCAGCTTCGCGCGCTCTGCGCCAAGCTCGGCGTTGATTTCACCGGGCGCATGCTGTCGTGGCCCGCGGGTCCGCGCGACAGCGACGGCGTCTGGGCGCCGTACTGGTATCACGCCGTCTGGAAGTCGACGGGCTTCGAAGAGCCGCGTGATCGCCGCCCTGTGATCGAAGGCGAAGCGAAGCGGGTCAGCGATGCGTGTCGCGAGGACTATGAGTTCCTAAGGACACATCGGCTCCATCCCGTCGCCCCCGCGAAAGCGGGAACCTAGCGCCGTATCCACGCCGCACGCACTCAAGGCGCTGGGTCCCCGCTTTCGCGGGGACGACGGGGTGCTCAGCCACGAAGACGCTCAATCCTCGTCCCAGCTCACGCGCTTCGTCGCCTCGTTCCGCTTCGGCGCCGCGCCGAGCGAGACGATGCCCTGCCATACTGCGAGCGCGTCGCGGGTGACCGCGACGTCGTGCACGCGCACGATCGACGCGCCGTTCTGCACCGCGACCAGCGCCGCCGCCGCGGAGCCCGCCGCGCGGTCGGCGGGATTCTCGCGGCCGGTCAGCTTGCCGATCGTCGCCTTGCGCGAGAGCCCGGCGACGACCGGCGCGATTTCGGCGAACCGCTTCAGGTCTCGCAGCAGCAGCAAATTGTGCTCGAGCGCCTTGCCGAAGCCGAATCCCGGATCGACGAGGATCTTCTTCTTGTCGATGCCGGCCATCTGGCACGCGAACAGGCGGTCGGTAAGGAACCGGTGCACGTCGCCGACCACGTCGTCGTAGTGCGGATCGTCCTGCATCGTGCGCGGCTCGCCCCGCATGTGCACGAGGATCACCGTCGCGCCGAGCGCAGCAGCGGCATCGAGCGCGCCTTCTTCGCGCAGCGCGCGCACGTCGTTGACGATGCCCGCTCCGGCCGCGATCGCGGCGCGCATGACCTCGGGCTTGGACGTGTCGATCGAGATCGGCACGCGCGTCGCTTTCGCGAGCCCTTCGATGACCGGCACGACGCGCGCGATCTCGGTCGCCGAGTCGACATCGCCAGCGCCGGGCCGCGTCGATTCGCCGCCGATGTCGAGCAGGTCCGCGCCTTCCTCGACGAGGCGCAAGCCGTGCTCGATGGCGCGCGCGGGATCGTCGAACCTGCCGCCGTCCGAGAACGAATCGGGCGTGACGTTCACGATGCCCGAGATCCGCGGCCGATCGAGCGCGAGCGGCCGACCGCCGCAGTCGAGTTCGAGCGCGATCACGGCGCGGTTTCGACCTCGAACCCGCTCGTGAATATCCGGTCGATGACTTCGAAATCGAATTCGACGCTGTTGTTGGCTGGATCGGGATCGACGCCGTCGCCCTCGACGTGGAGCGTCACCGAGAACGGGCCGAACGGAGCATCGGCCGGCGCGTGCAGCGTCAATCCGATCAGCGCCGAGATCTCGCCGGATGCGAGCGAGCCGTCGAGAGCGCAGGTCGGCGTCGCGCTTGCGAGATCGCAGGTCCAGCCGGGCCAGAAGCCCTCGTCGCTGAACGTCGCCTTCGCCAGCGTCGTGTCGACGGCGAAATGGATACCCGAAGCGGTGTCCGGCCCGTTGTTGTAGATGCTGATTCCAAGCACGATCGTTCCGCCCGGGACGAGGAAGCCTTCCGTCAGCAGCGGCGCAAACAGGATGTCCGCGCCTGCGGGCTCCCCCGCGCAGTTGTAGCAGACGAGCGCGAAGTCCTGATCGGTGTCGTCGCCACTCGACGGCAGCGCGTCGGAGTTGATGTCGGCCGCGAGCACTTCGATCGTGACCGAGCCGCCGTGCTGCGCCGGTTGCAGGAAAACCGCCTCGGTGTTGTTCTTCTCGTCCGGACTTCCGCCCGTCTCCGACCAGCCATCATCGTCGAGCGCGTTGCCGAGAAACGTGCCGGCGCCGGTGGTGACACGCAGGTCGAGATCGTTGTTCCACGCCGGCGTCGATCCGCCGAGTCCGTGGCCCGGCGCGTCGGTCCAGGCGAGCATGATGCGGACCGGTTGCGTCGGATCGGCGGCCGTGTACGTGCGCTTCCAGCTCTCGCCGGTGTTGTCGAACACGGTGGCCTGGTCGACGTACTGCACGGCCTGCTGCGGCGCGAGCACGGGATCGATCTGCATGCGGCCCCAGCCCTGCTTGCTGTCGAAGAGATGCGTGATCGTGTTTCCGTCGGCGTCGCGGTGGCCGGTCAGGTTCTTGGCGACCGCCGTGAACGCGGCCTTGATCATCGCCGGGCTCGGATCGTGTCCGAAGAGATTCCGGTAGTACTCGACGAAGAGCGCCGACGCGCCGGTCACGTGCGGCGAGGCCATGCTCGTGCCGCAGAGGAGTCCGTAGCCGGTCGCGCTGATCGTCGAATCGACGTCGCAGCCGGGAGCGACCATCGCCGGAATGCTGCGGCCGTCGAGGGCGGGACCGTGCGCGCTGTTGCCGGATACGTCGTCGATGTCCGGATTCTGGTCGGTCGGCGAATCCTGCATCCAGGTCGAGCCGATCGTGAAGATGTTCTTCGCCTCGTCCGGCGTGCCTTGCGAGCTCGTGCCGCCATCGCCGTTCATGATCGACAGCACGTAATGGAACGCCTGGTCGCCGGCTTCGTCCGGATCGGCGTCGCGCACGCCGACGTCGACCTGCCGGGTGTCGTCGTCGTATCCCTCCGGGACGCCGGAAGGTCCCCAGCTGGTGCCGGACATGACCGCGTGATTGCGGTACGACTCGGTCATGAGCTTCAGCATGCCGCCCGGCTGCGTGAACGTCGGCGAATAGAGCTGCTCGACCAGATTCGCGCCCGGCGCCATGCCGAGGCCGCGCAGGAATCCGTTCGTGGTCGTCGTGCCCGAGCTGCCGTCGCCGGCCATGATGCCCGCGGTATGCGTGCCGTGCGAATCGGTCTCGCTGCCGCCGCAGGTGCTGCCCGTGCACGAAACCATGCGGTTCACGAGATCGGGATGCGTGTCGTAGATGCCGCCGTCGACGTCGGCGATGACGACGCCGTTGCCGTCGACGCCGATGCCTTCGAGATAGTCGAGATAGCCCGGAAACGCGAAGTTGTCGTCGTCGACGTTGCCGGCATTGACCTGATCGCTCATCTCGCCGCGAAGGCCACCGCTCGTCGGCACCGGTTGCACGCTGTAGACGCCGGGAATCGCCGCGATCTCCGCGAACCGGTTGCCGGCGACGCGCACGCCGATCGTGCGGAAATGGCGATCGATCGCATGCGAGCCGGCGATCGTCGCGCCGGCGGCGCGGAGCGCGTCCTCGACGCCGGCGGCGTTGCGATAAGCCGAGATGTGGACGTCGATCCCGGCGTTACCGAGCGAGCGCCATTTCGGCAGCACGCGATAGGCCGGGAGGAAATCGCCGCTCCAGCGTGCGGCGACGCGCGTCGCCGCCTGCCGAAGCGCACTGCCGCGCGCCCACACGACGTATGTGAACGGAGGGATGTACTGCACCGGCTCGACACCGTCGGCGCGCAACGCGTCGAGCGAAGCCTGGCGCACAGGCCCGGCGAATTGGACGAGGCGGAAATCCGCGCCGTCGCTCCGCGATGCGTGGTTCCAGCCGCCGAATTCCGGCACGCCGGCCGCGGGATCGAAACGCTCGCCGCCGAGGTCGAGCGTGAACGGCGCTTCGCTCTCGACGATCCGGAATCCCGCGTCCTTCAGCCGCGCCAGCGATGACGAATCGACGGAAAGCCACTGGAACGCACCGTAATCGGCGGCGTTTTTCGCATCCACGACGCGGGAAATCGCGTCATGGCTGGCATCGACGCGAACCCAAAGCATCCCGATGGTCGCGGCCATCGTTCCGCCGGCAAACGAAAACGTCAGTGCGGCCAAGCTGGCCCAGCATGAAGCGCGAATCATCCCGGCATGTCCCCAGTCGGCGGCGGACCGATGTGCGCAGCATCGAATCCGCACGGAAGGCCGTGACCATACACGAACGGACACGCGGCTGCGTC
>DASZYR010000290.1:0-14152 GCA_035545255.1 Rhodanobacteraceae bacterium
CCAGGCCGCGTCTAGCGGATACCACGCGCGCGGCGGCGGCGTGTATACGCCGGGCAACGCGACCATCCTGCACAGCACGATCTCGGGAAACAGCGCCTCCTCCACGGCCGGATACGGCAGCGGCGGCGGGCTCGAAGTGGGTTCCGTGCGCGGCACCGCCGGCGGCAACACCGTGATGAAGTACAGCACGATCGGCTCGAACGTGACGTCGATGTTCGGCGGCGGCGCGTACCTGACCGGCAACGTGCTCATCGCGAATTCGACGATCTCCGGCAACCAGGCGGAGATGGGCGGCGGCCTCTACCTCGTCAACAGCTCGACCGTCTCCCAGCCTGCCGGTCTCTACAGCAGCACCGTGACGGGCAACGGCGCGACATGGTCCGGCCACGCGGGCGGCATCCAGTCGTTCCACGAAGATCTCCGGGTCGTCGATTCGACGGTCGCCTTCAACACGGCGACCAGCGCCGACACGACGAAATACGGAGCCGGCATACGCCAGTTCGCCGCGAACAACATCGAGCTCCAGAACACGATCGTTGCGGGGAACAAGACGAGCCTCAACTTCAACGATCCCGAGCCGGACGATCTTGGCGGCGCCGATGGCGCGACCGTCACCGGCGCGAACAACCTCGTGTACGCGCCGGGCATCATCACACCGGGCGGCACGCTCGTGCTCATCGATCCGTCGCTTCGTTCGCTCGACGCCAACGGCGGACCCACGGCGACGCACATGCCGAACTTCGGAAGTCCGGTGATCGACGTCGGCAACAACGCCTCGGGCGCAACCGTGGACCAGCGCGGCCCTGGATATCCGCGCATCCGCGGACCGCTGCCCGACATCGGAGCGGTCGAGTTCAATCTCTCGGACGAGATCTTCGCGAACGGATTCGACCCGTAGCAACACCTCGGGAAAGTGCTCCGGCACTTTCCTCCGCCCGGCGGGCAGGCCTCGTGCCTGCCCGCTTCGATCACGCACTTTCGTAATAGTCTCGACTTGGTACTAGTCTCGACGCGACGCGCTTGAAGGGCGCGGCCGCATGAGTACGCTAACGCCTTCCGGCCCCCGGGGATCCGCATGACGCCTTCGACCGAACAGCCACCCGAGCAGTCATCGCCCGCCGCGCCCGAGGCCGGCGCCGACGCATCGGGGGGCAAGACCGTTGCCGAAGTGCTCGGCAGCGTCCACACGACGAACTTCCCCGATCTCCTGCGCCAGCTGAAGGGCTGCCTCGTCGTCTCGACGTACCAGGCCGGCAAGCTCGTGATCCTCCGGCCCGACGGCGCGACGATCAACACGCACTTCCGCAGCTTCAACCGGCCCATGGGCATGGCCGCCGACGGCGAGCGGCTCGCGCTCGGCGCGCACATCGAGATCGCCGAGTTCCGCAACATGCCGGCGGTCGCGAAACGGTTGCAGGATCCGCCGCGCCACGACGCGGTCTATCTCGCGCGCCGCGGCCACATCACCGGCGCGATCGACATCCACGAGATGGCGTTCGACAAGTACGGCGACCTCTGGTTCGTCAACACGCTGTTCTCGTGCCTTTGCACGCTCGACACGAAATCGAGCTTCGTGCCGCGCTGGCGGCCGCGCTTCGTCAGCCACTACGCACCCGAGGATCGCTGTCACCTGAACGGCCTCGGCATGCGCGACGGCAAGCCGCGCTATCTCACCGCGCTCGGCGAATCGAACAAGCCGCAAGGATGGCGCGAGAACAAGCGCAACGGCGGAATCCTGTTCGACATGGCGCAGGACCGCATCATCTGCCGCGGTCTCTCGATGCCGCACTCGCCGCGCTGGTACGACGGCAAGCTCTGGGTGCTCGAATCCGGGCGCGGAAAGCTCGTCACGATCGATCCGAAGACCGGCGAGAAGACCGATGTCGCGAGCGTGCCGGGCTTCGCGCGCGGCCTCGACTTCATCGGCCCGGTCGCGTTCATCGGCCTTTCGCAGCTTCGCGAGACCAACGCGTTCACCGACATCGAGATCACCGACGACAACAAGGACCGCCAGAGCGGCGTCTGGTGCGTGCACATCGGCACCGGCAACACGATCGGGCTTCTCAAGTTCACCGGCGGCGTGCAGGAGATCTTCGCCGTGCAGGCGCTTCCCGGCATCCTGTTCCCCGAGATCATCCACGAAGGCGAGCAGCTCGCGACTTCCTATGCGCTGCCCGAAGACGCGCTGCGCGAAGTCGGCTTCACGCAGCCCGAATCGCCGATCGGCTACGCGAGCGCGCCGGCGCAGGCGGTGGAATCGTGAGCGCGGCGATCGATGCCGTGGACGAATCGGCGCCGCTGCGCTTCACGTTCGTCGCCGACTGGCAGGCGATGGATCCGGCCGAAGGCGAAGCGATCACCGCGTTCTGGCGCAGCGAGAACGCGATGCAGGACGACGCCCAGATGAAAGCACGGTTGCCGCAAGTCGTCATGCACGCGCGCGACGGCGACAAGGTCGCCGCCGTGTGCACGGCGATCGCGATGATCCCGCCGCAGTTCGGGCAACCGGTCTACTACTACCGCTCGTTCGTCGGCAAGGCGTGGCGCACGACGACGGTGATCGAACAGCTGCTGCGTCGCGCCGTGAAGCTGCTCGAGGACTACGCCGCCGCGCACGGATTTCCGTGCATCGGCATCCTGCTCGAGCTTGAAGGCGCGCGCTTCGCCGACAAGGGACGCATGCCGGTCTGGCCGCGCTCGGGATTCGTCTACATCGGCAAGAGCGGACGCGGGCTCGAGTCGCGCATCCGCTATTTCAAGGGCGCGAGGCTGAAACCGGCGAAGACGTGAAAGCACGCGCACCGAAATTGACTCAGGCAATACCATGCACCCGTGAAAGTCGCCGCCGGATACGGTTTTCTCGACTAGCGCTTTCATAGGGCCCGCGGCATCGATCTGCTATCGAATCCTACGCGCGGCGACGGGCGCCGAAGCCGGGCAGCGACTTCCGCGACCGCAAGACGGCACACTTCCTCCATCGACCGCGACGCGTCGATGCGGATCGCCGCGACCGGCGGCGGATCGAAGCGCCGCGCGACGGCGTCCACGAGATCCGGTTCGCGGTCTTCCGCCGGATGCGCGCGTTCGAGCAGATCGCGCGCGATGCGCTCGCGCGCGAGCGCGGGCGGGCAATCGACGAAAAGCGGCAGCACGTCGAAATCCATCGCGCCGGCGAGCGCAAGAACCTGCTCGTAATCCTCGCGCCGCGAGAACGTCATGCCGTCGACGACGCTCGAGTGGCCGAGCAATCCATTGATCTCGACTGCGAGCAGCACCGTGCGGAAGGCCGCGCGCTTCTCTACGAAGCTGTAGTCGCACTTCGGGAACATCGCGCGACGGATCGCGTCGCGGCAGACGCGGCGAAGGCCGAGCCTCGCCTCGAGCGCGGCGGCGACCGTACTCTTGCCCGCTCCGGGCAGGCCGATCAGCACGACGACCAGCGGCACTTCGGGCGCGGCCCCCTGCCCGGCACCGCCGCGCGCGGCCTGGCCGCGCGGCGCGCTCGTATCGCGATCCAGCGGCGATCCTGTCGTCGACATGGTTGCCATGGTGCACTGCCGACCTGACTCGGACCAGTCCGCGCCGCCAACCGCGGGCGCATCCGGCAGTTTGCGCCGAAACTGCCGACGATCCGTCATTTTTCGTGAATCCGCCATGATTTAGAGCCGCTTCCTCGACGGGCCCTCCGATAGAATCGGCGCGTGACAGGCAGGGTCATGGCCAACCTCAAGCTCCCGTTCGAGATCGACGGCTACCGCATCGTCCGCCGCCTCGGGCTCGGCGGCATGGCGACCGTCTATCTCGGCATCCAGCGCTCGCTCGGGCGCCCGGTCGCGATCAAGGTGCTGGCGACCGACCACACGCAGAGCGAGGAGCTCGTCAAGCGTTTCGAGCACGAGGCGCGCACGATCGCCAGGCTCGATCACCCGCACATCGTCAACATCTTCGACGTCGGCCGCACCTCGACCGGGCAGATCTACTACACGATGCCGTATCTGCCGAATGGCGACCTTTCGGCGCGCAACCTGCGCGACGACGAATCGCGCGTCATCGAGATCATCCGCGCGCTCGCCGACGCGCTCGGCTATGCGCACGAGCAAGGCATCGTCCATCGCGACGTCAAGCCCGAGAACGTGCTGTTCGACAAGCTCGACCGGCCGCTGCTCGCCGACTTCGGCATCGCGCTCAGCGAAGCCTCGCACCAGCCGCGCGTCACGCGCGAAGGCGCGACGATCGGCTCGTCGGGCTACATGAGTCCCGAACAGGCGCGCAGCCAGCCGCTCGACGGACGCTCGGACATCTACAGTCTCGGCGTGCTGTGCTACGAGCTCCTGACCGGCGAGATGCCGTTCCGCGGCCCCGACACGCTGTCGGTCGCGCTCGCGCACATCGAGAATCCGGTGCCGCGCCTGCCCGCTTTGCGGCGGCTCTGGCAACCTTTCATCGACAAGGCGATGGCGAAGCGCCCCGAAGCGCGCTTCCAGAGCGCCGAGGAAGTCATCGCCGCGCTCGACGCGATCGAACAGCGCATCCGCACGCCGCCGACGCGCGGACCCATGCGCTGGTGGCGCGCGATCGCCGAGCGCACGGCCGCGATCCCGCGCCGATCGCGCGCGCTCGCGATCGGCCTTCTGATCGCGCTCGCGCTCGCGAGCCTGATCGTCCTCTTGCCGCATACGGCCGATCCCGCCGCATCGCCGCCGCCACACCTTGCGGCGCCCGCGGCGACGCCTGCGCCGACGACAGTCGCCGCGGACAAGTCGGATTCGTCCTCGCCCGTGCAAACCGCCCCGGAGTCCGCGCCCGCGGCCATCGGCGAAACCGCAGAAACCGCGGCAGCGCAGCCGGCCATCGACGCCACAGCGGTCGACGCAATGCTCGCCGACGCGAAGGCCCTCGCCGCACGCGGCCGCCTGTTCGCGCCGAAGGGAAACAACGCCGCCGAACGCTATCTCGCCGCGCTCGATGCCGACCCATCGCGACGCGACGCGGTCCGCGGCATCGAGAGACTCATCGCCGAGCTCGCCAGACAAACGACGCAAGCGATCGAACGCGCGGACACCGACGCGACCCGCTCGTCGATCGAGCGCGCGCTTGCGCTTGCCGATGCGGCGAAGCTGCGCAAGAGCAAGACCTTCGACACCTACCGGAAGGCCGTACGCGATGCGATCGACAAGCGCCGCAGGAGCGGCCACGGCCCGTTCGACGCCGGCGAGCTTGCCGCGCTCGCCCCGATCAAGCCGGCGCTCGCGATGCTCGATCCGCGCGAGGCCGATGCGCTCGCCGCCGATCTCGACCGACCGGCGAACCTCCTGCGGCACGGCGGCAAGTTCCGCGACGCCGGCGGCCCCGAGCTCGCGCTGATCCCGGCCGACTCCGATCCCGGCGATCGTCTCGGCTATCCCTACGCGATCGGCGTCACCGACGTCACGCGCGGCGCGTATCGCGCGTTCGCGCAGGCGACCGGCCGTCCGGCCTCGCGCTGTCGCGAATCGCAGAGCCTCTTTGCGCGCTCGCGCGACCTCGGCTGGGAATCGCCGGGATTCGACCAGACCGACGACCATCCGGTCGTCTGCGTCAGCTGGCAGGACGCCAAAGCCTATGCCGACTGGCTCTCGCGCCGCACCGCACAGCACTATCGCCTGCCGACGCAGCAGGAGTGGCTGCGCGTCGCGCAGACGATCGTCGTCGCGTCGGGCTGCGGCAGCGGCAACTTCAGCGTCGATTCGTGCGACGACGGCTACGCGAATACCGCACCCGTCGCGCACTTCCCGGCGACGCGATACGGACTCTACGACGTCGTCGGGAACATCTCGGTCTGGACCGCCGATTGCGCCGAGCCATCCGGCAGCGGCGATTGCCGCGAGCATGCGATCCGCGGCCTCTCATGGCACGACGAGCGCGACCCGGCGCAAGTCTGGCGCGAGGAAAAAGGCGCGGACGACATCGGCTACGCGACGACGGGCTTTCGCATCCTGCGCGAGATTTCCGCCGATAATGCGTCGCTCGCCGGACCGGGATGACGCGGCGCGGCGCGCCGGGATGCGATGATGCCGCCGACGGCGCCACGCATCCCGGATCGCGAATTCGCGGCGAAGCGCCACCCTAAGACGCTCTCGACGGACACGCCCTGATTCCATGCGACCTCTCTACATCCAACGCTACCTGCTGACCGGCCTGTTGACGTTCATCCCGATCTGGCTGACGTGGGCGGTCTTCAAGTTCATCTTCTCGCTGCTCTCGCAGGTGAACCTGCCGTGGGTCGCCGCGCTCCTCGCCGCGCTCGCGAATGCGTTTCCGGAAACCATCGGACGGCTCAACCAGGGCTGGCTGGTCTCGGTGCTGGCATTCGTCGTGACGATCGTCGCGCTCTATCTCACCGGCTGGGCGGCAAGCCACGTATTCGGCAAGCGCCTGATCGCGATGTTCGAGGCTCTGATCCTGCGCATTCCGCTCGCGCAGACGATCTACGGCGGCACGAAAAAGCTCATGAGCATGATGCAGAAGAAGCCGGACGGCACGCAGCGCGTCGTGCTGATCGACTTCCCTTCGCCGGAACTGAAATCGGTCGGCTTCGTGACGCGCGTCTTCAAGGACGCGGCCGGACGCGATCTCGCCGCCGTCTACGTGCCGACGACGCCGAACCCGACCGGCGGCTATCTCGAGATCGTGCCGATCGAGCGCCTCGTCGCGACGGACTGGAGCGTCGACCAGGCGATGGCGTTCATCCTCTCCGCCGGCGCCGCAGCGCCGGACGCGCTCCCGTTCTCGATCGAAGCGGGCGACGCGGGGCCACGATGACTCGGCCCGGCGCGCAATGACAAGCGCAGTCGCGGCGCGCTCCGACGCGCCGCGCGCTGCCGCGTCGTCGTATTACTTGCTTTCCATCATCTTCTTGAGGTTGTCCAGGCCCGCCTGGTAGACGCCGCTCATCGTCTTCGTCGCCGTCTCGTCATCGGCGCCGGCCGCCGGCTTCTCGCTCGTGTCCTTGCGCTTGAATTCGCCGGACCAGGTCACGACGGACTTGTCCTTTCCGGACGACGCCACGGCGATGACGGACGTATAGCTCGATACCGGCAGCACGCTTTCGAGGATCGCGTACTTGTACGAGCGATGCGCGTCGTCGTGCGCGAGGAGTTTCTCCTTGATCGTGCCGCCGCCTTTCAGCGACAGGAGCCGCTCGGCGCCGACTTCGTTGTTCTTGCCGGCGACGATCTCGTCCTTCTCGACGGCCGGATGCCTGGTGTTGAGGCCGTCGAAGTTCCTGATCTGCTCCCAGACCTTCGCGGCCGGAGCGTCGATCGTCACCGATTTGCTGACTTTCAGAACGGGCGTATGCGCGAACGCCGCCGCCGAAATCACCGCCATGGCCGCGAACGCGATCATCTTCGCTGCTTTCATCGTCGTCTTCCTTCGTGGCTGAGAAACCGTCGGGCGCCGATGCAAGGGCCGGACCGCGGCGCGGCGCTTCCGCGACGCGGTGTACGCGGGCCGCGCGTCTTCGCGCAGCGCAGGCCTGTGCCGCGGACGATACACCGCTGTCACGCCCCTTGCGCGCCTTGATCGCTTACCATCGCCGACTCGCAAGGGGGGCCGCATGGCATCGACGACCGAAGCGCCGGAGCGGAGCGCGCGCGCCGAGAAACTTTTCCTGGTCCTGTCCGGCTTCTTCGTCGCGAACGCGATCATCGCCGAATTCATCGGTGTCAAGATCTTCGCGCTCGAAGACACGCTCGGCATCGCGCCGCTCGACTGGAACCTTTTCGGCCAGACCGGCTCGCTGAACTTCACGGCCGGCGTCCTGCTCTGGCCGATCGTGTTCGTGATGACCGACGTCATCAACGAATACTTCGGCAGGAAGGGCGTGCGCATGATCTCGTGGCTCGCCGTCGCGCTGATCTGCTACGCGTATCTTTTCGCGTACGCGACGATCCACCTCGCGCCGGCGCCGTGGTGGGTGACGGCCGGAAAGAACCAGGGCGTCGACAATCTCCAGACCGCGTTCGCCGCGATCTTCGGCCAGGGCATGTGGACGATCGCGGGATCGATCACGGCCTTCATCCTCGGACAGCTGATCGACGTGTCGATCTTCCACGCGATCCGCAAGCGCACGGGCGAGAAGCACATCTGGCTGCGCGCCACAGGTTCAACGCTCGTGTCGCAGTTCATCGATTCCTTCGTCGTGCTCTACATCGCGTTCGTGATCGGTCCGCAGCATTGGCCGATCTCGCTGTTCCTTGCGGTCGGCACGGTCAATTACATCTACAAGTTCGTCGCCGCGATCGTGCTGACGCCGCTGATCTACGCGGCGCGGCGCGGACTCGACGCCTATCTCGGCACCGAGCTCTCCGAAGCGATCAAGGAACGCGCGGCCGCGCAATGACCCGCGGACGCGGAACCTGCCCTGCCCCGTCAACCAGGGGATGAGCCGCCCGCCGAAACGTTTCGTCGCGCCTGGATGGGCGTTTTCCTCCAGCGCCCGCTTGCGAGCGTTCGCGCCTTCGCCGAGAGTGCGCCCCGAGCTCCTGGGGACATACCGTGTTTCGATTCGAATTCCGCCGGCCGGGCGCCGGCCTCGTTCTCTCGCTTTGCCTCGCGCCGTTCGCGGCGAACGCCGACCAGCGCCTCTGGAACAACGAGGCCGACTACTGGAGCATCACGAAAGACAGCATCGTCATCACGAGCGCCGCGGCCGTCGATCAGGAAATCGCCGACGATTTCCGCGTGACCGGCGAGATCCATCGCGCGGTCGTCGCAGGCTACGACTGCTGGAACTGCGAAGGCGTGTTCGCGACGGGCGTGCGCGTGCACATCTACGCGAAGGGTGACGACGGCAAACCCGGCGACGAGCTTTACTCGTTCCGACTCGACGCGAGCGATCCGCGCTTCATCCACGACCTCAACCAGACCGGACACAACGGCACGATCGACGTGACGTTCCCCGAGCCGTTCTTCGCCGACGGCGATTACTTCCTTTCGGCGCAGCTCGAATACGACCGCCCCGCGACGTGGCCGATGCAATCGGCGAATCACGTGACGCCGTTCGCGAGCCCGATCATGATCCGCGACAACCTCGCGGGCACGCCCTGGCAGCAGCACGAGGACATGTTCGGCCCGAGCAGTTTCGATTTCGCGTTCTCGCTCTACGGCGTGCCGCCCGGACCTCCGCCGTCGAACACCGTCGCCGAATGCGGCGAATGGAACACGACGATGCTGCCGCTGCCGGAAGATGCGACCGCGACCACCGTGCACGCGGCGAAAGCGTTCGGGCCCGGCGACGAATGGCTCGTCGGCGGCTACGACACGGGCCCGATCGGCTCGCAGCTGACGCTCTCTCTCGCGTATCACCGCGTCGACGGCGGCGACTGGCAGATCGTGCCGACGCCGAGCCCCGACGTGTGCGTCGACAGCGGCAATCCGAATCCGTGCGCGCAAGTCTGGTTCAACGCGATCGACGGCGTCGCGCCGAACGACCTGTGGGCTGGCGGTTGGCGCAAGGGCCAGTCGCAGGACGGTTTCGTCGGCGGACAGATCTTCCTCGCGCACTGGAACGGCAACGAATGGACGCAAGTGCCGGCGCCCGTGACGACGAACGGCTCGGGCTCCGAGATCACCGGCGTCAAGGCGATCGCGGCGGACGACGTCTGGTTCGTCGGCTCGTGGATCGAAGGCACGTGGGGCTCGCTCGCGCTGCACTGGAACGGCTCGACGCTGGAGCGCTTCGACACGCCGTTTCCGGCGTCGGGCGGTTCGCCGGGCTGGTCGCTCTCGACCACGGACGGCGTCGCGTCGAACGATCTCTGGGCCGTCGGCGCGGGCAGCGACGGCGACATGTCCTTCGCGCCCTACGTGCTGCACTTCGACGGAAGCGCATGGCAGCTCGCGGACGGCGTGCCGCAGCCGGGTGACCAGATCGAATACGGCTCCGCGCTTGCGCTCGGATCGAACGACGTCTACGCGGGCGGCAGCTGGTTCACGGGCCCCGAAGAGTACGGCCCGCTGATCGTCCGCTACGACGGCAGCGCGTGGTCGATCGCGACGCAAGCCGGCGGCGGCGGACCGATGATCACGCTCGGCAACGGCAGCGTGCTCGCGCTCGGCAATCCGTCCGTCTACTGGAACGGCACCGAGTGGCTCGCGCAGCCGGGCCTCACGCAATACGACTACTACGGCTGGGCCGATCTTGAAGCGACGGGGCCGTGCAACGCGCTCGGCGCGGCGATCACCGACATCGTCGGCGCGCGGCGCTCGATCGCGGTCGAGCTGCGGCCGGTCGTGTATCGCAACGGATTCGATTGAGCGGGCGGAGGTTGCGCTGCTTCGTCGTCCCGCGAAGGCAGGGACCCGGCGACCGGCGCGGGTCGAGGCGAGCGGCTACGGCGTGTGATTTCGTCGTTCCCGCGAAAGCGGGGGCCCGGCGCCTTCGGCGGCCGGAGCACGGCGCCCGGTTCCCGCTTTCGCGGGAACGACGAATGGACGCTAACATCGGCGCTTTCCCACAGCCGCCGCCGATCGCGATGAAGCTTGCGAATCTCGTGCTGCTCGGTCTCGCATGCGTCGCGGCCGGCGCCGGCGCCGCGCCACCGAAGGCCGTCATGACCGACTGGATCACGCCCGCAGAACGTTCCGCCTTCCGCACGACGCCTTCGTACGCCGACACGAAGGCGTATCTCGAACGCCTCGCCGCCGCATCGCCGGACACGATCCACCTGACGCGCTTCGGCGTCTCGCCCGAAGGACGCGACCTCATGCTCGTCGTCGCCGCGAAGGGCGGCGAATTCACGCCCGAAGCCGCGCGGAAATCGGGCAAGGAAATCGTGCTCGTGCAGGCCGGCATCCACGCCGGCGAGATCGAGGGCAAGGATGCGGGTCTCATGCTGCTGCGCGATCTCTCGATCGGACGCAAGCACGCGGACCTGCTCGACCACGCGATCCTCGTCTGGCTCCCGATCTTCAACGTCGACGGACACGAGCACTCGAATCCGCACAACCGCATCAACCAGAACGGCCCCGACGCGATGGGATTCCGCGCGACCGCGCAGAACCTCAATCTCAACCGGGACTACATGAAGGCCGACGCACCCGAGATGCGCTCGTGGCTTGCGATGTTCGATGCGTGGATGCCCGATCTCTTCATGGACATCCACACGACCGACGGCGCGGACTACCAGTACGACCTCACCTGGTACATGGAGGACTGGGGGCCGCTCGATCCGGCCGTCAAGGCCTGGCAGAACGCGGCCTTCAAGCAGTCGATCTTCCCGGCGTTCGACCGCATGGGCCATCTCGCCGCGCCGTATCTCGATCTCGTCGATCACCGCGACATCACGAAAGGCATCGGCAATTTCGGCTCTGGCCCGCGTTTCTCGACCGGCTACGTCGCGCTCGGGAATCGCGCGGCGCTGCTCGTCGAGACACACATGCTGAAGCCGTACGAGGTCCGCGTACGCGCGACGTATGATCTTGTCGTCGCGACGCTCGCGTACGTGAACGCGCACGCGGGCACGCTGCGCAAGGCCGTGGCCGAAGCCGACGCCGCGACGATCGCGCGCAAGCCCGGCACCGAGCTTGCCGTCGCATTCAGGACGACCGACAAGGCGACGACGTTCGCGCTGAAGGGCTATGCGTTCTCGCAGCAGGCCAGCGACGTCTCCGGCGACACCTGGACGACTTACGATCCGAAGACGCCAAAGACCTTCGAAGTTCCGTTCTATCGCGATCTCGTCGCGACCGCGTCGGTTCGCCTGCCGGCCGCTTATGCGATCCCTGCCGCGTGGGTGGCGATCATCGACAAACTCGCGCAGCACGGCATTCGCACCGAACGGCTCGACCGGGCGGTGTCCGTGCGCGCCGAGCGCTACGCGCTGACGAGTCCCTCGTGGGAAGAAAAGCCGTTCGAGGGCCGTCACCTGCTGCGCGATTTCGGCATCGCGAGCGATACAGCCACGATCGACCTGCCGGCCGGCTCCGTGCTCGTGCCGATGGATCAGCCCGCCGCGAACCTCGTCGCGAACCTGCTCGAGCCCGCAGCATCCGATTCGCTGTTGCGCTGGGGATTCCTCGACGCGATCTTCGAGCAGAAGGAATCGCCGGACGCGCGCATCGCCGAGCGGCTCGCCCGCGAGATGATCGAGAAAGACCCGTCGCTCCAGTCCGAATTCAAGACCCGGCTTGCGGCCGATCCCGCCTTCGCGAAGGACCCGGCGGCCCGCCTTGCGTTCTTCTACGAGCGCTCGCCGTGGTATGCCACGCAGCACGTCGGCGCGTATCCGGTGCTGCGCCTCGATGCCGCCGCGCTCGCGGCAGCGCGCGTCCGCTGAACGGCCCGCCAGCAGCTGCGCGGTTCCGCTTGCGGTCCGCCTGCCCGAATCGTGAATATCCCCGCCGGAGTGACCTTCGACACTGTGAGCGGCCGCCCGGTACTCCTAGCCTCGCCGGTCGTCCTGCATGCCGCCGGGCGCCGGCCACGGCGCCGCACATGCCATACGGCGATGTCCCCCTTTTCGTTTCACGATCTTGTTCCAGGAGAGACCCATGTACCCGAGGTTCGTCAAGCCGCTCGCCTTCGCGGTTTCGCTCGCGCTTTCGTCCGGCAGCGCGCTCGCCGCGAGTTCGTTCGATGTGGGCGACATCGACAAGTCGATCAATCCCTGTGCCGACTTCAACGGATTCGTCAATGCGAAATGGGTCGCGGCGAATCCGATTCCGCCGGACCGCACGCGCTGGGGTGCGTTCGACCAGCTGCGCGAGCACAGCCTCGAGACGCAGCATTCGATCGCCGAGAAGGCCGCGAAGGACGCCGATCATGCGAAGGCGGGCTCGATCGAGCAGAAGATCGGCTGGTTCTATCGCTCCGGCATGGATGACGCCGCCGTCGAGAAAGCCGGCTGGATGCCGATCAAGCCCGATCTCGATCGCATCGGTGCCATGAAAACGACGGCGGACATCGTCGCGTGGATCACCGACTCGGCCGCGCGCGGCCAGAGCGAGCTGTTCCAGATCGGCTCGCTGCCGGACTTCAAGAACGCCTCCATGCAGATCGCCTACGCGTTCCAGGGCGGCCTTGGCCTGCCGACGCGCGACTACTACGAGAAGGCCGACTACGCCGAGATCCGCGCCGCCTATCAGGCGCATCTGGCGAAGGCGCTGATGCTGACCGGCGTCGCCGAAGCCGACGCGAAGAAAGAAGCCGAGCAGGTGCTCGCGTTCGAGACGCGGCTCGCGAAGGCGTCGAAGCTTCCGGTCGAGCTTCGCGATCCCGCGAACCAGTATCACTTCGTGACGCCGGCCGAAGCCGACAAGGTCACGCCGAGCCTGTCGTGGGAGAAGTTCTTCACCGCGCAGGGTGCCGACGTCGGCAAGGGCTTCTCGCTCTCTCAACCCGACTTCTTCGCCGAAGTCGAGAAGATGCTGAAGGACGAGTCGGTCGCCGAGTGGCAGGCGTATTTCCGCGCGCATGCGATCGATTCCGCGTCGCCGTATCTCTCCAAGCCGTTCGCCGACGAGCATTTCGCGTTCTACGACCAGAAGCTCAACGGTCAGAAGGAACAGCGCGTGCGCTGGAAGCGCGTGCTCGACGCGATCAACGACAACATGGGCATGGCGCTCGGCGAGATGTACGTCGCCGTCGCGTTCCCGCCGGAGTCGAAGGCGCGTGCGAAGGAGCTCGTCTCGAATCTCCAGGACGCGCTGAAGGCGCGCATCGAGAAGCTCGACTGGATGAGCGCCGACACGAAGACGAAGGCGATCGAAAAGTGGGGCACGTTCCTGCCGAAGATCGGTTATCCCGACAAATGGCGCGACTGGTCGGGCCTCAGGATCGTGCCGGACGACTACTACGCGAACGTCGCTGCTGCCGCGAAATACGAATACCAATACGACATCTCGAAAGTCGGCAAGCCGACCGATCGTCTCGAATGGGGCATGACGCCGCAGACCGTCAACGCGTACTACAACCCGACCGACAACACGATCAACTTCCCGGCCGCGATCCTGCAGCCGCCGTTCTTCGACGCGAAGGCCGATGACGCGATCAACTACGGCGGCATCGGCGCCGTGATCGGCCACGAGGCGACGCACGGCTACGACGACGAAGGCAGCCAGTTCGACGCGAAAGGCAACAACGTCAACTGGTGGACGAAGGACGACCGCG
>DASZYR010000291.1:0-3175 GCA_035545255.1 Rhodanobacteraceae bacterium
CGGCGCCGCGCGTTCGGGCTCGCGCTCCAGGGCGGCGCGCTCGGCGTGCTGCTGATGACGGTGTTCGCGGCGTTCCGCGTCTATGCGCTGATCCCGGCCGGACTCGCGTTCGCCGCCATGATCGCACTCGTCGCGACGGCCTGCGTGCTCGCCGTCGTGCAGGATGCGCTCGCGCTCGCGCTGCTCGGCACGCTGGCGGGATTCGCCGCGCCGATCCTGATCTCGACCGGCGCCGGCGATCATGTCGTGCTGTTCTCGTATTACGCGATCCTCGATCTCGGCATCCTCGCGATCGCGCTGCAGAGGTCGTGGCGCGCGCTGAATCTCGTCGGTTTCGCATTTACGTGGATCATCGGCACGGGCTGGGGCGTGCTCCGCTACGAGCCATCGCTGTTCGACACGACGGAGCCGTTCCTGATCGCATTCTTCGCGATCTATCTCGCCATACCGATCCTCCACGCACGCAGGCGGACCGAGGCCGCGCGCGAGGAAGGATTCGTCGACGGCACGCTCGTGTTCGGCAATCCGCTGATCGCTTTCCTGCTGCAAGCCGCGTTGCTCGACGGTGCGCATCGACCGCTCGCGATCTGCGCCCTTGCGCTCGCGGCCGTCCATGCGGTTCTCGCCGCTCTGTTGCGCCGTCCGATCTTCAGCGCATTGCGCGCATCGTTCGCCGCACTCGCCGCCGGCTTCGCGACCCTCGCGATTCCGCTCGCGCTGAGCGCGCGCACGACCGCGTGCACGTTCGCGCTCGAAGGCGCGGCGTTGATATGGCTCGGTTTCCGGCAGCAGAGAAGGCTGCCGCGCTGGAGCGGACTCGCATTGCAGGCGCTCGCCGTCGGCGCGTTCTTCGTCGCGCTGGCGAATGGCGCCGCGAGCGCCGATACGACACCGATCGCGAACGGCAGTTTCGCGAGCGCCCTCCTGATCGTCGGCGCCGTGTTCGCGAGTTCGGCGCTGTACGCGCGCAACGGCGCGAACGCGGCGCTTTCTCTCCTGCTCTATCTCTGCGGTCTCGCCGGATGGACCGCCGCGGGCTTGCGCGAGATCTACCGCTTCGTGACGCCGACATTCGAGCCGTACGCGCTGCTCGGCTTCGCCACCGTGACCGCCGCGCTGGCCGGCGCCGCGTGGCGATCGATGCATCGCCCGGCGCTCGCATGGACGGTCGCGGCCGGCTTCGTCGCGACGGTCGTCATCGCGATCGGATTCGGCATCGACGACATCCGCCCGTTCGCGGGCTGGGGGCTCGGCGCATTCGCGCTTTACGCCGTCGCAGGCGGCGGCGCGCTCGTGCTGAGCGGAGACGCATCGCGCGGCGCACTGAGGCTCGCGCATTCGGGCTGGATCTGGACATGGACGATCGCCGCATCGCTCGCGCTGCGGCAGCTCGCACGCGATGCCGGCCTCGGCGATGGATGGTGCGACGCCCTGATGCTGCTGCCGCTGCTCGTCGCGTGGGCGCTCGCGATCGCGCGGCCCGCATGGATCGCGCCGCCGCTCGGCAATCGCTTCGCCGAGTGGCGCGCGTCGCTGTGCGCATCGCAGGCGCTCGTCGCGCTGGCCGCATTCGTCGGCCTGCTGCTGCAAGCCGGCGACACGACACCGGTCCGCTACGTTCCACTGCTGAATCCGGTCGAGATCGCGCAGCTTGCGATCCTTTTCTCCGCGGCGCGCTGGCTTGCCGATGCTTCAACGGACAAGGATCTTGCGCGACACCGATTCGCGCTCGTCGCCGGAGCGGGATTCCTGTTCGTCACGGTCGCGACGCTGCGCGGCGTGCATCATCTCGCCGGTGCGCCGTGGAACGCGCGCATCGTCGACTCGGCCGTCGCGCAGACCGCATTGACGCTCGTCTGGAGCGCGCTCGGCGTCGTCGGCTGGGTCTGGGGTTCGCGGCGCGGCAGCCGGTCGCTCTGGCTCGCGGGCGCCGCGCTGATGGCGGTCGTGCTTGCCAAGCTGCTGCTCATCGACCGCACGCATCTCGGCAGTGCGTTCGGTATTGCCTCGTTCATCGCATACGGGTTGCTCTGCACGGTCATCGGTTACGTCGCGCCGGCGCCGCCGCGCGCGGCCGCGCCGGATTGAACGCGCTCAGTCGCGGCGTTTGCGCCGCGCCTCGAAGACCTTCGCGTATTTGAGGAACACGTAGAACGCACCGACCGCGGCGCTGACGAAGCCGGCCCAGCCGTTGAGGAAATAGCGCTTCAGAAGATACTGGCGCAGGAAGAACAGCGGCGGATAGAGCACCATGCGCGCGGCGACGAAGCGCTGGCCGCGCGCGATCTTGTGCGCGACCATCGCGCTCGAATAGCGGTTGATCTTGTCGACGCGAGCGGCGATGTCGGCGTCTCCGTCGTTGACGAAATCCGCGCCCGAGAGCGTCGCCACCGGTCCGTCGGCGACAACCGACGCGTGCACCGGCACGGCATTCATGCGCGCGCGGCGCCGGTCGAAGAGGCGCAGGTGATCGTTGCGCCGTGAAAGCCGGTGCTGCACGGTCCAGAACATCCGCTCGCGGCGCGGCAGGCGGTAACCCGCGACGGCGGGCGCGGTCAATGCGTTCTCGATGATCTCGCGCGTGCCGGGCGAGAGCACTTCGTCGGCGTCGAGGTTCAGCACCCAGTCGTGGCTCGCCATGTCGATCGCGCGCTGCTTCTGCGGTCCGTAGTCGTCGAACGCGTGCGTCGCGATGCGCGCGCCGTGGCGCTTCGCGATCTCGACGGTCGCATCGGTCGATCCGGAATCGAGCACTACGATTTCGTCGGCCCAGTCGGCCGCGGCGAGACAACGGTCGAGCGTGTCGGCGTTGTTGAACGTGATGACGACGACCGAGAGCGGCTCACGCATCGGCGCTCTCCTCTCCTGCGCCGAGCGCCGCGCAGTAGAGCGAGATGAGCCACCAGAAGAGAAGGCCCCACCACGCCGAGTAGAACGCGAAGTGCGTGTTCAGCGGAAAGCACAGCGCGACGAGCGCGAGCGCCGGCGCGCGCGCACGATCGCGGGCGCCCGCATCCGCGCGCATCCACGCGCGCACGGCGACGAATGCGCCGGCGATCCAGAACGCGAGGCCGATCAATCCCGTCTCGCTGAGCGCTTCGAGCACGATCTGATGCGCATGCGAGGCGCCGGTGTCGCTGGCGCGGTCGACGAACGCATCCTTCGGCGCGGCGTA
>DASZYR010000292.1:0-9457 GCA_035545255.1 Rhodanobacteraceae bacterium
ACGCGCGTCGTCAGCGATCGGCCTGCGCCGCGCGGCGCGGGTCTGGTGCGGAGAATTCCGATGGGGTTTCATGTGAAGACCGCCGCCGCGCAAGCGTCGCGCCGTCGGTTCGTGCAAGGGCTGGCGCTCGGCGGCGCTGCCGCGGCGCTGGGTTTCGGCCGCCGTCTCGAAGCCGCGGGCAGCGCGCTCGCCACGGGCGAAGGTGCGGTGCTCGACGGCCGCGATTTCTCGCTGTCGATCGGCGAGCGGCTGGTCGAAGTCACCGGAGCGCCTCGCGCCGCGGCGGTCGTGAACGGCCGCCTGCCGGCCCCGCTGCTGCGCTGGAGGCAGGGCGATACCGTGACGCTGCGCGTTCACAACACGCTTGCGGTCACGAGCTCGATCCACTGGCACGGCCTCATCGTTCCCGCCGACATGGACGGCGTGCCGGGCTTGAGCTTCATGGGCATCCCGCCCGGCGACACGTATCTCTACCGCTTCACGGTCAACCAGGCCGGGACGTACTGGTATCACAGCCATTCGCGGTTCCAGGAGCAGCTCGGTCTGTACGGGCCGATCGTCGTCGAGCCGCGCGACGGCGAGCGGTTTCCGGCCGATCGCGAGCACGTCGTGCTGCTTTCCGACTGGACCGACATCGATCCCGAGCGCATCTACGCGACGCTGAAGAAGCAATCGAGCTACTACAACTTCGCGCGGCCGACAGCCGGCGATTTCCTGCGCGATGCGCACGAGCGCGGCGTCGAAAGCGCATGGGCGTCGCGTCGCATGTGGAGCCGGATGCGCATGGATCCGTCCGATCTCGCGGACGTTTCCGCAAGCGCCTACACGTACCTCATGAACGGCGCCACGCCGGCAACGAACTGGACGGCCCTGTTCGAAGCGGGCGAGCGCGTGCGGCTGCGCTTCATCAACGGCGCTTCGATGACGTTCTTCGACGTGCGCATCCCCGGCCTCAAACTGCGCGTCATCGCCGCAGACGGCCAGGACGTCGACCCCGTCACCGTGGACGAGCTGCGCATCGCGCCGGCCGAGACTTGCGACGTCATCGTCGAGCCGACGGCGGATCGCGCGTACACGATCTTCGCGCAATCGATGGATCGGACCGGCTACGCGCGCGGCACGCTCGCACCGCGCGCCGGCATGGAGGCCGACGTGCCGCGGCTCGATGCGCGCCCGCTCCTGACGATGCGCGACATGATGGGCGCGGCAAATCACGCGGCGCACGGCTCCGGCCACGCTTCGATGAAAGGCATGGAAGGCGGCTGCGGCGCGTCGATGGCGACGGATTCTCGCGAAGGAATGATGCACTCCGGAGCGGTGCGGCACGACCCGGACGAATACGGGCCCGGTGTCGACATGCGCGTCGACGCGCCGCGCGTGAACCTCGACGATCCGGGAGTCGGCCTGCGCGACAACGGCCGCCGCGTGCTGGCCTATGCGGACCTGCACACGATCGGCGCACCGATCTCCGCCGGCGCCGGACGCGACATCGAGCTGCATTTGACCGGCAACATGGCGCGCTACGCGTGGTCGTTCGACGGCCGGAAGTTTTCCGGCGCGGAGCCGATCCGCCTTCGCCGCGGCGAATCCGTGCGCTTCGTGCTCGTGAACGACACGATGATGACGCACCCGATCCACCTGCACGGCATGTGGAGCGAGATCGAGACGCCGGACGGCGAATTCCTCGTGCGCAAGCACACCGTCGTCGTGCAACCCGCGCAGAGGATCGCGTATCGCGTCAGTGCCGACGCGGTCGGCCGCTGGGCGTATCACTGCCATCTGCTGTATCACATGGAAGCGGGGATGTTCCGCGAAGTGGTGGTGGCATGATCAGGGTCTCGCGTAGTGGCCCGAAGCCGCATCGCGCGTTGCTCGCGTTGCTCGCGTTCGCGGTCGTGCCGCTTCATGCGCAGGAGGCCGGCAATCCCGATCCTGCGCCGGACGATCGATCGCCGGCGGCATCGCACGCACATTGCGATGAAGAACGGCCGCGGTCCATCGCATGCGACGCGCCTGCCGAAAACGGCGACGCGCGCGACGCGCATCGTCGGTCGTCGGAAAGAGTTCCGGATCACGTTCCGCCGCCCCCGCCCGCGCATGCCATGGACGAGATGGATCCCGCGGCGATGGCCGACGTGATGGCGATGGACGACGACGCGACGCTGGCGATGCTGAAGTTCGAGCGCTTCGAGCGCGTGAGCGGCGGCGGCGCATTCGCGTGGAAGGTCTCGGCATGGGCCGGCGGCGACTTCGACCGGGCCTTGCTCCGCAGCGAAGGCGAGCGTGCGGACGGCGGAATCGATCGCGCCGATGCCGAGCTGCTCTGGAATCACGCGATCGCGGCGTTCTGGAACACCGAGCTCGGCGTCCGCCGGGATTTCGGACAGGGTGCCGACCGCCAATGGATCGCGTTCGGTGTCAGCGGACTTGCTCCTTACGGAATCGAGCTCGGCGCGACGGGTTATCTCGGTGGGGCAGGCCGCTCGGCCGTGCGCGTCGAGCTCGATTACGAGGTCGTGCTGACGCAGCGGCTCATCCTGCAGCCGCGCCTGGAACTCGACGCGCACGGCCGGGACGATGCGGCCGCGCGCACGGGTTCCGGGCTTTCCGATGCCGCGTTCGGCCTGCGCCTGCGCTACGAGATCCGGCGCGAGTTCGCGCCGTATGTCGGCGTCGAATGGTCGCGCCGCTTCGGCCGGAGCGCCGACTACGCGCAGGCCGACGGCCATGGGAACCGCGACGCACAGCTCGTCGCCGGCGTGCGGTTCTGGTATTGAAGCGGCTGCACGAGCCGGCGGACCTGCCGGCTCGCGACTTTTCCATGGCGCCTGCCGCGAAGCGCAGCGGGCATCGCAACTTTTCCGGACGAGGTTCACCGATGAAGACCGTGCTGAAGTGGCTGCTGCGACTCGTGCTGATCGCGATCGTCCTCGGCGCGGCGTTCTTCGTGCACGTCTGGTACTTCAAGCCGGCGAAGATCGACTGGTTCTACGGCCGCGTCTTCGCCAAGTTCGCGCTGCAGAGTCCCGAGATGCTGAGCAACATGCGGATCCTGCCGTCTTGGCTCGATTTCTACAGCGACAAGCTCGACGATGCCTCGCCCGCGCACGAGGCCGAGCTCGCCGCGGCGATCAAGGACGACGTCGACGTGCTGCACCGCTACGACCGCAGCGCGCTCGATCGCGAGGGTCGGCTCTCGTACGACGTGCTCGACTATTTCCTGTCGATGCAGGTCGAGGGCGACCGCTTCCGCGACTACGACTTTCCGGTCAACCAGCTCGAAGGCATCCAGTCGTCGCTGCCGAGCTTCATGGCGCAGACGCATCAGGTCAACGACCGGCACGACGCCGAGACGTACATCGCGCGCCTCGACAGGTTTCCGCAGAAGTTCGCGGAAGTGCTCGACGGGCTCCGGCTGCGCGAGCGCAAGGGCATCATTCCTCCGGAATTCACGGTCGACGAAGTGCTCGCGCAGATGCAATCGTTCGTCGGCACCCCCGCCGGGGAGAACATGCTGTACGCGAGCTTCAAGGAGAAGCTCGACAAGATCGCGCCCGATGCGCTTGACGAGGCCGCGCGCACGGACTTGCTCTCTCGCGTCGAGCGCTCGATCGAAGCGAAGGTCTACCCGGCCTATCGCCAGCTGATCGGCTACTTCATCGCGCTGAAGCCGAAGGCAAAGGGCAACTACGGCGCATGGCATCTGCCGGACGGCGATGCGTACTACGCCTGGTGCGTGCGCATGAACACGACGACCGATATGACGCCCGAAGAAGTGCACACGCTCGGTCTCGCCGAGGTTGCGCGCATCTCGGCCGAGATGGAGACGATCCTGCGCGAGCAGGGCCTCGCGGAAGGCACGATCGGCGCGCGCGTCCAGCAGCTCGCCCATGCGCCGGACGCGGCGTATCCGAACACCGCCGACGGCAAGGCCGCGATGCTGAAACGCTATCAGGCGATTCTCGACGAAGTGAATGCCGGACTCGGCGATGCCTTCGACGTGCGTCCGAAGCTCGGCGTCGAGGTCAAGGCCGTGCCTGCGTTCGCCGAGAAGACGGCGCCCGGCGCGTACTACGAGCCCGGCTCGTTCGACGGCTCGCGTCCCGGCGTGTTCTTCGCGAACATGCGCGACACGGCCGAGACGCCGAAGTTCGCGATGCGCACGCTGGCCTATCACGAAGGCATTCCGGGCCACCATTTCCAGATTTCCGTCGCGCAGGAGCTGAAGGGCGTGCCGTTCTTCCGCCGCGTGCTGCCGTTCACGGCGTACGTCGAAGGCTGGGCGCTGTATGCGGAGCGGCTCGCGTGGGAGCTCGGTTTCGAGAAGGATCCGCTCGACGATCTCGGGCGCCTGCGCGACGAGATGATGCGCGCCGTGCGCCTCGTCGTCGATTCGGGCATCCACTACAAGCGCTGGACGCGCGAGCAGGCGATCCAGTACATGATGGACAACACCGGCATGGCCGAGTCGGATGTCACGGCCGAGATCGAACGCTATTTCGTCGATCCCGGCCAGGCGCTCGCGTACAAGGCCGGCATGCTGAAGATTCTCGCGCTCCGCGAGAAGGCGAAGCAGGCTCTGGGTCCGAAGTTCCGGCTGGCCGATTTCCACGATCAGGTGCTGACGCACGGCGCGCTGCCGCTCGCGCTGCTCGAGCGCGTGATCGACGACTGGATCGCGGCGAAGCAGGCGGACGGATGACAATCGTCACCGGCGATCGCTGACGCTCGCGTCTGCCGCTTCGATCGGCGGCGCGCGACGATCTTTCCGCGCCGCCGAAGGCGCGGGAGAAGACGCGATGAACCTGTCCGACATCGGTTTGCCCGGATTCGAGCTTTCGCCGCGCCAGCGCGAGGCGATCGAGAAGCATCTGCCGCTCGTGCTGCTCGTCGCGATCGTCTGGTTCGCCGCTCGTCGCGTGCGCAGGATGTTCTGGGCCGCATTCGGGCTGTTCTGGGCGTTCGGCGGCATGCACGCGCTGCGGCATCTGCTGCATTGATGCGCGTGTCGCGCCGGATCGATCGGTTCGCGGTTCGAGACGTGGCGAAAACCGCGCGATAGGGAGCCCGGAATGAGGTAGACGTGGAGCTTTCGGCTTCGCTGCGCCTATTTCAGGATTGCTACCATAGCGGCGTTGCCGGTGTCCGGCCCATCGTCATTTCTCGGGTAGATATTTCATGAGCATGCAAGACACGATCGCTCTGATCGAACGCTATTACGCCGCGTTCAATCGCGGCGACTGGAACGCGATGCTGGATTGTCTCGCCGACGACGTCGTGCACGATCTGAATCAGGGCCCGCGCGAAAGCGGCCGCGAGGCATTCCGCGCGTTTCTCGCCCGCATGGACAGAAGCTATTCCGAGCAGTTGCGCGACATCGTCGCGCTCAGCAGCGCCGACGGCACGCGCGCCGGCGCCGAGTACGTCGTGCACGGCACGTACAAGGTCGGCGACGAAGGATTGCCGCCTGCCCGCGGCCAGAAATACGTGTTGCCGGGCGGCGCATTCTTCGAAATCCGCGGCGGACGCATCGCGCGCGTGACGAACTACTACAACCTCGAGGACTGGATCCGGCAGGTCGGCGGTTGATTCGCTTTTCCCCTCTCCCGCTTTTGCGGGAGAGGCAGGGTGAGGGCGAGGCCGGTTCAAGCTCCAAGAGCGCCCTCATCCGCCTTCGGCACCCGAATCCGCCCTGAGGGACGAATTCGATTCCGCAAGCGGGAGAAGGGAAATCGGCTCTCTCGCAAAGCGCAAGAGAAAATTCGGCGTTTCCCCTCTCCCGCTTGCGGGAGAGGGTGAGGGCGAGCTTGGTTCGCCGCTGCAAAAAAGAACTTTCATCTGACTTCGCCACCGGATCGCGTCCGGGCCAAGCTTCTCCTGTGAGCGGAAGGAGGAAACCCTTCGCGCCAACCTACCGCATGCAGACCGCCTCGACGTTGTTCCCGTCCGGATCGATCAGAAACGCCGCGTAATACGTTGGCGCGTAATCCGCGCGCAGACCGGGCGCTCCGTTGTCCGTGCCGCCGGCCTTGCGGCCTGCCTCGTGAAAACGGTCGACGGCGGCGCGATCTTTCGCGTTGAACGCAAGGTGCGTCGCAGCGTTCCGCTTTCCGCCTTCGTAAAGCCACAGGGCGGGCGCGCCTTCCGGTCCGAAACCGGTGCCGTCGCGCACGAATCCCAGCGGAGCGAGCGCCGCTTCGTAGAAGCGCGCGCTCGCGTCGATGTCAGCCACCTTCAAACCGATATGGTCGTACATGAAACCTCCTTGGGTCGGGAGGTCAGGCTACGGCGCCGCGGGCGAGCCGGTCTTGGAGAATCTTGCGATCGCCGCGCGCGGCCTGACGGAACGCGCGAGGCGAGACGCCGGCCGCGCGATGGAACGTGCGCACGAAATTCGAGAGATCGCCGAAGCCGACGTCGAACGCGATCTCGCCGATCGGCCGCGCCGCGTCGATGAGCAATCGCGCCGCGCGACGAAGACGCGAGCGGATCAGGTACTGGTGCGGCGTCACGCCGAGCGCCGCGGAGAAGACGCGCAGGAAATGGAACGCGCTGAGGCCCGAATCGCGAGCCGCGCCTTCGAGATCGATCGGCTCGTGCGCGCTGGCCTCGATGCGAAGCGCGGCCTCGACGGCCCGCCGCCGGTCGCGCGGCCTTGCGGTCGCATGCGCGCGGGCGCGCCCGCCGACGATTTCCGCGAAGCGGTCCGCGAACAGGAGTCCCGCCTCGTCGAGACCGACGTCGCTGCGCCCGTCGGCGGCGGCCTGCGCGAGCTCGCCGAGCACGATCAGCTCGGGCAATGGCGGAACGCCGCCGGTGCGCCAGAGCCGGGCGCGGACCTGCGCGGAGCCGGCGACGACGAACGCCTCGGTCGCGTCGGGGGGAAAATGGAACGAAAGACACTCGTCGCCGCCCGCGTGATGCTCGTGCGTGCAGACGAATTCGTCGCCCGCATGCCCGGCCAGCACGGACCCGGCGACGAGCTCGTGCGAACGTCCGCGATAGCGATAGCCGAAGCTGCCCCGGCGCACGTAGGCGAGCGAGAAGCGACGGTGCAGCTCGGTATACGGCGCATCGTGCGGACCCGCGTCGCAGCGATAGTCCGTCGCCGAGATCGAAGCTCTGTCGAGAAGCGTCGTCGCTCTGGGCATCCTTCGAGTCTACTCGCGCTCAGCGCAGCTTCGAGCGTGCCGTAGGCTGCAGCACGAGGTGCTCGGCGGGCTTCGCCAGTCGATGCTCGAGCCGCGGCCTCAGCGCAGCCCAGCGCGCAGAACCTTCGAGCCGGGTCGACGCGGCGCGAAAGCCCGCCTCGTCGTCGAAGCGCGCGAACCACACGAAGACGTGCTCGCCGGCCCGGACCGGAAGGCGCGGGAACGTGTTCTCCGCGGATTCGGTTTCGAGCCCGGCGATCGGCGTCGCGCCGCTTTCGGTCAGCACGGGCGCGAGCTCGTCGCGGAAGAAGCGCCGGAATGCCTCGTCGACGGGTGCCGCGAACGAGTAGATCGTCGCGAACACGCGCGAAGCCGGAAGGTCGCTCGAGCCGGCCGGTGCGCGCGGCGCGGCGGGCGGCGCGAATCCGGCGCCGGCATCGGCGGGGCGAAGCAGCAGCACGTTGTCCGAATCGATCATCGTCGCGTTGGCGGCGTCGCGATGAGACTGCCAGACGGAGCCGCCGTAGAACGCCTGCAGCGATCGTGCGCGCGAGTCCATGTCCGGGAAGCCGCGCAGCCAGACGAAGCGGTCCGGCCGGTCGAGATCGCGAAACGTGCCGACGAGATCGATGCCGACGGCTTCCTGCGTCTCGACGAACTCGCGCTCGAAGAGTTCGATCAGTACGTCGCGCTGGCCGGGTTTCAGCGTGTACTGGCGCAGCTCGATCACGGCGCAACAACTCGCGTGGTCCACGATCGCGGGACCCTCGGACGGCGTGCTCGCAGCCGCGAGCACGGTCAGAAGCATCGGAGAGATCATCGTTGCGGCCTCCATGCGTCGTGACGGCGCGAGGCGATGGGCATCCGGTAGCGCATGGGCGATCTCCAGCAAAGGGACAGGCGACTCTAGGCGGAACCTGCTGACACCGGCTGTCAGCAGCAAGGGCGGATTTGCGGCCAAACGCCACGGCTTCGACGGAGCCATTCGACTAGGCGCGAAGCGCCGGATTCGCTAACGTTGCGCCATGATCGACGTGAAGACCTTCAGCGGATCCGGTGTCGCGCCGCATCTCGACGCGGTCGCCGCGCTTCGCATCGCGGTGTTCCGCGACTGGCCTTATCTCTACGCCGGCGATCGCGCCTACGAGAAGAACTATCTCGCGACCTACGCGGAGTCTCCCGAGAGCCTGTTCGTACTGGCTTTCGACGGCGACGAGGTGATCGGCGCGTCGACCGGCATTCCGCTGGCGGACGAGACCGCCGCGTTCCAGCAGCCGTTCCTCGATCGCGGCATCGCGCTTTCGGACGTCTTCTATTTCGGCGAATCCGTGCTGCTCGGAAAGTACCGTGGTCATGGCCTCGGGCACCGTTTCTTCGACGAGCGCGAAGGCTATGCGCGCAGGCTCGGGCGCTTCGCGATGACTGCGTTCTGCGCGGTCGAGCGCGATGGCGACGATCCGCGCCGGCCGGAAGGCTTTCGCTCGAACGACGCGTTCTGGACCAAGCGCGGATACGGGCGCCAGGACGGCATGTTCTGCCAGCTTGAATGGCAGGAGATCGGTCACGATATGCCGAGCTGTCACCGCTTGCGGTTCTGGCTGCGGCCGCTCGACGGCCGCTGAGTGCGGCGCCATCGAACATGGCGTCGCCGTGCTTTTCCCCTCTCCCGCTTGCGGGAGAGGGCAGGGTGAGGGCAAGCGTGGCTCGCCGCCTCAAAAAAGCCCTCATCCGCCTTCGGCACCCGAATTCGCCCTGAGGGACGAATTCGATCCCGCAAGCGGGAGAAAGGAAAGTCTGCATGCTGGAGTTGCGGCACCCATGAAACTCAAGATCGCCACCGCCCAGTACTCGATCGGCGAGCCAGCCGACTTCGCGGCGTTCGCCGCGCGCGTCGGCGACCGCGTCGCGCAGGCCGCGCGTGCGGGCGCAGGTCTCGTCGTGCTTCCCGAATACCTGGCGCTCGAAGCCGCTGCCGGTCTTCCCGGAGACGTCCGCGGCGATTTCGCTCGCTCGCTCGCGGCCCTGCAGCCGCATCGCGACGACTACCTCGCGCTCGCGCGCGAGCTCGCGCGCAGGCACGCGATCTATCTCGTCGCCGGGACGTTCCTGCTCGACACCGGCGGCCTTCGTCATCGCAATCGCGCGTATTTCGTTTCGCCGGACGGCAAGATCGCGTTCCAGGACAAGCTGACGCTGACGGGCTTCGAGAAAGCGGCCGGAATCATCGAACCCGGCGATGCGCTCAAGGTGTTCGACACCGATTTCGGCCGCGTCGCGATCGACGTGTGCTACGACTCGGAATTTCC
>DASZYR010000293.1:0-3170 GCA_035545255.1 Rhodanobacteraceae bacterium
GAAACACGACGAGGCCGCCGACGACGAACGCGCCGAGCATCGCCACCGCCGCGACCGGCGAGGATCGCCAAGCGCTCAATCGCTCGACGAGCATGGGAAGATCGGTCCACGCGACGCGCCGCGAACCGACGACGAGCGCGACGACGATCGTCAGCAGCGCAGACACGGCGACGGCGAGCGCGACCCGGCGCAGGATGCGCCGCCGCGAGCCGCGAGCCGATGCGACGGGCTCCTCCGCGGTGCCGGTCCGTGCGCGCCTTCGCGCGATCGCCGTCATGCCGCGCGCCTACAGCATGTCCTCGATCGGCAGCGCGCGCATCAGGAGCACCTTCATGCGCGTCCATGCCGACGTTTCCGGATCGTGGTCGTAGATCACGGTCTTGCCGTCGTCGACCGCGATCCAGCGCAACACCGGCGGCGATCGGGGCTTCGCGTCCGGACGCTCGATCACGACGTGATACGCGTTCTCCGGCGCCGTCGCGCGATCGAAATAGCGCGAGAGCGATCCGGCGAGCCCCGGCGAATCGACGATGACACCCATTTCCGTATTGAACAGCCGCGAGCGCGGATCAAGGTTCATCGACCCGACGAAGACGGTGCGCTCGTCGACGATCATCGACTTCGCGTGCAGGCTCTCGCCCGAGGAGGTGCCGTGCGCACTGCGCGGCGGCTTGCCCGGCAGCGGGCGCAGCTCGTACAGGTCGACTCCCTTCTCGAGCAGCGGAACGCGATAGCGCGCATAGCCCGCATGAACCTCGGGCTCGTCGGTTGCCGCGAGCGCGTTCGTCAGCACCTTGATCGAGATGCCGCGCGCGGCGAGATCGCCGAGATACTTCACGCCGCGCTCGCCGGGAATGAAATACGGCGAGATCAGCAGCGCCTCGCGCTTCGCGCCGTCGAGCATCGCCTTCAGCTCCGGCCCCATGAGCCAGGCGCGATGGTCGCGGGCCGGATCGACCTTCGCCGGATCGTCCGCGATCAGCGTCGCCGCGCCCCAGAACCAGCGTCCCTCGCGATCCGCGCTGGGACCGTTCGGCAGCTCTTCGAGCGCCTCGCTGGCGTAGTCGGATTCGGCGAACGCGCGCGCGTCGCGGCCGAGCGTCGCGCGCAGGTGCGCGAGATCGTCCGGGCCCGCATGCACCGTCGTGTAGGCCGTGACCGGATACGCCGCGTCGGAATTCCAGTACGCATCGAACATCGCCGAGATCTTCGGCACGACGGGACCGATCGCGATGACGTCGAGATCGCGGAAGTGCATCTGGTCGCCGGCGTCGAAGTACGCGTCGCCGATGTTGCGGCCGCCCACGATCGCCTGCATGCCGTCGACGATGAACGCCTTGTTGTGCATGCGCCGGTTGAGCCGCCGTCCCTCGAGCAGGAACTGGCCCGCTTTCGAGAACACCGAGCGGTTGCGGAAGCGGAACGGATTGAAGAGACGCACCTCGATCGAAGGATGCGCGTCGAGCGCGTCGAGCAGGTTGTCCTGGCCCTCGATATCGAGATCGTCGAGCAGGATGCGCACGCGCACGCCTCGATCGGCCGCGGCGAGGATGCGCTGCGCGACCAGGCGTCCCGTCGCGTCGTTGTCGAAGATGTAGTACTGGAGATCGAGCGAATGCCTGGCGTGATCGATCAGCACGATGCGGCTCATCAGCGCATTCATGTTGCCGATCAGCGGCCGGAAGCCCGATTCGCCTTCGTGCGCGGCGGTTTCCGATGCGACGTAGCGCGTCGAGGGCGTGTCGACGACCGGCGCGAGCGCCATCGAAGGCGGCCGCGGAACATCGGTGCGCAAGGTCGCGCAGCCGGCCGCGGCCGCGCCGAGGATCAGCAGAAGGAAGAGGCGCACGAAGGCGCGGGCATCTGCGGCGCGCATCGGTCGCACTATGTGCGGCGCCGACGCTGAACGGGACGTTGCCGGCTCGCCCTGCCCCGCGGTCATGCGTCGACGGCCGCCTCGCCGCGCTCGATCGAGCGATATCGCCGCCAGGCCATGAAGCCGAGCAGGGTCGCCGCGGCCGCGGTCGCGGCGAGGCCGGCGGCGCTGCCGGACACGAGCGGCGAGATCGCGCCGGCGAGCGTCGCGCTGAGGATGAGGCTGACGAACGCCTGGACCGACGACACCGCGCCGCGGTGATGCGGAAAGCGGTCGAGCAGGAGCAGCGTCAGCGTCGGGAAGTTGATGCCGATGCCGATCGCATGCAATCCGATGGGCAGCACCGACCATGGCACGCGCGGCGACGGCAGAAGCGCGGCGGTCGCGAGGTTCAGCACGACGGCGCCGAGCATGATCGCGTAGCCGAGCCGCACGGTCGCGCTCGCGCTCAGCCTTCCTGCGATCCGGCCCGATATGAACGAGCCGGTCATGAGGCCGCTGATCGCCGGGATGAAGAGCCACGCGAAATGCTGCGCGTCGAGCTTGAGCAGATCCAGCACGAACGCCGGCGCCGATGCGATGTAGACGAACAGCGCGTTGAAGTTCAGCGTTCCCGCGAGTGCGAGCGGAAGGAACGCGCGGTCGCGGCCGATGCTCTTGTATGTCGTCTTCAGCTCGTCGAGCGAGAGCGGCACGCGTCGCGAGGGCGGATGCGTCTCCGGAAGCCATGCGACGCACGCGAGGCAGAGCACGGCAGCGAACGCCGCGAGCAGCCAGAAGATCATCGGCCAGCGCTCGAACGCGACGACCCAGCCGCCGACGATCGGCGCGATCGCCGGCGCGATGCCGAAGATCATCGAGACCGTCGACATCAGGCGCTGCGCTTCGACGCCTTCGAAGCAGTCGCGGATGATCGCGCGCCCGACGATGAGTCCCGCTCCGGCGGAGATCCCCTGCAATGCGCGGAACGCGAGCAGCGCGCCGATGGAACCCGCCAGCGCGCAGCCGATCGAGGCGAGCGCGAACACCGCGACGCCGGCGAGGATGACGCGCTTGCGGCCGAGCGCGTCGGAGAACGGGCCGTGCAGGAGCGACATCAGCGCGTACGCGATCATGTAGACGCTGATCGTCTGCTGCATCGCGAGCGGGCCGGCGTCGAGATCGCGCGCGATCGCCGGAAACGCCGGGAAGATCGTGTCGATCGAGAACGGCCCGAACATCGCGAGCGCGGCGAGCAGCGGCGCCAGCCGGCGCCGGCGCGGAGGGACGTCGACTGTCATCGGATGCGGGAAAT
>DASZYR010000294.1:0-3134 GCA_035545255.1 Rhodanobacteraceae bacterium
GTCGCCGCGATGCGCAAGGAGCTCGGCGAGCAGTTCGAGAAGACGAACGGCATCAAGCTCGGCTACATGAGCTTCTTCGTCAAGGCCGCGTGCGAGGCGCTGAAGCGTCATCCGATCGTCAACGCGTCGGTCGACGGGAACGACATCATCTATCACGGCTATCAGGACATCTCGGTCGCGGTCTCGACCGACAAGGGTCTCGTGACGCCGGTGCTGCGCGACGCGCAATCGATGAGCTTCGCGGACATCGAGAAGGCGATCGCGAGCTTCGCGAAGAAGGCCCGCGAAGGCGGCCTCACGCTGGAGGATCTCCAGGGCGGCACGTTCACGATCACCAACGGCGGCACGTTCGGCTCGCTGTTCTCGACGCCGATCGTCAATCCGCCGCAGTCGGCGATCCTCGGCATGCACACGATCAAGGATCGCGCGATCGTCGAGAACGGCCAGGTGATCGCGGCGCCGATGATGTACGTCGCGATCAGCTACGACCATCGCATCATCGACGGCAAGGATGCGGTGCTGTTTCTCGTCGACATCAAGAATCAGCTCGAGAATCCGAACCGGATGCTGGTGGGAATCTAGAATTCTCGTCGTCCCGGCGAAAGCCGGGACCCATTTTGATTCTCGAAGAGAGAACCCTCTTCGAGCCGAAGCAAAAATGGATCCCGGCTTTCCGCCGGGATGACGGCAGAAAAGGAATCTCCAAGTGAGCGACAAATACGACGTCATCGTCATCGGCGCCGGCCCCGCCGGCTATCACGCAGCGATCCGCGCGGCGCAGCTCGGCATGAAGGTCGCCTGCGTCGACGAATGGATCGGACGCGACGGCAAGGCCGCGCTCGGCGGCACCTGCCTCAACGTCGGCTGCATCCCGTCGAAGGCGGTGCTCGATTCATCGAAGCAGTTCTGGAACCTCCAGCACAGCTTCGACGTGCACGGCATCAAGACGACCGGCGCGACGATCGACGTCAAGACGATGATTTCGCGCAAGGACAAGATCGTCAAGCAGTTCACCGGCGGCGTCGCATTGCTGTTCAAGGGCAACAAGGTCACCTCGTACTTCGGCAAGGGCAAGCTGCTGAAGGATCGCCAGATCGAGATCGACACCGCCGACGGAAAGAAAGAGGTCATCAGCGGCACGAACGTGATCATCGCGACCGGCTCGGTGCCGATCGAGCTGCCGTTCGCGAAGTTCGACGGCAAGCTCATCGTCGACAACGCCGGCGCGCTCGACTTCGACGCGGCGCCGAAGCGGCTCGGCGTGATCGGTGCCGGCGTCATCGGGCTCGAGCTCGGCAGCGTCTGGAAGCGGCTCGGCAGCGACGTCACGATCATCGAGGCGCTGCCCGATTTCCTCGGCACCGCCGACGCCGACATCGCGAAAGCCGCGGCGCGCGAGTTCGCCAAGCAGGGCCTCAGGATCGAGCTCGGCGCGAAGCTCTCGAAGGCCGAGATCAAAGGCAACGAAGTCAACCTGACGTACACGACGAAGGACGGCGAGAAGAAGCTCACGGTCGACAAGCTGCTCGTCGCGGTCGGGCGGCGCGCGTACACCGCTGGACTTCTCGGCGAAGGCACTGGCGTCAAGCTCGACGATCGCGGCCGCGTCGCCGTCGACGAGCACTGCTGGACGGGCGTCGAAGGCGTCTGGGCCGTCGGCGATTGCGTGCGCGGCCCGATGCTCGCCCACAAGGGTTTCGAGGAAGGCATCGCGGTAGCCGAGATCATCGCCGGCAAGCCGGGACACGTGAATCTCGAGACGATCCCGTGGGTCATCTACACCGAGCCCGAGATCGCCTGGGTCGGCAAGACCGAGAAGCAGTGCAAGGACGAAGGCATTCCGTACAAGACCGGTTCGTTCCCGTTCGCTGCCGTCGGCCGCGCGGTCGCGATGAACGAGCCGGCGGGTCTCGTGAAGATCATCGCGCATGCGGAGACCGATCGCATCCTCGGCTGCCATCTCGTCGGCGCGAACGTGTCGGAGCTCGTCGCCGAGTGCGTCGTCGCGATGGAGTTCAAGGGATCGAGCGAGGATCTCGCGCGGATCGTGCATGCGCATCCGACGTTGAGCGAAGCGGTGCATGAGGCCGCGATGTCGGTGGACAAGCGGGCGATTCACAAGATGAATTGAGCGGCGGCGCGCTGGATTCGCACACAGGCACTGAATTCCCGCCTTCGCGGGAACGACGAAATTTTCCATCGTGGCGACGAGGACGAAGCGCGAGGATGAGCCTTCATCCACTCGTCGTCCCCGCGAAGGCGGGGATCCAGCGCCTTGTCCCGCGTTCCGAAACAACCCTGCGCCTGCATCCTTGCGAGCAAGCGTAACGGCACGCTCTACGTTGGTGTAACCTCGAATCTCGTCCAGCGCGTCTGGCAGCACAAGCGCAGACTCGTCGCCGGATTCGCTCGCGACAATAACGTGCATCGGCTGATGTGGTTCGAGCAGCATCTCATGATGGAAGCCGCGATCGAGCGCGAGAAGGTGCTCAAGCGATGGAATCGCGCGTGGAAAGTCCGTCTGATCGAAACGCGCAATCCGTACTGGCGTGATCTCTACGACGAATTGCTTTGAAATGCCGCAAGGCGCTGGGTCCCTGCCTTCGCGGGGACGACGAAGGTGAGGCTGAATCCGTGTCGACAACTTTCCACGCCTTCCGCATCCGCAACGACAGCGCCGGCTACCGCGCCGCGCTCGAAGACATGCAGACCGACGAGCTTTCGCCCGGCGAAGTGCTCGTCAAAGTCGCGTACTCGTCGATCAACTACAAGGACGCGCTCGCCGGAACCGGCAAAGGCAAGATCCTGCGCCAGTTCCCGCTGAACGGCGGTATCGACGTCGCGGGCTACGTCGTCGAATCGAAAGACGCCGCGTTCAAGGAAGGCGACCAGGTCCTCTGCACCGGCTGCGGGCTCAGCGAGACGCGCGATGGCGGATTCGCCGAGTACGCGCGGCTCGAATCGAAATGGACGATCCCGCTGCCGGCGGGACTCACGCTGCGCGAATCGATGGCGCTCGGCACCGCGGGCTTCACGGCAGCGCTCGCGTTGCATCAGATGATCCGCAACGGACAGGCGCCCGGGATGGGCCCGATCGTCGTGACCGGCGCGACCGGCGGCGTCGGCTCGCTCGC
>DASZYR010000295.1:0-12859 GCA_035545255.1 Rhodanobacteraceae bacterium
AGAGAGCGCCGGCGAGGCTCGCCGCGATCAGCGCGCTCGTCCAACGCGCGCCCGCAGCGCGTCCGAGCGCAACGACCGATGCGAGGAGGAACGCGAGCCCCAGCGCGTTGCCGAAAGCCAGCGCGCGCGGCACGACGCCCCACGCAGCGACGAACGGCAACGCGAGAAGCTCTGGCCCGAGGATCCAGAAGTCGCCGTTCCCGTAGTACCAGTCGGCCGGCATCGGCATGCCGGTCTCGAGTACGTGCCGCGCCAGCAGCAGCGACACGGCCGCATCGGCGCTGATGCGATCGCCAAAGCCGTCGATCAGGAAAAGGCCGGTTCCGCACAGCAGCAGAACGCAGGCGACGGCGGCGACCGTCCGATCGAAGACGTCGCCGCGCTTGACGTTGGCGTCGATATCCGATCCCCTTGCCGGGACGAACGAGACGGCGCTGCAGCCGATGCCGCCCGATTATAGGAACAAGAACGGAACGGCGCGGCGATGCCCGCCGGAATCGGAAGCCAATGCGCCTTCGCGCGCCCGCCGGGCGGCGCGCGAGGGATGAGCGTGCCGCCCTCCGCCGAACGATTCGCAGAGCTGCGCTGGCTGATCCGCATCTATCGCCATCCGTCCGCGCTGCTGCTCATCGTGCAGCTCGCGGGGCTGCTGCTCTATCCGTTCCTCGAACCTTCCGCGGCCGGGAGCATCGCGTTCGGCGCGATCGGCCTCGTCGTGCTCATCGTCACGATGGGCATGGTGCATCGGACGCGAGGGCATGTCCGCGTCGGGCTCGCGATCGCGATCGCGGTCGTCGCGCTCAACATCGCGACGATGCGAGTGCCTGCGCTGCTGCCGTGGGCGGCGAGTCTCGAAGCGGCGTTCTACTTCTACGCCGCCGCCTCGCTGATCCGCTACATGCTCGCCGACAGCCGCGCGACCACGGACGAGATCTTCTGCGCCGGCGCGACGTTCACGCTGCTCGCCTGGGCGTTCACGTACGTCTTCGTCGCATGCCAGACGTGGCAACCCGGCTCGTTCGCCGCCGCCGTCGATGCCGGCTCGCCGCGCGGCTGGACCGAGCTCGTGTATCTCAGCTTCGCGCTGCTCTCCAGCACCGGCATCGGAGACGTCATCCCGCTGACGCGGCCGGCCCGCGCGCTCGCCGCGCTCGAGATGTTCGTCGGCGTCATGTACCTCGCGCTCGTCGTCTCGCGCCTCGTCGGACTCGCGCTCGTCCGGAAGACGTCCGAATGACCCCGTCGCGCACGGTCGTGACGGCCGACGTTGCGGCGCATCGGCGATTGATCGTCTAATCGTCACGGATGAATTCGCCTTCTTCGCCTTTCTCGCCGCCCGAGCGCGTCGAAACCGTCGGCAGCACGAACGCGCTGCCGATTGCGCCGGCGCTCGGCGCCGCGCTCGAAGCGGCGCGCATGCCGCGGCGTTCGACGCTGGTGGATCGACGCGTCGTGCTCGTCGCCGCGATCGCCGTGCTGCTCGGCATCGCCGCGGCGCTGATCGCGCAATTCCTGACCGCGCTGATCGGCCTCGTCACGAACCTCGCGTATTACGGCCGCTGGTCGACCGCATTCGTCGCGCCGGGCGGCAACGCGCTCGGCGCGTGGGCGATCCTCGTGCCGGTGCTCGGCGGCCTCCTCGTCGGCGCGATGGCGCGCTGGGGCTCGCGCGCGATCCGCGGGCACGGCATCCCCGAGGCGATGGAACAGGTGCTGCTCAACGAATCGAAGATCGCGCCGCGCATCACGTTCCTGAAACCGGTCTCTTCGGCGATCGCGATCGGAACGGGCGGCCCGTTCGGTGCCGAAGGTCCGATCATCGCGACCGGCGGCGCGCTCGGGTCGTTCATCGGACAGCTGCTCCGTGTGACCGCGATCGAGCGCAAGACGCTGCTCGCAAGCGGCGCCGCGGCCGGCATGGCCGCGGTGTTCGCCTCGCCGGTATCCGCGGTGATCCTGGCGGTCGAGCTTCTCCTGTTCGAACTTCGTCCGCGATCGCTGATTCCGGTCGCGATGGCGACGGTCGCCGCGACCTCGGTGCGCTACGCGATCGTCGGCACCTCGCCGGTGTTCGCGATGCCGGACGTCGCCGAGCCCGGCGGCGGCGCGCTCGCGTTCTACGTCGCGCTCGGCGCGCTGCTCGGGCTCGTCAGCGTCGGCGTCACGCGCGTCGTCTATGCGATCGAGGACGCGTTCGAGCGTCTGCCGATCCACTGGATGTGGTGGCCAGCGCTCGGCGGCGTCGTGGTAGGCATCGTCGGCTGGTTCGCGCCGGCGACGCTCGGGGTCGGCTACGTCAACATCGAAGGCATCGTCTCTGGCCATTTCACGGCGGCGGCGCTCGTGTTCCTCTGCCTCATGAAGTTCGTGTCGTGGTCGATCGCGCTCGGCAGCGGCACCTCGGGCGGCACGCTGGCGCCGCTCTTCACGATCGGCGGCGCGCTCGGCGGCGCGCTCGGCTTCGGCGCGGCCGCGCTGCTGCCGCTGCTCGGCATCGATCCGCGCATCGCGGGGCTGGTCGGCATGGCCGCGATGTTCGCCGGCGCATCGCGCGCGCTGCTCGCCTCGGTCGTGTTCGCGTTCGAAACGACGCTGCAGCCGTTCGGCCTATTGCCGCTCCTCGGCGGCTGCACGGCGGCGTACCTCATATCCGCGCTGACGATGCGCAACACGATCATGACCGAGAAGATCGCGCGGCGCGGCGTGCGCGTGCCGACCGAATACGCGGCCGACTTCCTCGAGCAGGTGCTCGTGCGAGACGCCGCGACGCGCGACATCGTCACGCTGAAAACCTCAGACGAGCTCGGCGAAGTGCGCAGCTGGCTCCATTCCGGCCGCGCCGAGGCGCAGCACCAGGGCTACCCGGTCATCGACGATCGCGGACGTCCGCGCGGCGTCGTCACGCGCCGCGACCTGCTCGATCCGGACGTGCCCGGCATCCGCCGCATCGGCGATCTCCTGACACGAACGCCGATCGTCGTCCACGAGCACCACTCGCTGCGCGAGGCCGCCGACCACATGGTCGAGCAGAACGTCGGACGCGTGCTCGTCGTCGCGGCCGACGATCCCGACCGGTTGATCGGCATCCTGACGCGCGGCGATCTGCTCGCCGCGCACGCGCGGCGCCTGCGCGAGACGCACTCCGCCGGACGCCATATCCGCGTGCGCCAGACGCTGAAGCGCCATTTCGGGCGCGGCCCCGATTCGTGATCCGGCGGATGCAGCGCTGACGCGGTCGTCCGGATGGAAGCTGCGCTTCCGATGAAAACCGGCGTGCAGCCTCCACCGCGATGACGACCCGCGGATCGAAGCGGGCACTGCGCAACGAACCCTCAAATCGTTGAATTTCAAACATTCTTGCAAGCCGTTCCTTGCTCCGCCGGCAGACGCGATGGACAATACGCGCTCGCAAGCCTGCCCTTCCGATGATCGACCCGAAACGCTATCCGCTGCTCGCGCGCATCGAAACGCCCGAAGACCTCCGCAAGATTCCCGAACCGGAGCTCGACGACGTCGCCCGCGAGCTTCGCGCCTACCTGATCGAGTCGGTCGCAACGTCGGGCGGGCATTTCGGTGCGGGGCTCGGCGTCGTCGAGCTCACCGTCGCGCTGCACTGGCTGTTCGACACGCCGCGCGACCGGCTGGTCTGGGATGTCGGCCACCAGTGCTATCCGCACAAGATCCTGACCGGCCGGCGCGACGGCATCACGACGATCAAGAAGAAGGACGGCCTCGCGCCGTTTCCCAAGCGCGAGGAAAGCGAATACGACACGTTCGGCGTCGGCCATTCGTCGACGTCGATCTCGGCAGCGCTCGGCATGGCGATCGCCGCGCAGCGCAAAGGAAACGGAAGCGAACGCGACGACCGCAAGATCGTCGCGGTCATCGGCGACGGCGCGATGGGCGCCGGCATGGCGTTCGAGGCGTTGAATCACGGCGGCGACGTCGAGCCCGACATGCTCGTCATCCTCAACGACAACGGCATGTCGATCTCGGAGAACGTCGGCGCGATGACGAAGATGCTCGCGCGCCTGATGGCGAGCCGCACGCTGAACCGCATCCGCGAGCACGGCAAGAAGATGATGAAGCGCGGCTCGTTCCTGTGGCGCTTCGCCAAGCGCTGGGAAGAGCACGCGAAAGGCATGTTCGTGCCGTCGACGCTGTTCGAGGAGTTCGGCTTCCACTACACCGGCCCGATCGACGGCCACGACATGAGCCAGCTCGTGTCGACGCTGCGCACGCTGAAGGAGCTCAAAGGCCCGCAGCTCTTGCACGTCATCACGACCAAAGGCAAAGGCTATCCGCCGGCCGAGCGCGAGCAGATCGAGTATCACGCGGTCGGCCCGTTCGATCCCGAGGCCGGCGTCGTCAAGAAGCCGGGCGGCGCGAAGCCGACCTATACCGAAATCTTCGGCGACTGGCTCTGCGACATGGCGGCCTCCGACCAGCGCCTGCTCGCGATCACGCCCGCGATGCGCGAAGGCTCCGGCCTCGTGCGCTTCTCGCGCGAGTTCCCGCAGCGCTACTTCGACGTCGGCATCGCCGAGCAGCACGCGGTCACGCTCGCGGCCGGCATGGCCTGCGAGGGCGCCAAGCCCGTGGTCGCGATCTATTCGACGTTTCTCCAACGCGCGTACGATCAGTTGATCCACGACGTCGCGCTGCAGGATCTCGACGTCACGTTCGCGATCGATCGCGGCGGACTCGTCGGACCCGACGGTCCGACGCACGCGGGCAGCTTCGATCTCTCGTACCTGCGATGCATTCCGAACATGGTCGTCATGGCGCCGGCCGACGAGGACGAATGCCGCAAGATGCTGACGACGGCGTTCCTGCACGAAGGCCCCGCCGCGGTGCGCTATCCGCGCGGCAGCGGCGCCGGCGTGGCCGTCGGGAAGGATCTCGCGACGTTGCCGATCGGCAAGTCCGAGTTGCGGCGACGCGGACGCGGCATCGCGATCCTGGCTTTCGGCGCGATGGTCGCACCCGCGGAGCGCGTCGCCGCCGCGATCGACGCGACGCTCGTCAACATGCGCTTCGTCAAGCCGCTCGACGAAGCGCTGCTGCTCGACCTTTCGTCGTCGCACGCGGCTTTCGTGACCGTCGAGGACAATGCGATCGCCGGCGGCGCCGGCAGCGGCGTCGCCGAATGCCTCGCCGCGCGCGGCCTTGCCGTTCCGGTGCTCCAGCTCGGCCTCGACGACCGCTTCCTCGACCACGGCAGCCGCGAGGAGCTTCTGGCGCAAGCCGGACTCGACGCGCCATCGATCGAGAGCGCGATCCGCGCGCGGTTCGGCGCGTTCATGGCGGCTTCGGGGCTGCGCAGCGCCAGCTGACGTGGCGTTTCGCTGTGCTCGTCGTCGCGGCGGGCAAAAAGCGGAATTTCGCATCAGGAATGATCCGAACCGCGAAAAAAAAGCCCCCGGCGATGCGATGCCGGGGGCTTGCTCCCTCCCCTCGTTGCGCCGTCCTGGCTTTCCCCATGAGGTGCTCCCTCCGTCGCGTCCTGCGACGTTTCGTGCCGCCTTTCCCGGCTGGCACGCGGCGCTCACGCGCGGCTTCGATGCTGCGGCCGATGCGGGGTGGTGCCCGACCGCGACGACAGCATCTCCGATCCGGCGCGGCCGATCCGCGGCGTGCCCGACGCTGCCCGTGCGCGCTCGCGCACGTACGAAGTGCCAACCGGATCACACGAATGGCCCGCGAAGCGCGCAGGGCTCAACGCAGATGGCTGAGATCGCGATCGGCCGAGCAGACGACGACGTCGTCGAGATAGCCGCAGCGGTCAAGGTCGGCGCCGTTCGCGTGCAGGAACGCTCCGATGTCCTCGCTGCTCCGGTAGAGGCGGAGCAATCCCGGCTCGTCGAAGTTCGTCAGGGCCTCCGCGCGCTCGCGCGTGCAATCCTTGGTGAAACGCGCGAGATACGCGCTGTTCGTCGGGATGTCGAGCACGGCGGCGATCCAGTCGATCTCGAGCTCGCGGAACTTCGTGCCGGGAATGTCGCGGCCGAACATGCCGCCGCATTCGAACGACGGGAACTGGAAGATCCGCCGGTGCGCCCCGATCAGCTGCGTCCACGCCGAGCGATCGATCGTCGACGGTGCGGCCGTCGCGCTCGCGATGCGCACGCCGGCCTGCATCGGCCTGACATCGGCGATCTCGAGCAGCGCGGCGACGAGGATGATGATTCGCGCTCGCGAGACGCCGTACCGATGCGGGATCGCGACGAGCAACGCCGCGACGAGCGCATAGACCGCGATCCACACGAAGCGTCCCGAGCCGCGGAACTGCGACAGGAGATGCAGCAGCGCGCCGGGAATCGGCAGATGCGCGACCTCGTGCTCGCCGAAGCCGATCCAGTGCGACACCGCGAAGACGAGCGTCGCGACGAGAAACGCGAACAGCACCGCATGGCGACCGAGATTCGCACGCACGTTGCGAAGCTGAGGGAGTGCGAGCACGCACAGCAGCATCACGCCGGCGCCGAGATATGCGCCTCCTTCCCACTGGTTCGTACCGGGAATCACCGGCATCCGCGTGCCGAGCAGGCGGCCGGCGAGCGTCTGCGGAAACGGAACGAGCGGCGACAGCAGGTTCAGCGAATAGAGTCCGTAATCGCCGAAGTCCTCGCGCGTCGCGCTGAAGAAGCCGCCCACGGCCATCACCGCCAGCGCAAGCGCGGCGATCGTTCCGAAGCAGAGCGCGGCGGAACGCAGCGAGAGGCGATGATTGCGCGATTGGTCGAGGATCGTGGCGGCGACGAGGATGCCGCACATCGCCGCGAGATACGGATGCACGAGCAGCACGAGCGGCGGCAGCACGCATTGAGCGATCCATTGCCGCCGCGTGAGGCCGGTCCGTTTCGCACGCACGTAGCCTTCGAGCGCGAACAGGATCACGAACTGGCCCATCAGCGCGGCCTGCCCGAAGCGCAGCATGACGATCGGCAGATAGCAGAAGATCGCGACGCCGGCGACGTGCGTCGCGAGATCGCCGATGCCGAGCGCGCGCAAGAGGCGCGATGCGAAAACAGCCTGGAGCACGAGGCAGAGCGCGACCCACCAGCCCGTGTAGATCGGCGCAAGCTCGCCGGTCCCGTGCGTCAGCTGATAGAGGACCTTGGCCGGCAGCGCGAACAAGGGAAGGCTGTCCGACAGGACGACGCTTCCGCCTTCGGGATAGTGGTACGTCGCGATGTCGAACAACGGAAAGTGCCACGCATCGCGCGCGTAGTAGAACCAGCCGATCTCGCCTTTCGCGGCGTCGCCGAGCTGCGCGCTCCAGTAGATTCCGTGTCCGGTGACGTAAGCGGGATCGAGCGAAAGCGCAGCGAACACGACGCCGAGCACGAGCGCCAGCGCGATCCGCACGCGCCAGAACGACTCCGGCGGTTCCGGAGCCGCAACCCTCGCAACCGAGTTCACGTGATTTCCCCCAGGCAACCGAGCGGATCGGGAGCGCTGTCTGTCCTCTCCGCCGCCGCAAACGGGAAAGGAAATGCGTCCGTTACGGCGCCAGTATAGAGAACTCAGCTCCGGACGCGACCGAGCGTCACGCGCTCGCGGCCGCCGGCGTCGCGGGCCGTTTCGACTTCGTGATGTCCGGCCTCGCGGAACAGCCGCCGGACCGGATCGCCCTGATCGAAGCCGTGCTCGACGAGAAGCCATCCGCCGGGCCGAAGCCGTGCCGCCGCGCCGCCGACGATGCGGCGCAACGCGTCGAGCCCGTCGGCGCCGGAGACGAGCGCCGACGCGGGCTCGTGGCGCAGATCGCCGTCGAGATGCGGATCGTCCGCGGCGACATACGGCGGATTCGAGACGACGACATCGAAGCGTCCTTGCAGCGCCGCGTACCAGTCGCCGCTGTCGAACGCGACGTTGGTCAGCGCCAGCCGCCGCGCGTTCGCGCGCGCGACGTCCAGCGCGGCCTCGCTGAGATCGGTCGCGACGATGCGGGCCTGCGGCCGCTCGCTGGCGAGCGCGAGCGCGATGGCACCGGAACCCGTGCCGAGGTCGGCGACGCCGGTTTCACCGGTTCGCGGAATGCGCGCGAGCGCGAGTTCGACGAGCAGCTCGGTATCCGGTCGGGGAACCAGCACGGCCGGCGTGACCGCGAGATCGAGCGACCAGAATTCGCGATGACCGGTCAGGTACGCGACCGGCACGCCCCGGCTGCGCTCGCCGACGAGACGCAGGAACGTTTCGCGCACGCCGGCATCGGGCTCTTCCTCCGGACGCGCATAGAGGCTCGCGCGCGAAACGCCAAGCGCGTGCGCGAGCAGGAGCTCGGCTTCGAGGCGCGCATCCGCGACGCCGAGACGGCGCGTCGCGTCCGCCAGCATCTCGCGGATGCTCATGACGCGCCGGACAACGGCGGCGCGCTCGCCGTCGGAACGTCGATCGCGGTTTTGCGCGGCGCGCTGCGCCAGTAGCCGCCGCGCGTCCACGCGGCGAAGCCGTAACGCAGCCAGCCGACGACCGCGTTCGCAAGCCAGAGCGCCCAGGCGAGCATCAGCACCTTGTAGACCCAGAGCGGCACGCTGATCGCGCCCGCCTGCGGCAACGCGCCTTCGCTGCGATCGGAGAACCAGCGCAGCGATTGCCCGTACGAGCCGTTGCCGGCGACCTGCATGTCCGGCGTTCCAAGCAGTCCTTGCGGAATCGCAGCGACGAGACAGAGCAGCGCGAGCGCGGTCAGGATGGCAAGGCCGACCTGCGCGAGGTCGAAAGCGACCGTGGATTTCGGCGGCTCGGCGCGCATGCGCCAGTCGATCGCGGCGAGCCACGCGACGACGACGGCCGGTGCGATCCACGAGAACGTCGAGAAGCCGAGGCCGAGCAGGATCAGTTGCCGGAACGTGAGCGGCGTGCGCCGCGTGCGCGCGATCGCCCACGCGACGACGAGCATGATCGCGAGCGCGCTCCAGTACAGCACTGCCGGTCCGCTCGGCGGGCCGAACGTTCCGAGCAGCCAGCGGTCGGCCGGGAGATCGAGCGCAAGATCGACGTTCGCGGCCGGTGAAGCGAGGCGGATTGCCGGTGTGCGCGCGACGAAGCCGAGTGGCGTCTCCTCGCGCAGGCGGATCTCGAACGACTGCGTTCCGGGCGCGACCGGCAACGCGAGTTTGCCGTCTCGCGCGCGCAGGTTCAGCGCCGTTCCATCGCGTGTCGCACCGACGACTTCGAGCGAAGGCGCGAGCGCGACGATCTCCTCGCCGCCCTGGCTCGCGCGCACGCGGAGCGCGAGCGTGGACGTCGTCGCGCGCTGTCCTACCGACTCGGCGAAACGCATGGAATCGATCGCGCGCGTCGCACCTTCCGCGGCCTGCGGGCGCGTGATGCGCAAGGTCAGCTTCTCGCCCGGCAGCGGATGGAACTCGAAGCTCCGGTAGTCGCGCCGGTTCTCGTCGGAAGCCATCGCGACCGGCGGCACGCCTTCGAACTCGGCGTGCCAGGTCGGGCTCACCACGACATGCCAGGTCTCGGCGCGATCGGACAGCCGCGGCGCCGTCATCGAGAGCGTCTCTGCCCTGTCGAGCCGGCTGCTCCATGGCGCGGACGAAACGCCGTCGGCGATCGCGACGGTCACGCGATCGTTCTTGACGTTCGCTCCGGGCGTCAGCACGTGCTCGCCGGCAATCAGCGGAACCGCGACCGTGAAGCCGCCGCTCGCCGGCGCGAGCCGCAGCACACGAGTCTCGGCGGACCAGTCGAGCCCGAGGTTCAGCGAACGATCGACGCGCACGAACGGTGCGAACTGCTGCGCGCTGCCAACGCCCGGTGCGGCATCTTGCGCACGCGCACGCGAAAGCGTCAGCGTTTCGGTCAGGAGACGCCCCTCGCCGAAGCCGCTCGCTTCCCAGCCTTCGCCGGCGAAAACGATGTGCATCGGTTTCATCGGAAACGCGAGCGCGATCTTGTCCGCCGCCGCAGCGAACGCGAGTTCGACGCGATGCACACCGCGCGGCAGCGCAAGCCACGATGCACCGTCCCGGCGCGCGAGGCCGTCCTGCGCGGAGCCGTCGACGGCGATGCTGCGCAAGGCGAGCGACTTCTCGTCGAGCGGCAACGGCAGTGCCGTGCTTTCGGCCGCGTGCGCCGTCAGCGCGACGCGAATTTCGTCGCCTCTCGCCGACACTTCGGCTGATTCGATCGTCGCGCAGTCCGGCGCGCATCTCGGCGGCTCGGTCACGCGGGTGCGCAACTCGGCGAGCAGATCCTCCGTCGGAAATGCCTGCGCCCGCGCCGGCGGCGATGCGCAGAGGACGAACGTGCCGATCGCAAGCGCACCGAGCGCCGCCGTCGCGACTCGCGGACGTGCTTGCGCGATCGGCATGACCAGCCGCGCGAGCAGCCACGCGAGCAGCGCGACGAGCACGACGCGCAGCACGCGCACCAGCCAGGGCGGCGCGATGACGAGGCGCACCTGCTGCGCCGGCAGCACCGGGCCGCTCCAGCTCAGCACGTAGCGCTGCGCGCGCTGCCACGCCGGCTCGCCGGCGCCGGTCTGCACGACGGTCGATTCGCTGTAATGGCCGATGAGGTCGGCGCGGCGGACGTTCGATCCGGAGACCGTGATCGTTTCGGATTTCCGGTCGTGCGGAGCCTTCGCGGCATCGCGCGCTGCCCGCCGGAAGACCGCACCGCTGGCGGAATCGGAAGGCGGCGCCGGGGCCGCCGGTGGCGGCGGAGGCGCGGCAGATTCCGTCGCCGGAACAGATTCCTCGACCTGCGCCTGTGCGATCTTCGGTGACTGCCGCGCGAGCTCGCCGGCCGCGAATTCCACCGTGCGGCCGTCGCTTTCGAGCTGCGGATGCAGCGCATAGCGCAGTTGCTCCGCGGCGAACGGCAGCGCGACCAGCACCAGCAGCAGCAACGCGGCGCGGCGCAGCCATTGCGCCGTCGACGCGAGGCGCCCGCCCGGCAAGGCGCCGACGACGAGGCCGAACGCGATCGCCGCGAGCAGCGTCCACATCGGCGCACCGGACTCCTGATAGCCGAGCGCGAGATAGAGCGTCGCGACCGCCGCGCCGGCTGCGCCGAACGCGCGCCACGCGAGCAGCGCGACGATCGCGGCGATGAAGACGTCGAGCAGCGTCCAGCGCGAAATCCAGCTTCCTGCCGCGCTGTCGGCGCCGAGCGCGCCGATCAGACGATAGCCATCCGGCAGATGCAGCGTCGTCGTGACGCGATCGAACGTGTCCTGCCAGCCGGTCACCGGCAGCGACGCGCTCGCGTGCGCGACATGCAGCCCCGCCGAAAGATCGACGGCCGGCGTGCGCCATTCGACGCCGGTCGATCCTTCGCCGGCGCTGCGCGTGACGAGCAGAGGCTCGTTGCCTGCGCCGGCCGGCGCACCGAGCGCTTCGGCGCGCTCGATCGCGAACGGTGCTGCGGCATCGAAGCGCCAGCCGCGCAGCATCTCGCCCTGCACGCGATCGCGCGCGAACCAGCCGCCGCCGTCGAAGTCGAGCCACATCTCGCGATCGAGCGTCAGGCGGTTGCGCTCGTCCGGCGCAAGACCGCGCGTGCGCTCGTCGATCGCGAGCGTCGCGCCGTCGGCGAGCGCGAACGCGGGCAGGTCGAGCCAGGCCTCCGGCACTTCGGCCTGGCGCGGATCGACCTGCACGGCGCTCATCGCCGTCGTGACGCGAAGACGCGGATCGGCCGCGTAGCTCCAGATCTCCTGCGCGGGCCAAGGTGCCGCCGGCATGTGCGTCACGACGCTCGCGAGCGGCGAGGTCGCGCGTGCTTCGAGCGTCAGCGTCGCGGTACCGGGCTCGACGCGCACGCGCAGCCGGCCGTCGGCATCGATTCGCGCAGGCCAGTCGCCGGCGAGGGACAGCGGCGCGAAGCCGTCCGGCAGCACCGGACCGATGATCTCTTCGCGCGCCTGCCCCGACGCGCCGATTGCGATCTCGGTCGTCAGCGTCGCGGGCAGGCCGTCGGCGAGCCGGCGATGGACGCGCAGGTCGATGCTGTCTGCTTCGGGCGCGTGATCCGCCGCCCGGCCGAGCGTCAGCTCGTCGTCGTTTCGCTCCACCGGCGTCACGGTCTTGCCGTCGACCGCGAGTGCGACGAGTCCCGAGGACGGCGGTACCCGCAGCGTCTGCGGACGCTCGCTCCATGGAATCCGGCCGCGAATCTCGAAGGTGCCGGCGGCGAGGCGGATCGAAGGTCCGCCAGCGTCCACGACCGGCGCGAGCTTGCCGTCGACGGTGACGCCGACGGGCCAGTGCGCTTCGTCGCCCGGCAGCGGAATCGCCGATTCGGCGTCGACGCGCCAGTGCTGCCGGAACGCCGCGCCATCGGCGTCGGCGTCGATGACGAGCGCGCCGGGCCACGCGCAGAGGAAATCCCCCGCGGCCTGGCCGCGTTTGCCGGCGATCAGCGGACAGGCGCGGAATTCCTCGCCGTGCGATACCCATGCGCGCCACGACTCAAGCGCGGCAGGGATCGCCGTCTCGGCTTGCGCCGCAACCGCGAGGGCAAAGCCCGACAACGCGACGAGACGATGCACGAACACACGCATGGAATTCCCTCCGGTGGAAACGATGCCGAGCCGTCGTTATTACGGAATCGCCGCGGCGATCCGGTCCCCCGACTGCAACGCGCGGGCGCTCGCCGCGGGGTTCAGCTCGCGAACAGCATCCACGCCTGCTCGGCGCACGCCAGCACGAAACCTGCGAGGAAGGAAAGATAGCTGTAGCGCAGGAAGCGGTACTTGCGATGGGCGAGATACCAGCCGATCGAATAGAGATCGTTCGCCATCGTCTCGTAGACCGATCCGTCGGGCTTCATCGCCGCGGCGACTTCGCGCAGGAAACGCTCGCGCGGAAGATGCGAGAAATGCCCGAAG
>DASZYR010000296.1:0-1645 GCA_035545255.1 Rhodanobacteraceae bacterium
AACCGCTCGGCGCGTACATGGCCACCGTGTTCACAGACGCGCCGAATCGCGTGCATCGCATCGGCGGCCCGGTCGAGCGTGCGATCTACCGGCTCTCGGGCATCGACGCCGGCGAGGACATGCCGTGGCGCCGCTACGCAGTCGCGATGCTCGTTTTCAACATGGCAGGCCTCGTCGCCGTCTACCTCCTGCAGCGCGCGCAGCCATGGCTGCCGCTGAATCCGCAAGGCTTCGGCTCGGTCAGCGCGGATTCCGCGATGAACACCGCGATCAGCTTCGCGTCGAACACGAACTGGCAGGGCTACGGCGGCGAGTCGACGATGAGCTACCTCACGCAGATGCTCGGCCTTGCGGTGCAGAACTTCCTGTCGGCCGCGACCGGCATCGCCGTGCTCGTCGCGCTGATCCGCGGCTTCGTGCGGAGGAGCGCGAGCGGCGTCGGCAATTTCTGGGTCGACATGACGCGCTCGACGCTCTACGTGCTGCTGCCGCTCTCGCTGGTCGGCGCTCTCGTGCTCGTCTCGCAGGGCGTGCCGCAGAGCTTCAGGCCGTACGAAACCGTTCCGCTGCTGCAACCGACGACGCAGACCGACGCGACGACGAAGCAGGAAACGCCCGTCACCGGGCAGACGCTTCCGCTCGGCCCCGCCGCGTCGCAGATCATGATCAAGCAGCTCGGCACGAACGGCGGCGGCTTCTACAACGCGAACTCCGCACATCCGTACGAGAACCCGACGCCGCTCTCGAACTTCATCGAGGTGCTCTCGATCCTGCTGATCCCGTTCGCGCTCTGCTACACGTTCGGCGCGATGGTCGGCGATCGAAGGCAGGGCTGGGCGCTGCTCGCAACGATGCTCGTGATCTTCGTGCCGCTGCTCTTCGCATGCACCGCCGCCGAGCAGGCCGGCAATCCCGCGCTGCACGCACTCGCCGACGATGCCGCCTCGACGTTGCAGGCCGGCGGCAACATGGAAGGCAAGGAGACGCGTTTCGGCATCGTCGGATCAAGCCTCTGGGCGACCGTTACGACCGCCGCGTCGAACGGCTCGGTCAACGCGATGCACGACTCGTTCACGCCGCTCGGCGGCCTCGTGCCGATGTGGCTCATGCAGCTCGGCGAGGTCATCGGCGGCGGCGCGGGTTCAGGCCTCTACGGAATGATCGCGTTCGTGGTCGTCGCGGTGTTCATCGCGGGCCTCATGGTCGGCCGCACGCCCGAATATCTCGGCAAGAAAATCGAAGCCTACGAGATGAAGATGGCGAGCCTCGTCGTGCTGATCCCGTGCGCGCTCGTCGTCGTCGGCACCGCGATCGCGGTCGTCACGCCGGCAGGCATCGCGGGTATCGCGAATCCCGGCATCCACGGCTTCAGCGAGATCCTCTACGCGTTGTCGTCGGCTTCGAACAACAACGGCAGCGCGTTCGCGGGCCTTTCGGCGAACACGCCATTCTGGAACACGCTGCTCGGCATCTGCATGTACTTCGCGCGCTTCCCGCTCGCGATCGGGATGCTCGCGATCGCGGGCTCGCTTGCGGCGAAGAAGCACGTTCCGGTCTCGGCCGGCACGCTGCCGACGCATACGCCGCTGTTCGTCGTGCTGCTCGCGTGCACGGTGATCGTGATCGGTGCGCTGACGTTCCTGCC
>DASZYR010000297.1:0-10388 GCA_035545255.1 Rhodanobacteraceae bacterium
CTGCTACGCAGGCCCGAAAGATCGCGGCTGAAGCCGCTCCTACGAGGCGAAGCATGAGGTTCGGCGCTAGTCCTTCGGCAACGATGCGATCGCGCTGCAGGCATATTCCATCAATGCCGGATCGATGCCGGTCTTCGCGCGCATCTCGTCCGCGTTCTCGCGATACATCGTGCCCATGGAGCGCTGGATTCCGGCATCGCCGCCCGTGAACGCGCGCACGAGCGCACGCCAGCGCCGTGCGAGCGCCTGCACTTCCTCGCTCGCGGGATCCTTGCCGAGCGCCATCGCGGCCTGCATGCCGGCGATGACGCCCGGCCATTCCTCTTCGACCGCGCGGATGCGCTCGGCTCCGAGCGCCGCGCCATGATCGCGGATCGTCTGCATCTGTTCGGGTGTGAAATATTTTTCCATGAGAGTCGTCGCCTCGATGCTGGAGAGAAGGGTTTCGGCATCGATCGCTTCGCCGTCCGCCACAAGCCGCGCGACGCGTTCGAGGCGGCTGAGGAGGTTCTGCTGGCGAACGATGCCTTGCCGCAACCGATCTACCTGACGGACGAGCGCATCGGCGAGCGAAGGCGCGTCGGCGTCGAGACAGGCGCGAATCTCCGCAAGCGGAAACCCGAGCGCCTTCAGCGATACGATGTGCTGCAACCGCGCCAGCTCTTCGCGGCCGTACAGCCGGTAGCCCGCATCGCTGCGGCCGGCCGGAAGGAGCAATCCTTCCGCCTCGTAGTGATGGAGCGTGCGCACCGTGATTCCGGTGCGGCGCGCGAGCTGGCTGACGGTGAAGAGCGGCATCCTGCGATCCTTTGCGGCAACGCATCGTGCGGCCTCACGTTACGTGAGAGTCAAGAGCCTTCGATGCGGCGAAGTCGCTCGCTTCGCGCGGCTCGTCATCCCGCCGATTTCACGAGCAGATGCTTTGCAACCGCGCCCTGGAACCGTCCGATTCCGCGGGCGAGATGCAGCATGGCGAACAGCAGGATGACGCCGACGAAAAACGAAAGCGGCAGCATGATCAGCGGCGGCAGGAATCGTTCGCCGTCGAAATAGATTCCGCCACCCTGGATGACGCCCATTTCATCCAGCAGGACGACGAAGGGCCCGGCCATCAAGCCGATCGACAACACGATCCCGGTCATCGCGACCGCGAAATAGACGATTCCGAGCGGCAGCATCAGCACCATGTAGAGCAGCGTCGACCACGTGCGAGGATCAGTGAACATGTCCTTGATGCGCGCCATGACCGGCTTGCCGCGCTCGGCGTAGACCGGGCGTCGCGGCATGCGCTCGCCGAGCATGACCTCGATGATGCGGCCTTCCACCAGCGAAAGCACGCGCACGGTGCCGAAGAACAGCACGGCGAACGCAAGGCCGAAGATCAGAATCGAAAGACCGAGCGAGAGCGAGATGCCGGCAACGGCCCAGACGAAATAGAAGAGGCCGGTCGCGAGCGAAAGCATCATGTAGAAGAGCGATGCATACGCGCGCGGATCGGCCGCGACGCCGAAAAACCGCCCGAGCGCGGTTTTGCGCGGCGGCGGCGGCGGCGATCGCAGCGCCTGCTGGACCTCGCGCTCCTTGTCGACGTAGATGCCGGCGACTTCGTCGGGCGCGCCGTACGTCGTCGCGATCTTCGCGAGCACTTCGGCCTCGGGCTTGCCGGGATTCTCCGCGAGCTCGGAGCGCAGGTGATCCTCCGCGTCGTAAAGCGCATCCTGGACCAGCGCCGGATCGGCGCCGCGCAGCGCGGCGCGGAGCTGTTCGAGATACTCCGCGATCGTGCGCGGCAACGGACGGTTCATGTTCCCTCCAGCACGGCATCGACGAAATCGCGCGTCGCCGTCCACACGTAGCTCCACTCTTCGAGCACACGGCGGCCGGCCGGCGTGATGCGGTAGTAACGGCGCGGCGGGCCCGAGATCGACGGCTCGACCTCGCTGGCGAGGAGCCCCGCCGACTCGAGATTGCGCAGTACGGGATAGAGCGCGCTCTGCTTGCCGCTCAGCACGCCCTCGCCCGTCTCGTCGAGCTGCTTGGCGATCTGGTAGCCGTACATCGGCTTCCTCGCGTTGGCCAGCACGGCGAGCAGCACCAGCGAGACGATGCCCGCGCTGAGCTCCTTGTGGAATTTCCACAGGTGGGTTTCGACTTCGATCTCGCCCATGCTGCCACTCAGTTGGCGATAGGTTGGTGTCAACTATATTGTTTAGTCAACACTAGACGAATCGGCCGAAAGTCATGCCCGACCGCCGGCAAGATCTCTGGCAATGCGAGAAAGTCCGTTTGACCAGCGTCGTTACGGAGGCAACCGCCCTCCCCCGGCGAAGATCATGGCCACGGGGAGCCTCATCCGCTCGCGCGCGGCAACGATCCGCCAGGAAAAAAAAAGCGCCCGGGGCCGGACCGAGGAAAAACCTCGAGCCGATCCCGAGCGCTCGCGACCGCCACTGCGCTGGGTGGCGCATCCCCGGCGGCGGCCGCCGCGCCGGGGACTTGGGGAGTTGAAGACGAGCGCTAGTCGACCGTCAGCGAAACCGGCACGGCGAGACGCTGATGCGTCAGGTCGTTGTTGTTGACGCAGATGTTCGCCGAATAGCTGCCGGGCGCGAGCGTCGTCGCATCGAACGTCACCGTGATCGGCGTCGTCGCACCGGGATCCGTCGAGCCGCGGCTGGCGCTGTACGAAAGCCACGGCACGTTCTCGGGATACGAGCAGATCCCGGCCGTGCGCGCGATCGCGAACGCGGCGTATTGCGTCAATGTCGGATCGGGACCGATCGCGCCGACCGGCGTGCCTTCGCCGGTCTCGGTGTTCAGCACGTACATCTCGGCCTGGCCGAGTCCCATGTCGAACGCGGCGAAGTACAGCGTGTTCGTCGTGTCGTCGAAGTCGAGACCCTCGATGTAGTTCGCGTCGAAGCCGATCGATCCGATCGTCGAGGCCTCGCCGGTCGTCTTGTCGATCGCGACGAGGGTGTCGGTCACGATGTCGACGCCGTACATGAGCCCGTTCGCGTCGACCGCGATGTCGATGATCGCCGTGCCGTTGTCCGGATCGCCGACGCCCGTGATCGGGCCGACGAATTCCGTGTCGGCCGTGTCGGGATTGATCTTGACGAGCGAGGACGCCGTGGGACGGCCGCCGAGAGTGACTGCGTACATCGTCTGCGTCGTCGCGTCCCAGGTCATGCCGCTCCAGGAGGCCGACTGGGCGCCATCCGGCGGCACCGCAAGGTAGACGAGCGTCTCGGCGCCTGTCGCGACGTCGACCTTGAAGAGCTCGAAAGTCAGCGAGTCGATCGCATAGAGCGTGCTGAAGTCCTCTCCCTTGAAATCGCCGGCGAAGAAGCCGTTGCCGCTCACCGGGACCTCGTCGAGCTTCGTCGACGGTGCGGCCGCGTCGAAGTTGACGAGGCTCATCGTGTACAGATCGTTCGCATAGGCCGGCACGCCGACCGGCGCGAGCGGCTGCGGCAGGTAGCGCTTGCCGGGCGCGACCGGGCGCCGACCGATGTCCGTTTCCGACGGATCGCCGACCGGCAGCGCGAAGCGCGAAACCGGCGGGAAATGCGCGCGCGCGCCGACCGAGCCGACGTTCCAGGTCAGCACGCGATTGCCGGTGTTCGCGATCGTCATCGTGTCGGTCGTCGATGCGCCGGCCGCAACGGTCTTGTCGAAATGGTCGGGGTCGACGCCGACGACCGGAGCGCCGACATCGAGCGTCGCTTGCGCGCTCGCCGCGAACGACTGCGGCTCGGTCGGATGGAAGCGGATCGTCTTGCCGGAGCCGGCGGTCGTCTCGTCGAACGAATACAGCACCGCGTGCGTGCGGTCCGAGTTGAGTCCGATCGTCGCGCTGGCGCCGTAGTCGCAGTGGTCGCTGCCGCAATCGGTGTTCTGGTAGAGGAATTCGATGTCGTTGCTGCCCTCGAAGAGAATGGCCTCGAACGTGATCGTCGTTCCGCCGCCAAAGCTCACCGGCAGGTTGAACCACTCGACGACGAAGCGGCGGTTCGGCGCCTCGCCCTCGGTCTCGATGAACACGTTGCCGATGCCGTCGATGTAATCCTGCTGGATGTCGTCCCAGAACGGCAGGATCGCAGGTCCGATCATGCGATCGGGTAGCGTGCGGTTGACCGGGCTCAGGTAACCGATGCGGCCGCGCAGCCCCGGTGGCGCGAACAGGATGCCGCCGTTGTTGCTGACCGTGAGGTTCTCGCCGGTTTCGCCGTAGAACGTGAACGGAAACCCGATCGGCACGTACGCGAAATCGTCGTCGTTGAGCTGGAGATTCGTTCCGGTGCCGCTGATATCGATGAACGCGGACGGCGGCGCCCCGCCGTCGAAGCCGTCGGCGAAGAGGACATCCGACTCGATCGTCCCGTCCTCGTGGACATACGCGGGGTTGACGTCGTAGGCCGTCCAGGTCGACGTCGGCGCCACGGAATCGGTCGCGACGACAAGGCGGTTGTACTGGTAGCTCGCGCCGGGCGCGATCGTTTCCGGCAGGTTGGTGAAGATCGGCCCGGTGACGTCGTCCGCGAGCGTGTGGAACGTCAGCGGAACCGCGGTGCCGTTCGTGACGACGTAGCAGTAGTTGATCTGGTCGCCGCGCGTCGCTTCGAGCGTGGTGTCCGTGCCGCAAGCGCCCGGCGTCGGGTCGTAGCCGAGCGTGACGGCGAGGTCGATGCCCCCGCCCGCGATCGCTGCCGACGTCATTCCGACGCCCAGCGGCAGAACCGCCGCCAACGTCGCCCCCATGAACAGATTGCGCATTCCGGTCTCTCCTGACGACCCCTCGCGGGTCGCCCGGAGTTTCCCATCTGCCGGATGCGCGGACATCAGCGATCGATTCGAATTCGATTTCCGATCGATCACCGCACGTCGGAAATCAACGACCTGGCGCCAGAAATGGTCCGTCCGGCATTTCGTCGTCCCGGCGGAGGCCGGGACCCCGTTTTACGAAACTCGATCCCGGCCTTGGCGGATGACGAGTGAAGATTCGCGACGAGATCGTTCGACTCGCGGCGAAAAACGCGCGCGCTAGCGTCCCGGCGCAGCCCAGCTCGATACGCGGCTGTCGCGATCGAACACGACGCGGCCACCGCTCGAATCGGGATAAAACCAGACGTCGCCGAACACGCCCGTCGTCTTGTCGCCGGGCGAGCCGAGCACGCCCGTCACCTGGCTCCAGCTCATGCCGATCTTGAGCAGCGACCAGGCGGCCGGATCCTTCCAGCGCGAGAGCGCGACCGAGCTCGGAACGGCGGGCGTCATGCGCATCGACGAGGTCGACGCGGCCGCCGCGCCGGCGGGAACGGGAGCAGCCGGCGTCGCGGTCGATGCCGTCGCCGCGGCTTTCTGCGCGTTGACGACGGCCGTCAACCGGTTCTCGAGCTGCGCGACGCGCTGCTCCAGCGCCTTGATCCGGGCCTCGACCGCGGGATCGAGCGGCGGATCGGCCCTGACGATGCCCGAGAGCGCCACGATCGCCGTTGCCGCAACGAGCAAACTGCCGAGTCGCATTCGATTCTCCCGAGATTCGCGCCGTGTGGACGGCATTCTAGCCGGAGCCGACCGAATGCGATCAACCGCCGACGGCAGCCGTCGATGCCGTCTGCGACGGCGGCTCGGCACCGAGCCCGGCGAGACGCGCCTCGGCGTCGAGCGAGGGCGTCCAGCGCTCGCCCGCGAGCCGGCGGGCCGTGGCGAAGTACGAGCGCGCGAGCGCGTCGTCCCGAGTAGCCGCGGCAACGCGCGCCATCAGGAGCGCGACGGCGAAATCGTCCTCCGCATACGGACCGACGAGGCTCGCCGTCTCGCGCGCGACGTCGACCGCGCCTGCCGCAAGCTGGAACTCGGCGTACGGAACGGCGGCGTCGCGCAGCACGAGCGGCGCGCCGAACGTGCGCGCGAGCGCGAGCGCCTGACGATAATGATCGAGCGCGCCCGCCGCATCGTGCGTCGCCGCCGCCCAGCGTGCGCGCGCCACGTGCGCGCGCACGCGTGCCGGCGCGCTGGCGTTCGGAATCGTCCAGGCGTTCGCGTCGGCCGCGAGCGCCTCCGCGGCCTTGCGATCACCGGCTTCGAGATAGGCAGAGAGCAATACGGCGACCGCCTCGAGCGGCCGATCCGGATTGCTCGCCGGATCGCGATCCGCTCGCACCGCACTCGCGAGGCGTATCGCCGAAGCGGCGTCACCGAGCGCGAGGTCGATCTCGGCCTCGTCGAGCCGCACGTCGATGACGGCGTTGGTTGCGGCATCCGCGCGCGAGCTCGCGTCGAGCCTGGCAAGCTCGGCCTTCGCCTCGCCGAACGCGCCGGTCTCGATCAGCGCGTAAGCGTAGGCGATCGAGCCGAAGCGATGCAGCGCCGGATAGTCGACGGCCTGGATGCGCGGCAGCAGCGCGCGCAGCTTCTCCAGTGCGACCGCGTGATGCAGCAGGTAGTGATGCGATTGCGCGACGTTGAGCCGCGATCCGAGTTCGGTTTCGTTGAGTCCCGCCGCGGCGCCCATCTCGGCAGCCTGCTCGTAGAGGATCAGCGCATCGGCGATGCGTCCGCGCGTCGACGCGATGTAGGCGAGACCGTCGGTCACGCGCGCCAGCAGCAGGCGATCGCCGACCGGTTCGAGCTCGAGCCGCGCGCGCAGGTAACTCTGCTCCGCGCCGTCGAGATCGTTGCGCACGACCTGCGCAATGCCGAGCCCGCGCCAGGCCATGCCGCGACTGCGCCGGTCGGCGATGCCTTCGAGCTGGATCGCGCGGCGGAAATACGCTTCGGCATCCGCCGGGCGCCCGCGCGCGAGCTCGCTGTCGCCGAGTGCGGTCCACGCCGCCGGCAGCCAGCGCGGCGGCGGCGAAAGCACGGCGGCGCCGTCGACGAGCGGACGCAACGCGGCGATCGCCTCGTCCGGCTTGCCGAGCTGCGTCAGCGCCTCGGCTTCGATCAGCACGATCTGCGGCGCTGTCGCGACGGCTTTCGGCGCCTGCTTCATCAGCGCGAGCGCGCGGCCGTTCTGCGCCTCGAGCACGGCCGCCTTCATGCGCGCTGCGAGCGCGAGCACGTCGGGCGCGATCGTCTCGCCGGATGCGCCTGCGCCTTCGGGCGCGAGCAGCTCGCGCAGGTTGCCCGCGAGATTCGTCGCCGCCGCGACGGGATCGCGCGCCCGCGCGCTGACGATCTCCGCGCTGCCGTCCGCGTTGAACACGGTGGCGTCGAGCCGCCAGTCCTCGCCGACGCGGCTCGCTTCCGATGCGATGACGATCGACGCGCCGGTCGCCGCGCGCAGCGGCTCGATACCGGAATCGGGGCCGGCGTGCGCGACCGCCGCGAGCGTCGTCTCGTCCGGCACGACCGCATGCCCCGCGACGCCGGAGAGCGCCTGCGAAGCGAGCGACATGACACCGAGCCGCATCCATCCGTCGTCCGCCGACGCGCTAGCGACACGGGTCGGCGTGACGAGAATCAGGCCCGGCACGATGCGACTGGCGGACGCCGGCACCGGCGAACGCGCCGTGCTCGCCGCCGGCGGCGCGAGAACGAACCTCGACACGACGATCGCGAGTACCGCGATCGCCGCCATGGCCGCGGCGGCGCCGGCAGCGAGGCGGATCCTCGATGATCTCGCCGCGCGCGGGGACACGGCTTCCACCGCCGGACCGATCGGCGCATGCGCGGCCGTGCGATCGTCGCCATGTGCGGCGGCATCCGCGTTCGTTGCCGCGATCTCTTCCGCAGCCGGCGCGGCATGAGTTCCGCAATTCGCCGACTCCGTCGTCGGCGCAACCCATTGGTATCCGTAGCGCGCAACCGTTCGGATGTAGTTCTGCGCATTGCCATCGTCGCCGAGCGCGCGTCGCGCCTTCAGCACGGCCTGCGCGAGCGTCGCATCGCCGGCGTCGACCCGGCCCCAGACCGCGGACAGCAGCTCGTCGCGCCCGATCGCGCGATCGCGGTTCTGCACGAGATAGACGACGGTCTCGAACACGCGCGCGCCGATCGCGACGTCGTCGCCGGCAAGCAGCAGGCGGCGTGTCTCGGGAATCAGCTCGTATTCGTTGAAGCGGAACGAGGACATGGTGCAGGCGGATCCGGGCGCGGCTTCTTCCCGAATCGCGCGGAAAAGGTCGGCGCGGCACGGCGCGCCATCGGCAATAGGATGCCAGACCGCGGCGTTCCTGGCGTCAAGCCGTCTCCGTGGCCGCGCCGTCCGCGGGCCGGGGCTCGGCGTCCGCGACGAATCGCCCCTGGCCGTCAAGCTCGGCGAACAGGCCGCCCTTGCGCACGAGCTCATCGTAGCGCCCCTCTTCGACGAGCTCGCCGTCCTTCAGCACGAGGATCTTGTCGGCGTTGCGCACGGTCGAGAGCCGGTGCGCGATCACGAACGTCGTGCGATCCTTCGTCAGCGCGTTCAGCGCGCGCTGGATGCGTGCCTCGGTCGCGTTGTCGAGCGCGCTCGTCGCCTCGTCGAGGATCAGGATCGGCGCATCCTTCAGCATCGCGCGCGCGATCGCGAGGCGCTGCCGCTCGCCGCCCGACAGCGAACGCCCGCGCTCGGCGACGAGCGTCGAATAGCCCTCGGGCTTGACGACGATGAATGCATGCGCCTCGGCGGCGCGCGCGGCTTTCTCGATTTCCTCGTGCGTCGCGTCCGGATCGCCGATGCGCAGATTGTCCGCGATCGAGCGATAGAAGAGACCGGGATCCTGGAACACGACCGCGATGTGCCGGCGCAGCGATTCGATCGAGACGCCGCGGATGTCGATGCCGTCGACCGTGATGCGTCCCGCGCTCGGATCGTAGGCGCGATAAAGAAGGCTCAGCGCGGTCGTCTTGCCGGCACCGGTCGGCCCGACGAGCGCAACGGTGCCGCCGGCGCGCACGCGGAAGCTGAGGTTCTTCAGCGCGGGCCGCGCGGCGTCGTAGCCGAACGAGACGTTCTCGAACGCGACCTCGCCGCGCACCTCCGGCAGATCGGGCGTGCCGGGCTTCTCGCGCAGCCCTTCCTTCGCGTCGAGAATGCCGAAGAAATCGCCGAGCGAATGCGTCTGGAAGAAGAGGCCCGAGATGAAGCCCGCGAACTGCTCGAGCCGGCCGATCAGCATCATCGCGAAGCCGACGAAACTCACGATGTTGCCGACCGTGACCTCGCCTTTCGCGTTGAGCGATGCGCCGAGCGCGAAGATCGCGACGATCGTCAGCGTCGACGCCGCGCGGTTGAACACCGAGAGCACGGCCCAGCCGCGCAGGACCGGATACTGCGCGGCAAGCGCGCGCTTCATCATCTCGCGGATCGCGACGACCTCGTCGGCGTGGCGCGTGAAGCTCTGCACGACGAGCACGTTGCCGAGCACGTCGCCGGCGCGCTCGCTGATCTCGTGGTGCAGTTCCTCGACCTCGCCCTGGCGCGCGTGCGTGCGGCGCATCGCGATCGCGTTGAACGTCGCGAAGCTCGCCATCAGCAGGACCATCAGCGCCGCGAGCTTCCAGTTGATCCAGAGCGCGAGCGGAACCATGACGAGGATCGAAAGCAGCGTCGCGAGATGCTCGCGGAAAAAGCCGAGCCAGAGCCCGAACAGGTTGCCGCTGCCGTTGTGCATGATGCGCAGCAGCCGCCCCGTATGGTGCTCGCCGTGGAACGCGAGCGGCAGCGCGATCGCATGCTCGAAGAACTGCGCGATCGCGGCCTGGCGGCGCCGATGCGCGAGCCGATCGGCGTGCAGCGATACCCAGACGCTCGCCGCGACGCCGCCGAAGCCGACGCCCGCCCATGCCAGGATCAGGCGCCACGCTTCGGCGGATTTCGCCGCCGCGAGCGCATCGACGACGCGGCCGAACAGCCACGGCTCGAGGAAGTAGACGCCCGCGAGCCCGAGGTTCGCGAGCGCGAGCAGGATCGCAAGACCCTTTTCGGGCGCCAGCAGGGCGAGCACGCGAAGGTAGATGCGGAACAGCGACACCGTGATCTCTCCGTCGATCGTCGAACGGCGTATAGAACGGCCCCCGCGCGAACGCAAGATCGACGCCTTTCGTCTGGCGCCAGTCAGGTCCGTCAAGGCATCCTGTCGCCCATGAAGCCGAACTTTTCGCGTGGCCGCACGCCGACCGTCCCCTCGCTCGCGAGTGTTCGCCCGCTGGCGCTTCTTTTCACGCTCGCAATCGCCGGCTGCGCGATCGTGTCGCGGACGACGACCGGTCCTTCTCCGGAGCCGCTTCCTCCCGAAGAGACCGGCCAGTACCACACGGTGACCGGCCGCGAACCGGCGCTCGTCGCCGATCTTCGCGCGGCGCCCGCGCCGGCACAGCCCGAAATCGCCGACGGCAGGAACATCGGCGCGGAAGAGCGGCGGCTTCGCGCGCAAAGCTACATGCGCATCGGCACG
>DASZYR010000298.1:0-6822 GCA_035545255.1 Rhodanobacteraceae bacterium
GAGATCGGACGTCGGCTGCAACACGATGCGCGCGTCGCCCAGCGTCGTGTCGATCTGCATGGCGGCACTGCGGCGCGACAGCGCGTCCGGCGTAGTCCATGTCGAGCAGTCGAACAGGACCGGATTCCGCGGACCGAGCCCGGAGCCGTCGAGATCGATGCCGAACACGCCGCTGCACGCGATCGGTGCGATCAGCGCGTCATCCTGCGCCATGCGTCCGCCCGACGCCGTCAGCGAGACCTCGCCATTCCACGGCAGCCGGCGCGTGAACGTCGCACGAAGGTTGTGGTAGTCATTGTCGGGCTCCATCGCGAACTGCCCTTGCGTCAGCGGCGCGGCCGTCGCACCGGCGACGACCGGCGACAGCGCGAACGGCATCGCATACGTGTAGCTCCGGTAGCGGTCGCGATAGAACGATCCTTGATAGCCGAAATCCATGCGCCATACCGAACCTGCGTAACGGAAGCCGCCGTTGAGGTTGATCGTCGCGTCGTCGATCGGCTTCGTCGTCTCCAGCACGCCGCCGTTGTCGGGAAACGGGAAATTGAAGAAGAACGGGCCGCCGTACGGCCGCGCGCCCTTGCGCTCTTCGTCGGTGAGATTCGCGTAGGCAGTCCACTGCGGCGTCAGGAACATCGAGAAGCCGAGCCCCTGCTTGTCGCGCCTGACCGAGAGGGTGCGCTCGGGAGTCGACGCCGACACGGCAGCGACCTCGGCCGGCGAGCTGGCGCCCGGCATCAGCGGCGCCGGCAACGTCAGACGATTCGTGCCGACGCCGTTCCAGATCGGCCGCGCGTTGTTCGAGAGCACGTTCGGCATTTCGCGCAGGAATGCCTGGATCTTGTAGCTGCCGGCGCGGCCGAACACGGCCTGGTAATACTCGTCGTCATCGCTGATGCGGCTCGCACGGACGTTCGCGTAGGTGCCGTCGTCGGGCCGCTCCCACGTGTAGTCGAGAAGGCCGAGAATGAGGCCGCTGTCCCACTCGACGTAACGGTTCCATAGTGCGTTGCCGTCGTCGCCGCTGGTCGCGGCGGCACCGATCCGGAGCGTGCCGTACGAGATCCACTCGCCGTGTTCCGAGGCCTTCGGCGGCTCGGCGGGACACATGTAGGGATTTCCGCTCGGCGAGCGATGCACGCCGTCGATGAGCCAGGAGGTTCCGCGCGCGTCGCGCGTCTGCGCCGCCGCGCCGGCGGTCGGATCGAGCTTGTTCGCACGCCACGTGTCGACGCCGACGCCGGTGTCGGCGTGGGCGCCCGCTGGAAGGACGGCAAACGCCATCATGCTCGTCATTCCGGCGAAAGCCGGAATCCATTTCGATCTCGTGCGGCGAGCAAGCGGCAAGTTGGATCCCGGCTTTCCCCGGAATGACGGTGAGGGGGAACGAAAGGTCATCGTGTCCTCCCTACTCGTGGAACTTCGGCCCGGACGGCGCGTTCGAGCCATGGATGTTCGCGTGGCACGTGATGCAGCCGCGCCCCATGATCCGCTCGTCCGGGTGCGCGCCGTTTGCGAGCGATTGCGCGGTCTGCAAGTCGTTCGGATGCCGCGTCGAGCTGTGACATTGCTGGCACAGGAACGGAATCGGCGTCACCAGGAGCGAGGCCTGGTTCGAGCCGTGCGGCGTATGGCAATTGAGGCAGTTCTCGCGCACCGGCGGATGCTCGAACAGGAACGGTCCGCGCTTTTCGGCGTGACACTGATAGCAGGTCTCGTTGACCGTATTCGTCTTCAGCAGCGGATTCGTCAGCGAGCCGTGCGGGTTGTGGCAGTCGTCGCAGCTCATCTGACCTTCCGGCAACGGCATGTGCGAGCGCCGGTTGAACTGCATGCGGATGTCGCGATGGCATTGCGCGCAGGTGTCGTTGATCGACGCCTTCGCGAGCAGCCCCTCGACCGAGAACTTCGCCATCGGATTGTGGCAATCGCTGCACGAGAGCCCGTTGCGCTGGTGCACCGAGCCGGTCCAGTGATCGCGCGGACCGCCCTGGTGGCACGTCAGACAGGTCTTCGTCTGCGTCTCGATCGGTGTGCCGGAATCCTTCGTATAGCCGATGATGAGGCCCTTCGCGGTCGGATTCTCGGCGTGCGCCGATCCCGGGCCATGACAGGTTTCGCAGACCGGAATGCTCGCGTCGGCCTTGTTCGCGGCGTGGAGGCCGAGCGCATGCAGCGTGTGCGTGAAGTGCTCGCTCTCGAGCTGATGGCAGGCGATGCAGACGCGCTCGCCGACCGGCTGCGCGTCAGGTGCCGAGGGATTCGTCGCGACGACGGCCTTCGCGAAGCCGGGTGCCGCGAGCAGGCGATCGACGTCGGCGCGCGTCTCTTCGCCCGAAAGATTCGTCGCCGGCAGTTTTGCCGCGAGCTCTTCGCGCGTCTGCTGCGCGTCGGCGCGCGTCGGCAGCACGCAGAGCCACGACACGACGACGCCGAAGGCGGCGGCGAAAGCTGCGTGCGAGACGAGCCGGCTGATCTTCGAGCGCATCGGAAACCCCAGAGCCGTGAGCCGCGTCGCAGCAGAGGCAGGCAGCCTGTCCTTCCGGAGAGGCTAGGTTCGCATCTGCGACAAGGTCAATCCGCTGCTGAGTGAAAACACTGTCGGAGCACCATTCCGCGAACGCCGTCGCAGAACCGCTCAGGCTCCGCGATGCCTGCCGCGCCACGGCGCATAGAACGCGCGCAGCGCGACGAGATCCGCGGCGAGATCGGCGCTCGTCTCGAACAGCGCGCCGATGCCGATCGTGCGCGTCGGGTAATCGAAATAGACCGGCAGGATCGGCACGCCGGCTTCGCGCGCGATGTGCCAGAAGCCGTTCTTCCACGTCGTGACGCGCCTGCGCGTGCCTTCGGGCGTGATGCCGAGCCAGAGCCGGTCGACAGCGGCAAAACGCGCGGCCATCTGCTCGACGACGCCGTGCGCGCTCGTGCGCTCGATCGGAATTCCGCCGGCGCGGCGGAGCATCCAGCCGAGCGGCCCGGCGAAAAGCTCGCGCTTGGCCATGAACGCGATGTCGGCGCCGAGCGCGCTGCGGAAGAGCAATCCCCAGATGCCGTCCCACCAGGACGAATGCGGCGCCGCGATCAGCACGAGCTTGGGCCTGTCCGGCAATTCGCCGACGAGGCGCCAGCCTGCAAGGCGCAGCAGCCGTGCGCAGAGGCGTCGCCACGCGTTCGGGGGAAACTGCGGCATCGACGGCGAAAGCGCCGGCAGCCCGCTCGCTCGGCTCACTCGCGGTCCCAGCCGCGCGACGAGCGCGAACGCTTGATCGTCGAGCGATTCTTCTTGCCCTCGATGCGGCGTTCCTTCGACGCGCGCGTCGGCTTCGTCGCGATGCGGCGTTTGGGCACGTGCTGCGCGGCCTCGATCAGCGCGGCGAGCCGCGCGCGCGCATCGTCGCGATTCTTGGCCTGGTCGCGGAACCGGTTCGCCTGGATCACGAGCACGCCGTCCGCCGTGAGGCGCCGGTCGCGCCGTGCGAGGAGCCGCGCGCGCACGGCCTCCGGGAGCGCGCGCGAGCGCGCGACGTCGAAGCGGAGCTCGACCGCGCTCGCGACCTTGTTGACGTTCTGCCCGCCGGGACCTGCCGCGCGCACGAAGCGCTCGATCAGCTCGTCCTCGGGGATCTCGATCGGGCCATCGGCAATACGCATGCGGCCATTCTATCCGCCCCCGCGTCCGTGCACCGGGCGCGCTCGCGAGTCAGCCGAACGCATGTCGTCCCCGGCTAGCGATTCGGCGTCGGCGTCGGCTGAGAGGCCCGGGCCGAGATCTGTTTCGCGACTTCGAGCGTACGCTGTACGTTCGTGGTCATCATCTGCGCCTGCACGGCGTTCCCCTGCTGCTCGACGGTCGAGATCCGCGTGCGCAAAAGCGTGATGCGCTTGTCGCAATATCCCGCGTAGGCAATCGCCGACTGCGAAGCGCCTCCGCGAGCGACGGTGTCTTTCATCGTCTGGCAAAGATGCTCGAGCTCGTCGACCGCCGCGGTCGCCGCCGTCATGTCGACCGGACCCGCTGGCGCGGCGGGCGTCGACGAACTCTTCGCCGCCATCGATGGCGGCCGGTCGCTCGCGGACGGGACGTGCTCGGTCGGCTTGCCGCGCTGCTCGTCGAGGAGCGCCGTCAGTCGCTTCACCGACGGCGGAATGGAGATGTCCTCGAAACGGAGCTTGTCGGGATTGCGTGTCGCATCGGCGATCCACGCGTCGATCCGCTTGCGGCAGTTCGTCTTCCCGGCCTCGTCGGTCAGCGACGGCGGCAACGCCGACGTCAGCTCGACATCGCCCGACCACGCGCGCAGGCATTTCACGGCGGCGACGTCGAGGGCGGGATCGGGATCAATCGCCGTGGCGCGCTCGCTGTGCAGGAGACGTTTCAGCTGCACGTCGCTCGGCACGTCCGAGAAATTGCAGGCGGTCAGCAGTGCGCCGCTCGCGATCGCGAGAATCGCGCCGGCAGTGATCCTGTTTCCTTTCATGGTCGATATCTCCCGAAACCCGTAATTTTCATTTGCGCATTGCTGCCGCAAGCGCGAGCACGCCGGCACCGATCGCGACCAGCGCGACGTAGCGCGAAACGGAAGCCGATCCGGCCAGTGCGATCGTTGCCAGCGCGCCCGAAAACAGCATGGACGCGGCAAGCGAAAGCCACACCGCCGAACGCTGGCCGCGCGCCATGCGCCGCTCGATCGCCTTCAGATCGCCGGACGCGATGCGAAGTTCCAGCTTGCCGCGCGTCGCGAGCGTCAGGTAATCGCGGATCAGCTCCGGCATCTCCGGCGCCGCGGCGATCCATTCCGGAACGCGGCGGCGAAGCGCTTTCAGCGTCGCGCGCGGGCCGCGGCGCTCGCGCCAGATGCGCTCCAGCACCGGCTTCGCCGTCGCGAAGAGATCGATGCGCGGGTAGAGAAGCCGGCCGACGCCTTCGATGTTGAGCAGCGTCTTCTGCAAGAGGATCAGCTGCGGCTGCAAGGTCAGCTCGTGCCGGCGCGCCATGCGGAACAGCTTGACGATGACCTCGGCCAGCGAGATCTCGCTGAGCGGTCGCGTGAAATACGGCTCGCAGACCGTGCGCACCGCCGCTTCGAGCTCGTCGAGCCGCGTGTCCGCCGGCATCCAGCCGGCCCTGACGTGCAGCTCTGCGACGCGCCGGTAATCGAGATTGAAGAGCGCGATGAAATTCTCGGCGAGCCAGTACTGATCCTCTTCGGGCACAGAGCCCATGATGCCGAAGTCGAGCGCGATGAAGCAGGGATCGGAAGGACGCGACGGATCGACCCAGATGTTTCCGGCATGCGCGTCGGCGTGGAAGAAGTTGTCGCGGAACACCTGCGTGTAGAAGAGGCGCACGCCCTTCTCGGCGAGCGCGATGCGATCGATGCCGGCCGCGTCGAGCGCAGCGAGATCGTCGACCGGGATGCCGCGAACGCGCTCGAGCGTCAGCACGCGCGCGTTCGAATGCGACCAGATCACCTCCGGCACGTAGAGATCGTTCGAGCCCCGGAAATTGCGGCGCAGCAGCGAGGCGTTGGCGCCCTCGCGCGCGAGATCGAGCTCGTTCGTCAGCGTCGTCTCGATCTCGGCGACGATCTCACGCGGCCGGATCTTGTCCGCGTTCGGATGGAAGCGCTCGACCGACGAGGCGATCGCGCCGATCAGGGCGATGTCGTCGGCGACGCGCTCCTCGATGTCCGGCCGCAGCACCTTGACGACGACGTCGCGACCGTCGCGCAGCGTCGCGGCATGCACCTGGGCGATCGATGCCGAGGCGAGCGGCGTGCCGTCGAACGTCGCGAAGCGCTCGGCGATCGGCGCGCCGAGCGCGTCTTCGATCGCGGCGCGCGCGAGGCTTTCCGGAAACGGCGCGACGCGATCCTGCAAGGTCGTCAGCGCGTCGGCGACGTCCTCGGGCAAAAGATCGCGCCGCGTGGAGAGGATCTGCCCGAATTTCACGAAGATCGGCCCGAGCTCGGTCAGCGCCATGACCAGGCGCTCGCCGCGCGGCACGTCCGCGATGTCGCCGCGCGGGCGGGGCAGCGCGGCGCGCGCGAATTTCAGCGGGCGATAAAGATGCGCGGCATCGACGAGGTCGTCGAGCCGGTAGCGCACGAGCACGGCCGCGATGCGCAGGAGTCGCGGAATCTGCGACAGCGAAGTCACGCGGCTGGCTTCCCGCTCGCGACCGCGACGCGTCGCACGCGCGCCTCGACGCGGTCGGCGCGCTCGCGCAGCTGATCGACCTCGTCGAGAAACTCCTCGATCTCGACTTTCGCGACGAGATCGCGGCTTTCTTCGGTCAGGAACGTTGCCGCATCGCGTGCGAACGCGCGCGACGCATTTCGCGTGCCGGCCAGCGCGCTCCGAAGCGCGCGCGCGATCCGGAAGCCGGCCACGTCGCCGAACGCGCGCGCGAACGCCTCGTCGAAATCCGGGGCGAACCGCGAGGCGATGCGCTCGACGCGACGCGCGAGATCCGCGTCTCCCGCGATCTCGATCTTTCCGGGCGTGACGCCCTCGTTGCGACCGCTCGCGAGCGCAAGGCCGAGCAGGGCGAACGGCGATGCGGCGACGCGCAGGCCGCTGTCGCCCTCGAATGCGGGTCCTATCGTCAGTCGGTCGCCGGCGACGGCAATGCGCATCGCGAAGGGCGTGTCGCGGAAGCTCAGCGTGATCGCGCGACCATCGAGCTCGCGCAACGCCAGGCGCGTCTCGGGATCGAGATCGACGAGACGGTTCAGCACCGACTCGAGTGCGCGACCGAGCGTCGTCAGAACCGGGTTGGGCGATGCGGACTCGGCCGTCATCGGTGAATTCTACGAC
>DASZYR010000299.1:0-8995 GCA_035545255.1 Rhodanobacteraceae bacterium
CGGGAGAAGTCGGCGCGCAGCGCCGGATGAGGGCGGTCGGAGTGATGACTTCACGCTTCAGCGTTCCGCGGCTGCTCGCGAAGCTTCCCTCACCCGCGCCTTCGGCGCGACCTCTCCCGCAAGCGGGAGAGGTGAAAATGGCGTCGCAAGTGTGTGCTGTCACTTCTCCGCTTGCGGAGAAGTCGGCGCGCAGCGCCGGATGAGGGCGGTCGGAACGATCCCCGCGCCAGAGTGATGCATGAGTTCCGGCATGTGCATCGCGGGGACGATCGGGCACACTTCGATCTTTCGCTTGCGGGGAGGCTCCGATGAAATCCATGCGCTCGATCGTTCTTGCCGCCGCCGTGGCCGCCTCGTGCGCTTGCGCCGTAGCCGTCACTTCGGCGGCCATCGCAGCACCGTCTGCCGGCAAGGTCGATGCGAAGTCGCCGACCGACATCGCGACCGCGACGCGCGGCACCGAGCACGTCGCAGGCTTCTTCGACGTCTACCGCGATTCCGCCAAAGGCCGCGTGCTGCTCGGCGTGCACGCGCTCGATACGCCGTTCCTGCTCGTCACCTCGCTGCCCTGGGGCCTCGGTTCGAACGACGTCGGCCTCGATCGCGGCCAGAGCGGCGAATCGCATCTCGTCGAGTTCCGGCGCGCGGGCTCGCGTGTGCTGCTCGTCGAGGACAACACGAAATTCCGCGCCGTGTCGTCGAATCCGGACGAAGCGCAGAGCGTCAGGGAAGCCTTCGCCGAATCCGTGCTCTGGGCCGGCGACGTCGTCGGCGAGCGCAAGGGCGCCGATGCCGAGGTCGTCGTCGACGCCGGTTCGCTGCTGACGACCGATCTCCACGGCATCGCGCGCCGGCTCGCCGACGCGAAGCAGGGCAAGTACGAGATCGACGAGAAGCGCAGCGCGCCGCTCGCCGGCGACGCGAAGGCGTTCCCCGACAACACCGAGCTCGAGGCGATGCTGACGTTCAAGGGACCCGGCGACCAGCCGTTCGTCAAGGACGTCGCGATGGAGCCCGACAGCCTCACGATGCGCCAGCACCTGAGCTTCGTGCGCCTGCCGCCGCCGGGCTACGTGCCGCGCGCATACCATCCGGCGTCCGGCGCATTCAGCGTCGGCTGGTACGACTACGCGCAGCCGCTTGGATCGAGCATCGACCGGCGCGTGCAGCCGCGATTCCGGCTCGAGAAGACCGATCCCGCAGCGAAGATCAGCACGGTCAGGAAACCGATCGTGTTCTACGTCGACCGCGGCGCGCCCGAGCCGGTCCGCTCGGCGCTGCTCGAAGGCGCGAACTGGTGGAAGAGCGCGTTCGAGAAGGCCGGCTTCAAGGATGCGTACCGCGTCGAGCTCTTGCCCGAAGGCGCGGATCCGATGGACATCCGCTACAGCATCATCACCTGGGCGCATCGCTACACGCGCGGCTGGTCGTACGGCATGCCGATCGTCGATCCGCGGACCGGCGAGATCATCAAGGGCTCGGTGACGCTCGGCTCGCAGCGCGTCCGGCAGGACATCCTGATCGCCGAAGCGCTGCTCGCGCCGTACGACAAATCGAATTCCGCCGAGCTTGCGAACGAGGCGCGAGAGATGGCGCTCGCGCGCCTGCGCCAGCTCGCCGCGCACGAAGTCGGTCACGCGCTCGGCTTCGCGCACAACTTCGCGGCGAGCCGGCTCGGCAACGGCTCGGTCATGGATTATCCGCATCCGTTGATCAAGCTCGACGCGAGCGGCGCGCTCAGTCTCGATCACGCGTACGGCGTCGGCGTCGGACCGTGGGACGATTTTCTCGTCGCGCACGGGTACGAGCAGTTTCCGGCCGGCGAGGAAGCCGCGTCGCTTGCGAAGCTTCGCGCCGACATTGCGAAGGCGGGCTTCCGCTACATGAGCGATCCCGATTCGCGCGCGCCGGGCGATGCCGAGCCCGACGGCATCCTCTGGGATTTCGGACCCGACACGCTGTCGTCGTTCGACGCGCTGATGGCCGCGCGCCGGAAGGCGCTCGATGCGTTCTCGATCGGCGTGCTGCCGCCGGATCGTCAGGTTGGCGAGATCGAAGCGCGGCTCGTGCCGGTTTATCTGTTGCATCGCTATCAGACCGAAGCCGTCGCGCGGCTCGTCGGCGGCGCGGACTATTCGTATTCCGAAGCGGGCGATCGCGCGGCTGGAACGAAAATCGTGCCCGCCGCGACGCAACGAGCGGCGCTCGATCGTCTCGTCGCGACGCTCGGCGCCGAAGACCTCGCGCTGCCCGCGAACGTGCTCGATCTCGTCACGCCGCCTGGCAACGATTACCAGCGCAATCGCGAGTACTTCGCGAACGGGACCGCGCCGCTGTTCGATGCATTCGGCGCGGTCGAAGCCGCTTCCGCGAACACCGCGCAGTATCTCTTCGCGCCGCAGCGGCTGAATCGCCTCGCGTGGCAGCATGCGCGCGACCGAAGCGAGCCCGGCGTCGGCGACGTGCTCGATGCGGTGTTCCGCGGCACCTGGCAGCGCGACAGGATCGCCGACGGCGTGCCGGCCGGCATGGCCGTCCAGACGGCCGCGAACTGGGTCGTTCTCGACGCGCTGCTCGGCGCGCTCGAAGCGGGCCAGCTCCACGCACAGGTCGACGCGGACGTGCGCGCCTCGCTCGTCGAATGGCAGAAGTGGCTCGCGAAGAACGCGACCGCGGGCAGCATTGGCGCGAGCCGCGCCGAAGCGGCGTCGACGATCGCGAAGTACCTTACCGATCCGAAATCGGTGAAATTGCGCCCGCTGCCGACGATCCCGCCGGGCGCGCCGATCTGACGGCCGTTCGCATCGGTATCTTCTGCCGTCATTTCCCGCGGAAGTGGAAATCCATTTTCGTCATGCCCGGGCGCGTCGCTCACGGCGCTTGGCGACCGACATAGGGTGGTGGCCCACCGTGCTCAGGGAGGTGGGCTGAAGCCCACCTATGACATTTCGTCATCCATCCCGAAATGGATTCCCGCTTTCGCGGGAATGACGCCAGAGGATGGGGCGTGCGCGTCACTCGCATAACGCGCATCGCTCCCGTCAGTCGCCTCCATTGCGCCGCTCGCCGAGCCACGAAAACGCCGATTCGATGAACGGTACGGCATGATCGAGCACCGGCACGCCGTGGCACATGATCGCGGCGCGCGGTTGCCATGCGAGGATGCGCCGCACCGATTCGCGCGCCTGATCGCGATGGCCGCGGAACGTCAGCCGGAAATCGGCCGGCGTCTTTCCGTTCGGCGCGAGCACTCCGCCGAGACGCGCAATGAACCGGTGGAACGGCGAGAGCATCCGCCCGTCGAAATTCTCGATCAGATCACCGAAGATCACGGCATGCGAGCGCTTGTGGAAGAACACGATTTCTTCGAACAGGTAGCTGCCCGGGAAGAGGATCTGGTCGATTTCGTCGCGCCATGCAGGATCGGGCGCGTCGCCGAGATCGCCGTCGAACGCGAGATCGGGCCGCTTCGCGCGCAATCCCGGCGGCGCGAACATCCGCGCGCTCGCATATGCCTCGCGCCACGGCCGCATGAAAAGGTGGTGCAGCTTGTTCGGCGAGACGATCCAGCGCGGCGTGCCGAGCTTCGCGACGACCGCGCGAATCTCGTCGGTCAGCGGAATGGGCGAATGGACGAAGAGGCCGCCGTCGCCGAGGCGCGCGATCGTCATCCGCGTCGAAAACGGCATTGTGAACCAGCGCAGGATCGGCCCTTCGACGATCCAGAGCGCATCGGCGATCTCGAGCGGACTTTGCATCGCCGCGAAGCATAGCGGGCGGTGTCCGCATGTCTCCTGAATCGCGGTGCGAACTTCCGGATGATCGTGCGGATGATCGTGAAAAGCGCATTGCGCGCATTTCGCGATCGGGCGGCGCGACAGCCGGCTAGGTCGGCGTCGCGAGCTTGAGACCGACGATTCCGGCGAGGATGAGCCCGACGCTGACGAGCCGGAGCGCATGCGCCGGCTCGCCGAACAACACAATGCCGAGGATCACGGTGCCAACCGCGCCGATGCCGACCCACACCGCGTACGCAGTCCCGACCGGCAGCGATTTCATCGCGATGCCGAGCAGCGCGAGGCTCGCGATCATCGCGAGCGCCGTGCCGACGCTCGGCCAGAGCCGTGTGAAGCCTTCGGTGTACTTGAGGCCGATGGCCCAGCCGACTTCGAGCAGGCCGGCGATGATCAGAAGCAGCCAGGACATGGCGATTTTCCTTTCGTCGAGCAACGCGGTTTCGTACGGGGTGGGCTTCAGCCCACCGCAGGTCGCAAAATCGGTGGGCTGAAGCCCGCCCTATGAAGTGCGCTAGCATGCGCGGGCGGAATCCCATCGTAAGTCCTGAATCGAGGAGGCGCCATGCGAGACACGTATCGGCTCGTTTCCGGAATCGTCTTCGGCATCGTCTCGATCCTGCAGCTCATCCGCGCGATCAACGGATGGCCGGTGCAGATCGGGCCGTTCGCCGTGCCGCTGTGGTTCTCGTGGATCGCGTTCGTCGTCGCGGGTGCGTTGTGCGTGTGGGCATTCCGCACGCAGCGGCGATAAGCGCGTCGCGCACGAAAAAGCGGAATAGGGCGGGCTTTAGCCCACCGCCGTTTCGATGCGACGGTGGGCCAAGGCCCACCCTATCGTGACGTTCCGATCGCCGCGCCTTTCGTGCGCACATTCATCGCCGCCGCCTTCAGATAACGCCGGAACGTCGGGCATTCCATGTGGCTCGGCGCAGGGCAGACGGCGGCGTGGCGCAGGCCATTCCGCATCGCGACGAGCCTGCCGATCGTCCGGTCGAGCGCGTCGGCCTTCGTCGCGAGCATCCGCCGGTCGATGCGCGTTCGTCCGTCGGGCGCGAACGTCGTCGCGATCTCGTCGAGAGAGAAACCGGCCGCGCGGCCGAGCGCGATCAATGCAAGCCGTTCGAGCACGCGCGCATCGAACTGACGGCGCAGGCCGCGACGGCCGATCGAGGAGATCAGGCCGATTTCCTCGTAGTAACGAAGCGTCGAAGCCGGAACGCCGCTCCGCCGCGATACCTCGCCGATGTCGAGCTCGCGCATGGGCTTGACCTCAAGTCGACTTGAAGTGGCAGAGTGACGCTACCGCCTTCCGGACGCAAGTCGAGCGGGGCGCATCTTTCGCAGGAACGTCTCATGGACAACGCAACCGAATATCTCAAGTACGCGATCCTGATCGGCTTGGGCGCCACCGCCGCAACGGACCTGTGGGCCGCGGCGCGAAAGCGTTTCGGCGGCATCGCGGGCCCGGATTACGGCCTCGTCGGCCGCTGGCTCGCGCACATGACGCGCGGAACGTTCCGCCACGACCGGATTGCCGCGGCGCCGATGATTCGCGGCGAACGCGCGATCGGCTGGATCGCGCATTACGCGATCGGCATCGCGTTCGCGTCGATCCTGCTGGCGATCTTCGGACTCGACTGGGCTCGCCATCCGACGATTTTCCCGGCCCTGGTCGTCGGTATCGGCAGCGTCGCCGCGCCGTTCCTGCTGATGCAGCCCGGCATGGGCGCCGGCATCGCCGCGAGCCGTACGCCGGATCCTTCGGCGGCGCGCACGCGGAGTCTTCTGACGCATACGATTTTCGGGCTTGGTCTCTACGTCGCGGCTTGGCTGACAAGCGTGCTGGCATCGTAGAAGGAAACCGAAGTGATAGGGTGGGCTTCAGCCCACCGATCCATTGCGATTCGGTGGGCCAAAGCCCACCCTATGAGTCTAGAATCGGTTAAGCGCAACTGCTGGCCATTCCGACATGAGCACTCGCAAACGAAGTGCTACGATTCCGCGCATGAATGCACGACTTATTGAAAAGGAAGCGCTCGAACTTCCGATCGACAAGCGCGCGAAGCTCGCGCAGCGTCTTCTCGAAAGCCTCGACGAGTTGTCCGAGGCGGAGGCCGAGAAGCTGTGGGCGCAGGAAGCGGCGCGTCGAGCGCGCGAGATCGACGAGGGCAAGGTGCAGCTCGTCAGCTCCGAAGAGTTCGAGCGTCGGATGCGCATACGGCGCAAGTGAACTATTCGCTTCATCCGGAGGCCGTCCTCGAACACGAGGAGCAGGCCAACTGGTACGACGCGCGCGTCCCGGGATTGGGTGATCGCTACAACACGTCGCTCATGTCTGTAGTGTCGCGCATCTGCGAATCGCCGCGATCATTTCGCATGGGTCCCACACCGGGCATCCGCGCGGCGATGCTTCGCGATTTTCCTTTCAATGTGATGTTCCGAGAAACCAATGGCGAGATTCAAATTCTCGCGGTCGCGGCGCATCGGAAGCGTCCCGGCTACTGGCTGAGTCGCCTCCAGAAATCACCGGGAAGTCGATAGGGCGGGCTTCGGCCCGCCATCCACTGCGACCCACCCTATGGCGGCGATCTGCCGTCTTTCGCAATTACGTTCCGCTCAAACCAACGCGGTATCAGGCCGCAACGTCGACATATTCGACCTGACTCGATGGCAATGGAACGGGCAGTCCGTCTTCGCGCAATCCTTGGAGATGCAGCTCGATCGCCTCGCGAATGCTGCGTTCGACATCCATGACGGTCGCGCCGGTCGCGGCGCAACCTGGCAAATCGGGTACATAGGCCGAATCATTCGACGGAGCGCGTTCGATGGCGACTGCGTAGCGCATGGAGATCACTTCTTCAAACCCGTTTGCTTAAGTATGCTGTTGAGCGTTCCCGGCGAGCGCCGCGGCGGCGGCAAGCTTCTGCTTCGCTTGCCAAGGAGGTCCGATCGCTCGGCCCATCGCGGCGAGAAAGGCATCGACATCTTCGCCATCGAGCGCAATGGCCGCATCGCGAAACACGCGCTCGCGATCGTACCGATGCACACGCCAGCCACGCGCTTCCGCCGCAGCGGCCAGCGCCTCGCGATACATGACCGAATCGGCGACGTTCGCCGCGCGCGTATCGCGGATGCATTCCTCGATCGTCGGCGGCAGCGCGGGACACTCGCGAATCGCGATGCACGCGATCGGTTGCGACACCGACGTAGCCAGCGCCTCCAGGCTTTCGCGCGCACCGAGCGCAGCCGCCTCGCGCACGCGCTCGACGAGCGCGATCGCCTCTTCGAGCGAAATCTTCCGCGCCCACGGACTATCGACATACCGGCCGACCGCCCACGATCCTTCGTGGTGATACGGATGCGTCGGCAATCCGTGCGTGAGATCGATGCGACGGCGATCGAGTAGTCTTCGGTCAGAACCGATCGTGACGAGAATCGCCGAATTGCCGTGCTCGGCGACGCCGACGGTGGCTGCAACATGGATTTGCATTGTCACGTTCGGCTCCTCGACAATAATAACGTATCGCGTTACTAACGCCGTGATCAGGTCGTTCAAGTGTCCAGAAACAAAGTCCCTTGCAAACGGCGATCGCGTTCGTCGTTTTGCCAGCATTGCGGTCGTCGCTCGTCGCAAGATTAGGCAGCTCGAAATCTCGACACGACTGGACGACCTCCGGATTCCGCCCGGCAATCGCCTGGAGGCGCTGAAAGGCGATCGCTCGGGCCAGTACAGTATCCGCATCAATGAGCAGTGGCGTCTGTGTTTTCGTTGGTCCGCGGCCGGTGCGGAGAACGTTGAAATCGTGGATTGCCACTGAGAGAGGTGTTCCATGCGCAAGCTGAAGCCCGTTATTCCCGGAGAGCTTCTCCTGGAAGAATTCCTCAAGCCCATGGGTCTCAGTCAGTATCGTGTCGCCAAGGAGATTGGCGTTCCGGCCCAACGCATCGGAGATATCATTTCCGGCAAGCGTTCGATCACCGCGGATACCGATCTGCGCCTATGCCGGTTCTTCGGTCTGTCCAATGGCTATTGGCTGCGCGCGCAAGCCGCGCACGACACCGAAGTTGCCGAGCGCGCGATGGCTTCTGAGCTGGCCAAGATAAAGCCTTGGACCGTTCGAAGCGACCGCGCGGCGGCCTGATGCGTGGAATGCGCGTCCAAGCCGCTTTCCGCGCGCCGAGTGACGACAGTACATAGGGTGGGCTTCAGCCCACCGGTCTCGCATCAAGCCCGCCGACGACGCCGGAATCGATCCGGCACCGCATCACTTCGGTGTCGCGCGAATCTTCAGCCTTCGCGGCAGCCTGAGCCCGACGCGATGCAGCGCGAGCTCGCCCTGCGCATCGCTGACGAGATACGCCGCCGAGCCGATCGGAAAGCCGACCGCCTTCAGCCACTCGCCGTAGAGCACGAGCATCGGCACCTTGATGTCCTTGCCGGCCGCGCCGCGCGCGACGGTGGCCGACGAACGATTTGGAACGGTTCCTCGATCCGCATGCGTTTGCGGCGCGGCGGCTGGGTGGACGACGTCGAGGAAACGATGCGAGACTTGCGCGCCATGGTGTCTCCTTTTACAGAAGTCACCGTTTTGGCGGGAGCCCGCGGGGTGACGAGTCGCGCGGGGTTGATGGCATGGACGCCCCCGCTCTCATTCCCTGTGCGAGGCTGTCGCGACTCACGAGAGGAGCCGCAGTCATGATCGCTACGATTGGCCTTGATATCGCCAAGAACGTCTTCCAGGTGCACGGTGCGGACGCGAGGGGTCGCGCCGTTCTGAAGAAGACGCTGCGCCGTGGACAGGTCGCGCGCTTCTTCAGCGCGCTGCCCCCGTGCTTGATCGGCATGGAAGCCTGCGGCAGCGCGCATTTCTGGGCGCGCAAGCTCGAGGGGTTCGGCCATTCAGTGCGGCTGATGGCGCCGCAGTTCGTTAAGCCGTACGTGAAGAGCCAGAAGAACGACGCGGCCGATGCGGAGGCGATCTGCGAGGCGGTGACGCGACCGAGCATGCGCTTCGTGCCGATCAAGACGGTCGAGCAGCAGGCGATCCTGGCCGTGCACCGGGTGCGCAGCCGGCTTGTCGCCAGTCGCACGCAGCTCATCAACCAGATCCGCGGTCTGCTGGCCGAGTATGGCATCGTTTTGCCGCAACATCCAGGGCAGGTGCGCAGCGGCTTGCCGACTGTGCTGGAGGATGCGG
>DASZYR010000300.1:0-11190 GCA_035545255.1 Rhodanobacteraceae bacterium
TCGATCGGACTCGGATCGGCCTGACCGGACGGCATGAGACGCATGATGTCCGGCCGGTTCGCGTTGCCGATCTTCTGGAAATCGCCGACGAAGATGATCTTCCCGTCGGCCCGGGCAAAGATGGCGGTGACTTTCGATCCGGGCGTGCGCGTCGGCGCCGCGAATCCGGTGTCGAGCGTCCCGTCGGGCAGCAGACGCTCCATCGCCAGCGGCGGATCGTCGGGACCGGAGCACGCATCCGGCGCAACCACCTTGCCGTCGGCCTGCAACGCAAACTGGGGACCGACGCATTCGCGCCCGATCCAGGTGGCATCGGCGCTGCCGTCCGGGTGGAGCCGCAGGACGTTCGCGCCGAGCGTCGTCGTGTACAGAAGCCTTCCGTCGAACTGGACGGCGACCTCGTGCACATCCTTCGCCGGCTGGCCGTCAAGCGGCGCGTAGCTCTCATCGAGCGCACCGTCCGTCCTGACGCGCGCGAGCCCGTTGCGGGGCTCGCCGTCGACGGTCGAGAAGCCGCCGCCGAACACGATCGCCCCATCGGACTGGATCGCGATCGTGCGAACCGGCCCCCCGTCGACGACCGGTGCAAACCCGTCGGGCACCTCGGCGCTGCCCGTCGCCGCCGCGAGCAAAAGCGCAAGCAGCGTGCCACGGCGCGCGACCGAAATCCGTGCAAAGCGTTTCGCATCCATCGACATCTCCAGTAACGAAACGGATTCAGCCGTCGAAGCCGTCGGCGAAAATCGTGTCGCCGTCGCCGAGCGCGCACGGCGCCGCGCTCACGACCGACAGCGTGTCGATGCCGATCATCGTGCCCCAGGTGCCGTCGCCTTGCGCGAGCGTGTAGTAGTGGAAAGCGACGCGGCCGGTGCCGGATTCGGCGAGACCCATCGCCGGCGTGACCGTGTACTGCGTCCACGTCGACGGATAGCCGTGCGCCGTCTCATCGGGATTCACGTCGAGAAGATCGGTGACGTAGCCGTCCGTGTCGCCCGATTCGGGACCCAGGTCGGTGCACGCCTCGCCCGCGCCGTCCACGCACAGGCGCACTTCGAGACGGTTCGCGGCCTCGCCGATGTCGTCGAGCTCGCGCGTCCAGAAGCTCAGCGAATTGCCCGGCGCGAACGTGAGATCCGGCGTCACCAGCCAGTTGCTGACGACCGGGAACGAACCCGATGCGTTGTGATAATCGGCTGCGACATAGCTGTCGGCGGGTCCGCCCTGCGCAGGAAACACGGCGGGAATCCCCTGGAACCAGCCCGTCGACCCGAGCGGCAAGCTGACGTTCCGCATCAGCCAGCCACGGCCGGCGAGCGCACCGACGTCGTCGAACCCTTCGCCGCAGCTGCCGAGCGGCGCCGCGCCGGCGGAACCCACCGCGGCGGCCAGTGCCGCCGCAAGAACGCGAAACATCGTGTCCATGACGCCTCCCGGAGAGATGTCAGGACATTAGGAATCTGCGGCCGGCGATTACGGAAAACGGAGATGCCCGGAGACGGACTGCCTTCTCCGCCGAGCCCTCACCCGGGAATTATCGCCAGCGACCGCGAGCGTTCTGCGCCGCTCAGCCCGCCGCCCCGGCGGACGCGCGCACGGCTGCGATGACCTCGCCGATCGCTTTCGCGACCGCTTGAGGCTGGTCGAGCTGGATGTCGTGAGACGATTGCGGAACCGGCACGAGCTTGCCGCGGGTCGACGTCTTCGCGATCGCGTTCTGCGTCTTCGCGCGCGCGGCCTCCATCGCTTTCTTGCCTTCGGGCGGCGCGCCTTCGAACGGATCGCTCGCGGAAAGCACGATCAGCGGAATCGCGCCATGCGATTCGGCAGACGAAACCGGCTCCTCGAAGAGCGCGATGTTCGCCTGCATCTCGGAAATCAGCGTCTGCCAGAACGGCGGCTTTTCCTTCTGCGCGCGGATCGCGGCGTTGAGCGCATCCGGATAACGCGGATCCGGCGCGCGGATGCACTGCGCGAGCGGACCTTCGGGTTTGTCGAGCTTGCCTTCGCCGGCCGCTTTCGCGCACGCGCTCGCGAACGCGATGCGCTGCTCGGCGCCGGCGTTGTCGGCCTTGATCCACTCGGCCGAAAACTCGCTCGTGTGCTGCGGCGGCGGATCGACGAGCACGATGCCGGCGACGTCGCTCGCGTGCTTGTCCGCGAACCGGCGCACGATGTTCGTGCCGAGCGAGTGTCCGACGAGGATCACCGGCTTCGGAATCTTCGCGGCGTCGATCAACGCATGAAGATCCGCGGCGTCCGCATCGACGTCGCGCGGCAGCGGGCCGCCGTCGCTGAACCCGTATCCGGCGCGATCATACGAACAGACCCTCGTTTCCTTCGCGACGAGCGGCTGCACCGCGCGCCACGTGATCGAATCGCTCATCGCACCCGCTTCGAGCAGCACGACCGGCGTTCCTTTGCCGCTGCACCGGAGATCCAGCTTGCGTCCGCCGACGTCGACGAGTTCGTCCGGCTTCGCATACGCCGCGAGCGCGGGATCGACCTTCGGCGCAACGGACGGTCCGGCTGACGCAGCGGATTGCAGGACGAGAATCGACGCAACGACGATCGCATTCATGAAGAGGCTCCCGGCGGAAACGCGCGAGTCTACCGGCCGAGCCTCTTCGCAAAGGTTAGCGATGCGTTAGTCACGCCGCAGGCTGTTCGATGAACGCGACGAGCTCCGACATCGTCTGTTCGGGTGCCTCGTCGATGAGCCAGTGACCCGAGCCCTTGATGATCACGCCCTTGACGTTCGTGTCGACCATGCGGCCCTGGTTGATCAGGAAATCACCGCCGGATTTCTCGCCGCTCAGCACGAGCATCGGCATCGTCAGCTTCGTCTTCGCCATCGCGGCGAAGTCCTTGTTGTCCTGATCGAACGCGCGGAAGTAGTCCATCGTCGCGCGCATGCCGTCGGGCTTCGCGTACTCCGCCGCATAGACGACGCGATCGGCCTCGGACACCGAATGATCGCGGTCCGCCGCGAAGTCGTTCCAGAAATGCTCGAGATAGACGCGCTCTCGCCCGTGGACGAGCTTCAGCGGGGTTTCGCCATAGAAGTTGAAATGCCACTTGTCGCGCAGCAGGAAGATGCCCGACGTGTCCCCGACGCCCGGCAGGAACGCATCCATGAGCGCGATGCGCTCGACTTCGTCGGGATGTTGCGCTGCGTATGCGTAGGCGACCATGAGGCCGATGTCGTGGCCGACGAGAATCACCTTCCTGAAACCGAGCGATTTCGCGAGCGCGTGGATGTCCTCGGCCATCGTTTTCTTGTCGTAGCCGCCGGCGGGCTTCGACGAATCGCCCGCACCGCGCAGGTCGACGGCTACGACCTCGCGGTCGCCGTCGATCTTCGGAATCAGCGGCAGCCACATGTGACTCGTCTGCGCGAACCCGTGGAGCAGGATCACCGGCGTGGCGTTGCCGGATCCCGCCTGGAGGTAGTGAAGCTCGACGTCGCCGACCCTGGCGTCGTGATCCTGGATCGGAGCGGGCGCGGCCGCGAGCGTCCCGGCAAACAGAAGCGTGAGGCAGACGGCAATCATGCGAAACATGGCAGTTCCTCCCGTTTGAATGCGCGGATCGATACTGGCCCCCGAAGCCCGCAACGACACTCGGCCGCGCCTGGCGGCATCGAATCCTCGCCACGAGCGCCAGCGCCCGACCACACGCGCACGCCGTCGAGCAGCGGATGCGCGATCATACGGCAACGCGTGGAAGAGCCGCCGGGATTCCGCCGCGGAAGAAAGACGTCGCCCGACCGTCCGACCGCCTCGCTCCGCTAGGCGGCCGCCCTCCTGGTCGACGCCGCACCGGCGCCGGAAAACACGATCCGCGCGACGATCCCGCACGCGACGAGCGTCCACACGATCATCGCGCCGCTCGGCAGGTCGAAGATCGCCGAGAGCACCAGTCCGCTGACATAGCCCGCGATGCCTGTCGCATACGCCCAGGCGAGACGCCGGCGCGCGCCTTCGATGCCCGTCGTCGCGAGCGCCGGCACGATCAGGCTCGCGAACACGAGATAGACGCCGACGAGCTGCACCGACGCCGTGATCGCGAGCGCGAAGATTCCGTAGAACAGGATCCCGGAGAGCTTCGCGCGCCAGATCCACATCGCGGCGAGCAGGATCGCCGAGAGGATCGCGACCGGCACGAGCTGGCTCGCGCTGACCCACAGGATCTGCCCGACGAGCAGATCCTTGAGATGCTCGCCGCCGTGCGGATTGTTCGCGAGCAAGAGCAGCGCGCCGGTCGCCGCGAGCACGAACAGCGTGCCGATGATCGGCTCCTGGAATTCGGGCCATTTGCGATCGGTCCACGTCAGCAACGCGCCGCCGACGAGCGCCGCGATCGCGGCCGCGATCTCGACGCCGTAGCCGTGCTCGTCGACGCCCATCGCCTGCGCGAGGATCACGCCGAGCGCGGCGACCTGCGCGATCGCGAGGTCGATGAAGATGATGCCGCGCGCGAGCACCTGCTGGCCGAGCGGCACGTGCGTCGCGAGCACGAGCAGACCGGCGATGCACGCGGGCCCGAGGATCGAGAGCTCAAGGCCTTCGAACGTCATTTCGCCACCGCGACGAGCTTGTCGATCGTCGAATCGAAGAGACCGAAGAGATCCTTCGATTCGGCGTCGCCACCGACCGTGAAGGGCAGCGTCACCGCCGGAACGCCGGTGTGCTCGCTGAGCCAGTCGCCGGGTTTCGGATCCTGATACGCGGCGCGCAGGATCGCGAGCGTGTGCGAGTTCTTCGTGATGTCGACGAGGCTCGCGAGATGCGCGCTCGTCGGCGGCACGCCGGGCTTGGGCTCCAGCGCGCCGATCTGCTCCATGCCGAGCCACGTGTCGAGGTAGATCCACGAAAGATGATGCACGACGACCTTGCGTCCCTTGAGCGGCGCGGCCTTCGCTTCCCAGCGCTTGATCGCATCGTTCCACTTCGTCGTGAATGTCGCGAGGTTCTGCTGGTACGTCGTCGCGTTCGCGGGATCGAGCTGCGCCAATCTCGCATCGAGCGCTTTCGCGATTGCGAGGATGCGATACGGATCCATCTGGAAATGCGGATTGCCGTCGGGATGGATGTCGCCCATCGAGCGGTCGAGCGCGGTCGGCTTCTCGAGCGTCGTGATCTGGTCGGCCGCCATGAAGTAGCCGGGGCCTGACTGCACTTTCGGATTGCCGGCCTGGCGGATCAGCTGCGGCAGCCAGCCGACCTCGAGCTCGGCGCCGGTGCAGACGACGAGATCGGCGCGCCGCACCTTCGCGATGAGGCTCGGTTTTGCCTCGATGACGTGCACGTCCTGCAATGCGTTCGTGCCGACGTCGACGTCGATCTTGTCGCCGGCGAGCTCGTGGATCAGCGAGCCCCATTCGGGTTCGCAGGCGAAGACGTCGAGCGCATGGGCGTCGCGTGCGCAGAACGCAACACCGAAGCCAGCGAGCAGCAATGCAAATTTGTTCATCTTGATTCGTCTCGTTTGTCCCGTGCGGCCTCTTCTGCCGTCATTCCCGCGAAAGCGGGAATCCATGTTTGCTTCGTCGATTCGTGAATGAAAATGGATGCCCGCTTTCGCGGGCAGGACGACGGCAGAGGTTCACGCTCTTCAAAATTTGTGCGCGCCGTGCGCGCCGAGCGCGACGTCGTATTGCAGGTACCACGCGTTGTCGACGACGTTGCGCTCGGGCTCGTCGCGGCTGTACTGGAGCCGGAAGAAGCTGAACTCGCTGTTGCGCCACGTCGCCTCGATGCTGTGCCGATTCGGGTCGAAGTCGCTGACGAACGGCGCGGAAGCCGACGACCAGAGCTTGTCGTAGCGATAACCGACGTCCCACGTGCGATTCAAGCGATACACCGCTTCGAGATACGCGCCGCGCCGATCGCCGACCCACGGCGCGGTCAGGGGATCGAGCGGATCGGTGTAGACCTCGTTCGGTTGCGCGTAGATGCCGTCGCGCTTGTCGAAGAAAAGCTCGCTGCGCAACGTGAGGCCGCCGTCCTTCGTGTTGCCGTTCGGCGCCCATTTCCAGGTGCCGTCGGCGAGATAGAGCGTCGAGTCGCCGGTGAAGCCGTCGTCGGCGTTCGTAGCGCGCGTCTTCAGCATCGAGAGGCCCGCGAGCCAGGAATTCTCGATGCCGACGTCGCCGCCCGCGTGCGCGAACAGCGTCCATGCGCCGACGCCGTCGTGGTTCGCGCCGCCGCTGGGATAGTTCTCTCCGCGAAACGCCTCGCCGCCGATTTCGAGATACGTTTCGGTCGGCGCGACCCAGCGCACCTGCGCGCCGTCGTCGCCGTACTGGTTTCCGAGAAACGCCTGATACGCGAGCGGACGGTCGACGAAGTTGTCCGTGTGCGTGTGGTGGCTGTTGAGATAGCCGATGTTCGAGAAGAAGCGTCCGGCACGCAGGTTGAATCCGTCCGGCAGCGTCAGCGTGTCGATGTACGCTTCTTCGATCTCGGCACCGACGTCGCCGTTGTCGTCGTGATACGAAACCGTGAACTGTCCGTAGAACTTGTCGTCGACGTTCGCGGCGAACGAGATCTCGCTCTCGCCGAGCGAAAGGCCCTGCGGACCTGGACCCGTATCCGGCACGACCGGAAAGCCCGCGCGAACGTAGCGATCGGGATTTTCCGAGTGATGCGCGTAATTGCCGTTGAGGATCACCGCGATCGCCGGATTGAACGCGTTGCCGTTCGCGCCTCCCGACGGTGCCGCGGCTGAAACGGGAGCCGACACGGCAGCGACCGCGGCTTCCGACGAAGCCGGTGCGGCGACCGCCGGCGCCGAGGCCTGCGCTGCCTTCATCTGCTCGAGCGCGGCGCGTGCCGCGCTCGCTTCGGAAAGTGCCTGCGCCGCCTGTTCGCGAAGCTGCTGCGCTTCGGTTTCGAGCGCGCGGACGCGCGCGTCGAGCGCCTGCAAGGATGTCGCGCTTTGCACGGGAGCCGCAGCGAATGCCGGACCTGCAAACGTCGCCAAGACGGCCAGCCAAAGCCGTTTCCTTCTCATCGAGTCGTGCCTCGCGGCGCGCGCCGCCGGAGCAGCGCGGTTGAGATGGTATAACGTAATGGAGACAACGCTAGCCGAGGTTTGCGTGGAATGCGAGCCCAACTTTCGGCATACGTTGTAACGGCCGTGGGAAGCGGCCGGATCGGACCTTAAGGGCGCGAACCTTTCGCGCGGCTTTCGTGCGGCGAGCGAGTCATGCGCCGACGCGCCTATTGATGATGCGACGAATCGTCCTCGCCGATCGCGAGCCCGCCGCCGATCCCGAGTCCCATGCCGGCGCCCATGCCCATGCCGCCTCCGCCGCCGCGTCCGCCGGATCTGCCGCCGCCGTCGCGACCCGCGCCTTCGCCGCCGCCCTTGCCGCCGCGCGACGATGACGAAGCCGGCCGCGTCGGACCCTGCTTCGGAATCGGCAGATCGCCCGGAACCGCTTCGAGATCGAGCACGCCGCGAATGAAATCGCGCAGCGAGACGACGAGTTCGTGCGTGTGCACGTGGCGTCCCGCGACGAGCTCGGCCGCGGCGTTCGCGGCGAGACGCACCTGATCTTCGGTGCCGAGAAGAATGATGTCCGAAAGCGCGGCCTCGACGGCGTCGCGCACGCGCCGCGCGCGATCGCTGCCGGAAGATTCGTCATCCGCCTCCGAGATTGCCGACTCGACCGCATCCGCCGAGATCTCCGTCGTCGCTTCGACCGCGCTCTCGCCGCGGCGCCGCAGATCGCGAAGATGCGTCGGATCGACCGCGAGATTGCCCGTGAACGAGCCGCCGAGCGTCTTGTAGGCCGCGATCAGCATGCGCAGCCGCTCGTTGATCTGCCGGTTCTCGCGCTCGCGACGTTGCTGGATCGCCTGCATCGCGACGAGCCGGAGCCCGACGCCGATCAGCGTGACGAGAGCCAGACCGAACAGCGAGAGCAGCAGAGCGTGCCAGTTGGTGAAGTCGAGATTGCGCATCGCGGGCTCCGCTGGCGTGGCAGCGCCAGTGTAGTGTCCGCGCCGTTTCGGTGCATTGCTTGCGCTTTTCCCCCTCTCTCGCTTCGCGGGAGAGGGCTGGGGTGAGAGCTGCCCTCTCCCGCAAGCGGGAGAGGGGAAAGCAGGAGCCTTGAATCACTACACGATCGCCAACAGAACAGAGAGCTCGATCGCCACCGGACCGCAAGGAGCCTTTATGCCCACGAAAGCCTATGGCGCCCACGCCGCCAGCAAGCCGCTCGAGCCGATCGCCATCGAGCGACGCAAACCCGGCGCGCGCGACGTGCAGATCGAGATCGCGTATTGCGGCGTCTGCCATTCCGATCTGCACACCGTGCGCTCGGAATGGGCCGGCACGATCTATCCCTGCGTGCCGGGACACGAAATCGTCGGCAAGGTTTCCGCGGTCGGCGGCGGCGTCACGAAGTTCAAGGTCGGCGACACGGTCGGCGTCGGCTGCCTCGTCGGCAGCTGCCAGCATTGCGATGCGTGCGCGGCCGATCTCGAGCAGTATTGCGAGAACGGTTTCGTCGCGACGTACAACAGCACGATCGCCGATCCGCCCGGCCATACGCTCGGCGGCTATTCCGATCGGATCGTCGTCGACGAGAAGTTCGTGCTGAAGATCCGCCATCCCGAATCCGAGCTCGCGGCCGTGGCGCCGCTCCTTTGCGCCGGTATCACGACGTATTCGCCGCTGCGCCATTGGAACGCCGGGCCCGGCAAGAAGGTCGGAATCGTCGGCATCGGCGGGCTCGGTCACATGGGCATCAAGCTCGCGCACGCGATGGGCGCGCACACCGTCGCATTCACGACGTCGGAAGGAAAACGCAAGGACGCGCTCGCGCTCGGCGCCGACGAAGTCGTCGTCTCGAAGAACGCCGCCGAGATGAAGAAGCACGCGAACAGCTTCGACTTCATCCTCGATACGGTCGCCGCGAGCCACGATCTCGATGCGTTCACGACATTGCTGAAGCGCGACGGCACGCTCTGCCTCGTCGGCGTGCCCGAGCACGCGCACCCGAGCCCGAACATCGGCCCGCTGATCTTCAAGCGCCGCGCGATCGCGGGATCGCTGATCGGCGGCCTCGCCGAGACTCAGGAGATGCTCGATTTCTGCGCCGAGCGCGGCATCGTCTCGGAGATCGAGATGATTCCGATCCAGAAGATCGACGAGGCGTACGACCGGATGCAGAAGAGCGACGTGAAGTATCGATTCGTGATCGACAACGCGTCACTCGCCACCTGAGACAGCGCTGACCAATCCCGCTCGCTGTTGTTCCCCCTCTCCCGCTCCGCGGGAGAGGGTTGGGGTGAGGGCAAGCGGGTTCAACGCCCCACTCCGAACGCCCTCACCCTGCCCTCTCCCGCAAGCGGGAGAGGGGAAATGCATGCTGCGTATGGTTATGGCGCCGCGTCGAATCCGTCGGCGAAGATCCGATCCGTGACGACATCGCCGCGCTGATAAAAATACGCGGCTCCGCGCACGGCGTCACCGTCGACGGTCGCGTAAGGCACGCCGACGAGCGCGGTCGTATCCGTCAATGCGACGAATCCGCCGTAGAACATGTCGGTCTGGCTGTCGCTCGCGACGAGCTTCTCGATCTCCGGCCAGCCGTCGCCCGATTGCGAGAACACGTAAGCGGCGCCCTGCTGCGTCGCTGCGCCGATCTGCGCGCGGTCGGCGCCGACGATCACGGTCGTGCCGTCGATCGCGATCCCGTAGCCGGCATCGTCGCCTGCGACGCCATCGTCCGCGACGAGCCGCGCGACTTGCTGCCATTCGCCGCCGTCGTCGGCGAACACGAACGCGCCGCCTTTCGCGCCGTTGCTGCCGTTCGCGCCGACGGCGATGTGCGTCGGCGTCGCGGCGAGCGAGAAACCGAACGCGTCGCCGGGATCGCCCGAGTCGGCGACGAGCTTTGCGGTTTGCGTCCAATCCGCCGTCGATCCGTCGAAGACGTAGACGGCGCCGCGCGCCGGCGTCCCGTCGACGCCGGCGTACGGCGCGCCGACGATCGCGCGCGTTCCGGACATCGCGACCGATCGTCCGAAGAACTCGCCGCCGACGGCGTCGTCCGCGACGAGCTTCTTGACGAACGTCCACGTTCCGCCGATGTTCGAATAGACATAAGCCGCGCCTTGCAGCGCATTGCCGTCGACGCTCGCGCCGTAGGCGCCGACGACGATGTTGTCGCCGGAGATCGCCGCAGCCTGCCCGAAATAGTTGTTCTCGTCGCCGTCGTCGGCGACGAGCTTCGCGACCTGATTCCAGACGCCGCCGGTGCGCGCGAACACGTAGGCAGCGCCCTGGTTCGCGTGGCCGTTCACGGTCGCGCCGAGCGCGCCGATGACGGCCGTGTCGCCGTCGATCATGATCGCCGTGCCGAACGTCGCCTGATCGCCGGGCGTGCCGTCGTCGGCCATGAACTGCTGGCCTTCGGTCCAGACGCCGTCGTTCTGCGTGAAGACGTAGACCGCGCCTTCCCAGCCGTTGACGTCGACCGCGCCGATCAGCGCCGTCGTGCCGGCGAGCGCGATCGACTGGCCGAACGCGTCGTGGGGCTGGCCGTTGCTTGCGACGACTTTCTGCTCGGGCCAGTCGAGCGCCTGCGCCGGCGAATGCAGCGGCGCCTGATGAAATATCGGCGTTCGCGCGCGTGCGGGGACGCTCGCAAGTGCGCAGGGGAACGCGATCAGCGCGAACGCGGCGTGCGCGACGCGGGATTTCGGCGAGTTTGGCGTGTTCATGAACGTTTCCCGGCAGGCGCCGCGATTCGGCAACCGCCGAGCATCGGGCCGATCGGCTTCGCGCGATACGCATTTCGGTTTGTGTTCGATGAGCGTTCGTGTCGTTCCACGTTATGAATCGATCGCAGGCGCGTTACGTTGCGAGCAGGAACCAGGAATGCGCCCCGCGTCGCGTTTGGCTCCATCGCGCATCAGAACGCGGTTCCTCTGCTGGGCAGGATAGCGCGATCCATAACCTAGCAGCGAATCATTTTGGTGGCCACGGCCTCCTCATATCGGCAAAGCCTGTGCGAACAGGTCACTTGACTCGATATATTCCTTCATGGTTATATCTAATCCATAGCTTATCGGTTATGTTTACGCTATGACCAACGTCCACGACATCCTGTTCGGCACGCTCGCCGATCCGACGCGGCGCGGGATCTTCGAGCGCCTCTGTCGCGAAGGCGAG
>DASZYR010000301.1:0-2055 GCA_035545255.1 Rhodanobacteraceae bacterium
GCGCAGAGCGCGCTCGCGCCGGACGCTGCGATGAACCTGCAATCGAATTACGAACAGATCCCGCTCAAGGAATACGCCGAGCGCGCCTACCTCGATTACTCGATGTACGTCGTGCTCGACCGCGCGCTGCCGTTCATCGGCGACGGCCTGAAGCCCGTCCAGCGCCGCATCATCTATGCGATGAGCGATCTCGGCCTCGCCGCGAACGCGAAGCACCGCAAGTCCGCGCTCACGGTCGGCGAAGTGCTCGGCAAGTACCACCCGCACGGCGACAGCGCGTGCTACGAAGCGCTCGTGCTCATGGCGCAGCCATTCTCGTACCGCTATCCGCTGATCGACGGCCAGGGCAACTTCGGCTCGATCGAGGATGCGAAGTCGTTCGCGGCGATGCGCTACACCGAGTCGAAGCTCACGCCGGTCGCGGAGCTCCTGCTCTCCGAGCTCGGCCAGGGCACGGTCGACTTCACGCCGAACTACGACGGCACGCAGCAGGAACCTGCCTGGCTTCCCGCGCGCGTGCCGCACGTGTTCCTCAACGGCTCGACCGGCATCGCGGTCGGCATGGCAACCGACATCCCGCCGCACAACCTGCGCGAGATCGCGGCCGCGACGATCCATCTCATCGACGAGCCGTCGGCGAGCATCGCCGAGCTTTGCGAGCACGTGAAAGGCCCGGATTTCCCGACCGAAGCCGAGATCATCACGCCGAAGCCGGAACTCGCCGCGATGTACGCGACCGGCAACGGCTCGGTGCGCTGCCGCGCGATCTACAAAAAGGAGGACGGCAACGTCGTCATCACGGCGCTGCCGCACCAGGTGTCACCGTCGAAGGTGCTGCAGCAGATAGATGCGCTCGCGCGAGCGAAAAAGCTGCCGATGCTCGAGATGTACACCGACGAATCGGATCACGCAAATCCGGTGCGGCTCGTGCTGATGCCGCGCTCGAACCGCGTCGACGTCGACGAGATGATGACGCACCTCTTCGCGACAACCGATCTCGAGAAGAGCTACCGCGTCAATCTCAACATGATCGGCCTCGACGGCAAGCCGCAGGTCAAGAACCTGAAGCAGGCGCTGACCGAATGGATCCGCTTCCGCCAGGACACGGTCACGAAGCGCCTTTCGCATCGGCTCGAAAAGGTCGAGCGTCGATTGCATCTGCTCGAAGGGCTGCGCATCGCGTATCTCAATCTCGACGAGGTGATTCGCATCGTCCGCACCGAGGAAGAGCCGAAGCCGGTGCTCATGAAGCGGTTCAAGCTCTCGGAGGAGCAGACCGATTACATCCTCGAAACGCGCCTTCGGCAGCTCGCGCGGCTCGAGGAGATGAAGATCAACGCCGAGCGCGACACGCTGGAAGAAGAGCGCGCGCGCATCGACGTGATCCTGAAATCGAAGGCGCGCCTCAAGACGCTGATCAAGGAAGAGCTCCGCGAGGACGCGAAGAAATACGGCGACGCGCGCCGCTCGCCGCTCGTCGAGCGCGAGGCCGCGCAGGCGCTCGACGAGACGCAGCTCGTCGCGAGCGAGCCGATCACGGTCGTGCTTTCGGCGAAGGGCTGGGTGCGCGCCGCGAAAGGCCACGACATCGACGCGAGCGAGCTCGGCTACCGCGAAGGCGACAAGTTCCTCGCCGCGGCGCCGGGACGGACGACGCAGCAGGCCGCATTCATCGACTCGACCGGCCGCAGCTATTCGACGCCCGCGCACACGCTGCCGTCGGCGCGCGGCAACGGCGAGCCGCTGACCGGTCGCTTCACGCCGCCCGCGGGCGCGCGCTTCGATGCGGTGGCGATCGCCGATCCCGCGGCGAAGCTCGTGATCGCATCCGACCGCGGCTACGGTTTCGTGACGCGCTTCGAGGCGCTGCTCGCGAACAAGAAGGCGGGCAAGCAGCTGATGTCGGTCGACAAGGACGCGCGCATTCTCCAGCCGGCGATCGTCGCGGATTCCGCGCGCGATCGCGTCGTCGTCGTGACGACTGCGGGGCATCTGCTGATGTTCTCGGTCGCCGATCTCCCCGAGCTCGACAAGGGCAAGGGCAACAAGCTCATC
>DASZYR010000302.1:0-13259 GCA_035545255.1 Rhodanobacteraceae bacterium
ACCAGCGTCACCGGATTCGCGTTCGCCGACGCGCGCCACTGCACCGAGACGACGCGCCCCGCTCCGTCGCGGACGTAGCTGACGACCGCTCCGCTCGGATATGTCAGCGTCGCGAGCCGATCGCCGGGCGTGTATGTCGCGCTCGTCATCGCCGTCACGCCGCTCGTGATCTGCGTCTTGCGGATCACGTTGCCGCGCTGGTCGTAGCAGTATGTCGTCGAGCCGGAATGATCCGTCATACGCGTCAGGCGGCCGAGCGGGTATGACGCCGCGCAACCGGTCGTCGCGTTGGGCTGGTCGTAGAAGAAAGTCACATTGAGCGTCGCTGTCGGATACGTGATGCCGACGAGCCGATTCAGCACGTCGTGCCCGTAGAATGCGGTCACGCCGTTCGCGTCGAGCTGCGACTTGCGGTTTCCGGCGGGGTCGTACGAATACGCCGTGACGCCGGTATCTGCGCTGGTCTGCGACCGGACCTCGGCGAACGGATCGTACGTATAACTTGTCGTGATGCCGTCGGGATCCGTGACAGCGACGAGATCGCCGCGCGCGTCGTAGTCGTACGACGTCGTCGCGTGCGCGGTCCCGGCGCTCTTGCTGCCGTAATCCTGGATCATCGAGCGCAGGCGATCGAGCGCGTCGTACTGCTGCACGGTCTCGACGCCGTTTCCGTCCTTCCAGTGCGCCGGATTGCCGTTGGCGTCGTAGCCAGCGGGCACGCCGACGGATGAGAAATCGCGGATCGCGTGATCGAAGCCGTCCTTCTCGATGACGAGTCGACCAAGCGCGTCGTAGACTCGGCTCAAGCTTCGCCGCAACGTGTGCTGCGGATCGAACGTCTGCTCGACGACGCGATGCCCTTCGGCATCGAGGCATTGCGGGGAGCCGGCGCCTCCGGGGCAGTAGTCGATCGCGTTGCCGAGCTTGTCGGTGATCTTCACGAGCCGGCGCGCCGCGTCATACTGGTAGCTCATCGACGCACCGTCGGGATCGGTGACCTTGACGGCGTTTCCGGCTGCATCGTATTCGATGTGCGTCGCGGCATCGCCGGCGGACGGCGTCCCGTTAGCACTCGCGCGGACGATGCGATCGGTCAGCCAGCCGCGCGACGTGTATGCGAAGTCGGTGACGACACCGTTCGTGTCCTTGATGCGCGCGGCATGGCCGAATCGGTCGTAGCTCGCGTACGTCGTCGCATGTCCCAATGCATCGATCATCGATTGCAGATCGCCTGCTCGGTGGCAGGCGCCAGCCGGGCCCGCAGCGCAGCCGGAGAGGTCGTCCGACGCGTAGTACCTGAACGTCGTCACGTCCGAGACGCTCGTCTGCGGTCCGTCGATCGTGTGCAGCAAACCCGCGACGCAGCCGGAAGCGGCGTCGGTGGATGCGCAATAGCCGTACGTCCACGTGCGATGCCCGTCCTTCGGCGCGATGCCGGTCTCGGTCCTCGTCAGGATGCGTCCCGTCGCGTCGTCGTAGGTGTACGACGTCTTGCTTTCGACCGTCGCCATGCCGTTATTTGGTTGCGCGTAGACGCGGCGCGCGGCGATGCGCTGTGTCACCGCATCCCAGTCGGTCTCGATGCGGCGCTGCTCGGGCGTGCCGAACGCTTCGGTGCGCGCCGTCGCGTGGATGCCGTCCGGTCCGTATTCGATCTTGGTGACGTTGCCGTTCGGATCGGTCGTCTGCTTCAGGCGATGCGTCGACGGATCGTATTGATAGCCCCACGCACCGGCCGAGTCGGTCTTCGCGGTCGCGTGCCGGTACGGCTCGGTCGCCGAATACGCATAGGTGACCTGATTTCCGAGCGGCAGCGTCGCGGTCGCTTTCGAGTCGATCGCATCGACCGAATAAGCGAGCGTGACTTTCTCCGCGTCGACGCCATGCCAGCTCGCGACGACGCGGCCCCAGTCGTCGTACTTGAACGTGCCGTAGCGCCGGTTGGCTTCGTCGAGGATGCCGGTCAGCCAGTAGCCTTCGACGCCGGCGGGCACCGAGCCGCCGATGAAGAGGTTGCCGGGCTCGTTGTAGAGATACTGGCGCTGCGAATGGTCCGCGAATGTCAGCTTCTGCAAGCGGTGCGAGGCGTCGTAGTCTAGATGCAGCAGCACCGTCACGCCGTCGTCGGCGATCACGTCGGTCAGCCAGAGATACTGGTCGCTGGAATAGTGGAACGTGACCGATCGGCCGCTGCCATCGTGCGCGGCGCCGAGCCGCCAGAACGCCTCGTCGGTCGGAATGTCGGCGGCGCTGAAATACGAGACGGTCGGCAGCGGCGGTCCGAGATACGACAAGACGAGCGTCTTCCTCGGATCGTCCGGATGGACGATCTCGGCGAGGCGTCCCGTGCGATCGTAGATCTCGAACGTACCGTCCTCGCGGTCGAGCTCCCAGAAGTGCGGCGCGTTCCCCGAGGCCGCGTGATAGACGAGCACATTGCCGAGTGTTGCTGTCGAACGGAACACGCCGCTGCCCGGCGGCGACGCCTCGAAGACTTCCTGATGCGCGGCTTCGTCCTGGACGATCACGTAGCTCGCGGAAAGCGGATTCGGATTGTCGACTCCGTTCGCGCCGCCGATGTGACCGTCGGTCGACCATTCGGTCATGACGCGCTTGGCCAGCGAGTGCGACCAGTTGCGATCGATGTAGCTGTACGGCCGCGTCTGCCGCAGCGAGTTGTAGATGAGATCGAGCGAGATCTCGCCATAGCGGAAGCCGCGCTCCAGCACCTGGTTGTTGCCGTTCGCAGGGAAGCACGGATCGCCGACCGCGCATGTGCCCGGTGTCTCGGTGAACGTCGGCGGATAGACGACGACTTTCATATACGGTGAATGGCAGGCGTCGGCGGTCGACGTCGCGTTGCCGCTGACGGTCGCACCGGCGGGGCACGTGATCGCGTCGTTGCGCTGGATGTTCCAGGTCCAAGTCTGCGAATCGATCGCGTCCGGCGCGCGCCTTGCGCTCGCGTCGGGCTGCTGCGCGCCGACCTGCGTGGCTGTGATGCTGATCGTGCTTCCCCATCCCGCGGCCACGCTCGACGCAGGGCGATAGATCAGGGTTCCGGACGGCTGGCCAACTCCGCTGATCTGAGTTGGACCGCCCGAGATCGCGTCGGATGACTGCGCGGCGCCCTGCCGCGTCCATGCGAAGTTCGCGTGCGCGTGCCAGGTCGCGTCGAACTCGCACTGCACCAGCGCCGCCTCGTCGGCGAGCGTAGGGCAGCTTCCGCCGGAGCACGACGCGGGACAGCCTGCCGCCGGAACGAGCGCGGCCCAGCCCGCCACATAGGCCGAATACGTTGGCGTGACCGACGACGGCGGACCCGTCAGCACGGAGCTTCCTTCGGGAACCGCGCCGTTCGGCCGGTAATCGAGAAGCGCGCTGCCATTGAGAGGATTCGAGAACACGTTGCCGGATACGCTGAACGCGAGTGCTTCCGCTGCCGCGCCGGAGTTTCCGCTGTCGGCGCGCATCGCGTACTCGGCCTCCTCGAGCGTCTTGAAATGCGTCGCGCAAGCCGGCGCGTAGGTGACAGCGAGGTGATAGCCATAGACGCGCGTTGGCGGCGCGTCGGCGCAGGTGCCGAACGCCGACGCGCTCCAAAGCATGAGCCACACGCATGCGGCAGCAACAGCCTGCTTCATGAAAGATCCCCTTCTGATGCGTAAGGCGGACGCGCGAATGCGTCCGGTCACGGGTTGCCGCAAGCCGGCGGAGCCGGCGCGAGGCCGAACGCGCACGCGTTGCCGGTCGCGAACATCAGCCCCGCCTGCCCCGTTCCGCCGACGACGTGGAACGTGCAGCTTGCCGACGGCGTGCTGCCGATGCCGACGAGGTTCTGCGCGTTGACCGTGAACGACGCGTGCCCGCTCGCGTTCGTCGTTTGCGTCGACGGCGCGACTGTCACGCTGGCGCCGGATGCGTTGCACGACGCACTGATGCCTACGTTCGCGTAAGCCGGCGAGATCGTCGCGACGACACTCGTGTTGCCGGACTGCACGATGTTCACGGGGCTTATCGCAAGCGTCGGCTGGAACAACTGTCCCTGGATTTGCACCGACGCGCTCGCACCGTTCGTCGCGAGCGGCACCGAGAACGTGCAGGTGCCCGACGGCGTCTGGCCGGGCACCGGCACGCCGATCGACGTGTGGATGTCGAAGAACGCCTTGCCGAGATCGTTCGTGAGATTGCTGCCGGCTGCTTGCGGCGTGACACTGATAACGGCGCCGCTCTGCTGCGTGCACGACGCCGCGATCGTCAGCGTCGCGAAATTCGGATTGAGGGTGACCGTCTCCGGCAGAGTCGACCCGACTCCCATCGACGACAGGCTGAGGCTGATCGACGGAGTGATCGATGCCAGCAGCGTGTAAAAGCCGATCGTCGAAAGGCAGGTTCTCGACCCGCCGGTCGGAGCGAAGTCGTAGCAGGAGCCGATGTCGATGACATCGCTGTCGGAATCCTGCACGCCCGACGTGAAGATCAGGACATCCTGGCAAGACGTACCTGGAGCGAGGTTAGTCGTGTCTCCGTAAACAGGACCGCCGGCCTGTGGAGTCGCCGCGGGGTTGTACGAATGACCACTGGCCCAGCTCAGCGGCAGGAATCCGATATGGAAGAAATGCGCGTACTGCGCGTAATTCGACGCCGCCGAGTCGCAAAGCTTCAGAGAGACGGCACGATTGGCCGGAAGATAGCTCTGAACGAGAAAATCCGACGAGTCGGCGTGCGCTTCGCAAACGAAGATCGCGCACGCGACGAAAAGAGACACAACGAGAGACCTGCAGCGCGCCTCCATGCCCCCTCCCGAGCCGAATGCGATGCGGCAAGCGTCATCGCGAACGCGCGGCGGAAGCAACGGTCGATTTCGTGACTGTCGTCACGACCGATTTCGTGCTCCATATAAGTTGTATCGCGCTGCGTTCGCAGCGTGACCGGCGTATTGAGAATCGCCGTGGCGGATGGCGAGTGGAGGTAAACCTACCCCGCCGTCATCGATATCGCGATCACGCGCAGGATCAAGAAATCGGGATTTCCGGCACACGCGATGCCTGAGGCCATCGCGATGAAACCGGCGCGCACGGAAATGGATGCCCGCTTGCGCGGGCATGACGTCAAGAATGAAATCGCGAAGCTGGACATGTCGCGAAGCGCGACGGCGCCGCCGCCACGCTTCGTCGTGACGCTCACGCCACTTTCGCACCCGCCTGCACGAGCTGCGCGAGACGCCTCAGCGCGACCGACGCGATCGGATAGTCGACCGGTTGCGTACGGATCTCGGCGATCATGCCGAGCGTGAACTTCAACGCCGGATCGTCGCGATCGAGCCAGGCCTGCACGCGGTTCGGCGCTCCCGGCGGCGCGCTTGCGAGGATCTGCGTCACCAGAGCGCGATGCTGCGCGGCAAGCTCGTCGCGCAGCGAGCCGCGCGCCTGCGCGTGCCAGCGGCTTTCGACCGGAAGGTTCTCGATCTGCCGGCGCAGCGAATCGATCTCGAGCGCCTGGCCGAGCTCGAAGAAGATCGACGCGACGCGCTCGACCGGCCGCCCGCTTTCACGCGCGACCTCGACGATGTCGAGCGCGGCGCCGAGCACCGGCACGGTCGCAAGGCGCACGGCTGTCGTTTCCGGAATGCCCAGGCCCTGCCACTTCTCGACGTCGACGTCGTAATCCGCGCGTCCTGTCGCGGTCAGCACGCGCGGCAACGCCGCGCGAAGCTCGGCGACGCCGGGCGCGTAACGCTCGACGAGGCTTGCAATATCGAGCGCGACTCCGCGATGGTTCAGGAGCCAGCGCGTCAGGTTGCGCAGGAGATCCCAGATCTTGAGCAAGGCATCGACCTGCACCGCGTCGTCGACCTTGCCGTCGAGCGCTTCGATCTCGGCCCAGAGCGAGCGTGCGTCGATGATCTCGCGCACGGCCGAATACGCCTTCGCGATCGCGGAGGGCGGCTGGCCGGTGTCTTCGTGCATGCGCAGCGTGAACGTTGCGCCCATGCGGTTGACCGTCGAGTTCGTCACCGCCGTCGCGATGATCTCGCGCCGCAGGCGATGGCGCTGCATGTGCTCGGCGTATTTCTTCTGGAGCGGCACCGGGAAGTAGCGCGCGAGCTCCTTCGACAGGAACGGATCTTCCGGCACGTCCGAATCGAGCAGCTGCTGGTAGAGCTTGATCTTCGCGTACGACAGCAGGATCGAAAGCTCCGGCCGCGTCAGGCCCTGATGCTTCGCCTTGCGCTCGGCGAGCTCGGCGTCGGACGGCAGCGATTCGATCTGCCGGTCGAGCAGGCCTTCGGCTTCGAGCACGCGGATGAAGTGCGCCTTCGAGCCGAGCCGGTGCACGGAGAGGTGCTCCATGACCGTGATCGCCTGGTTCTGGCGATAATTGTCCGAAAGCACGAGGCGCTCGACTTCGTCGGTCATCGCGGCGAGCAGCGTGTTGCGCTCGGCGACGGTCATTTCGCCGCGCTGGACCGCATCGTTCAGCAGGATCTTGATGTTGACCTCGTGATCCGAGGTATCGACGCCCGCCGAGTTGTCGATGAAGTCGGTGTTGAGCAGCACGCCGTGCAGCGCGGCCTCGATGCGGCCCTTCTGGGTGAGACCAAGGTTGCCGCCCTCGCCGACGATCTTCGCGCGAAGCTCGCGGCCGTTGACGCGCAGCGCGTTGTTCGCGCGATCGCCGACGTCGGCGTTCGTCTCGCTCTCGGCCTTGACGTAGGTGCCGATGCCGCCGTTCCAGAGAAGGTCGACCGGCGCTTTCAGGATCGCGTTCATCAGCGCCGTCGGCGTCATCGACGACGTCGTCTCGTCGATGCCGAGCGCGCGGCAGGCTTCGGGCGAGACCGGAATCGACTTCGCCGTGCGCGCGAACACGCCGCCGCCCTTCGAGATCAGCTTCGCGTCGTAGTCGGCCCACGACGAGCGCGGCAGCGCGAACATGCGCTCGCGCTCGACGAACGATTTTCCGGTATCGGGCTCCGGGTCGATGAAGATGTGGCGATGGTCGAATGCGGCGACGAGCCGGATATGCCGCGACAGCAGCATGCCGTTGCCGAACACGTCGCCCGACATGTCGCCGATGCCGACGACGGTGAAATCCTGCGACTGGCAGTCGCGATTCAGCGCGCGGAAATGGCGCTTGACGGACTCCCACGCGCCCTTCGCGGTGATGCCCATCTTCTTGTGGTCGTAGCCGGCCGAGCCGCCCGACGCGAACGCGTCGCCGAGCCAGAAGCCGTGCTCGGCGCTGACCGCGTTCGCGATGTCGGAGAACGTCGCGGTGCCCTTGTCCGCGGCGACGACGAGATATGGATCGTCGGCATCGTGCCGCACGACGCGATCGGGATGCGCGACTTCGCCCTCGACGAGATTGTCCGTGATGTCGAGAAGTCCGTTGATGAACATGCGATAGCACGCGACGCCCTCGGCGAGCACCGCATCGCGCTCGCCGGACGCGGGCGGACGCTTGACGAAGAAGCCGCCCTTCGAACCGACCGGCACGATGACGGTGTTCTTGACCATCTGCGCTTTGACGAGGCCCAGCACTTCGGTGCGGAAGTCCTCGCGGCGATCCGACCAGCGCAGTCCGCCGCGCGCGACCGGTCCGAAGCGCAGGTGCACGCCCTCGACGCGCGCCCCGTAGACGAAGATCTCGCGATACGGCCGCGGTTTCGGAAGGTCGGGCACCTTCGAGGAGTCGAATTTGAAGCTGATGTAGTCGTGCGGCGCGCCGTCGCCGGACGGTCCGCGCTTGTCGACCTGGTAGTAGTTCGTGCGCAGCGTCGCGCCGATGACGCCGAGATACGCGCGCAGGATGCGATCCTCGTCGAGGCTCGCGACTTCGTCGAGCAGCACCTTGATCGCGCCGACGATCGCCTGGATCTGCGCGGGACGATCCGACGAGCGCGCCGTGGCAAGTTCGTCGATGAATTTCGGATGCGCCTTGATCGCGCTTTCCGGGACGAGCGCTTCGAGCTCCTTCGCGAGACGCCGCTTCGCGGCCTCGACCTGCGCCTTCGGCATGCTCTCGCGCGCGGGATCGAAGCCCGCTTCGAAGAGCTCGACGAGAAGGCCCGCGATCGCGGGATAGCGGTTCAGCGTGTCCTCGACGTAGCTCTGCGAGAACGGCACGCCGACCTGGAGCAGGTACTTGCAATAGCCGCGCAGCACCGCGACCTGACGCCAGTCGAGCTGCGCGCCGAGGATCAGCTTGTTGAACGCGTCGTTCTCGGCGACGCCGCGCCAGACGCGCTCGAACGCGGTCTGGAACAGGCCGCGCACTTCGTCGATGTCGAATCCGCAGCGCAACGAGGGCTGCACCTCGATGTCCTGGATGTAGAGACGGCCGCCGTCGGCGTCGATCTCGTAGAGATGCTCGGCCAGAACCTTGAGACCCATGTTCTCGAGCAGCGGGATCACGTCCGAGAGCGAAATGTCCGCGCCGAGACGGAACACCTTGAAGTGCAGCGTGTCGGCCTTGCGGCGCGAGCGGTAGAGGTTGAGCCGGATGTCGTCGGCATCGCGCAGCGAGGCCGCCATCTCGACGTCGGCCGCCGCGACGTGCGGCGTGACTTCCTCGATGTAGCCGACCGGCAGTGCGCGGCCGAAACGCGCGGCAAGCTTCAGGCCCTTGTCTTCGCCGTGCTTCTGCACCAGCGTGTCGCGAAGCTCGTCGTGCCAGTTGCGCACGATCTGCGCGATCCTGCCTTCGAGCTCGGCCGTGTCGTAGCTCGCCTTGTCGCCCGGCTTCGGACGCACGACGAGATGGAGGTTCGCCAGAGGCGATTCGCCGACCTGGATCGTCGAGTCGATGCGCTCGCCGTGCAACGCGCGCTTCAGCGTCGATTCGACGCGCTCGCGCACTTCGCTCGAGAAGCGATCGCGCGGCAGGTAGACGAGGCACGAATAGAAGCGCCCGTACTTGTCGCGGCGGACGAAAAGCCGCGTGCGCGCGCGCTCCTGCAAGGCGAGGATGCCGACGGCGGTCTGGTAAAGCTCGTCGTCGGTGCACTGGAACAGCTCGTCGCGCGGCAGCGTCTCTAGGATGTGGCGCAGCGCCTTGCCCGAGTGCGAATCGCGGCGGAACCCGGCACGCGTCAGCACCGCCTCGACCTTGCGCCGGAGCAGCGGCACGTCCTGCGGCCGGCGCATGTACGCGGCCGACGTGAAGAGGCCGAGGAAGCGCTGCTCGGAGACCGGCACGCCTTTCGCGTCGAACGCGAGCACGCCGACGTAATCCATGTAGCCCGGACGATGCACGCTCGCGCGAGCGTTCGTCTTCGTCAGGATGATCGCGTCCATCGAGCCCGATTGCGGCAGGTCCTTCGCGACCAGCGTGCGCAGCGAGCGCGGCGCGAGCGAGCGCTCCTCGCCGCGCAGGATGCCGAGGCCCGAGCCTCCGACGGCTTTGAGCACCTCGTCGGCACCGGACTTCGCGACTTCGTATTCGCGATAGCCGAGGAACGTGAAGTTGTCGTCCGCGGCCCAGCGCAGGAACTCCTGCGCCTCGGCGACGCCGTCCGCGTCGACGGGCATGCGGCGTTTCGGAAGGTCGTCGGCGATCGCGAGCATCTTCGCGCGCATCGCCGACCAGTCGGCGACGCTGGCGCGCACGTCGTCGAGCGTCGCGGCGACGCCCTGGCGGAGCTTCTCCAGCTCGCTCGCGCCAGCGACGCGATCGATCTCGAAACGCATGATCGATTCCGCGGTGCCTCCTGCCCCGTCGTCGGCCGCGATCGTGAGGAGGTGGCCGCCGGGATCGCGCGTGACCCGGAAGATCGGATGGATCACCGTGTGCAACGCGAGTCCCGCCTGCGCGAGCCGCATGCCGACCGAGTCGACGAGGAACGGCATGTCGTCGGTCACGATCTCGACGACCGAGCGCGTCGCCTCGGCCGCATCGTCGCCGGCCGGATTGAAAACGCGCACCTTGGCGACGCCGGAGCGGCGCTCGCGCGCGAACTCGAGCGCGGCGAGCACGATCCCGGCCCATTTCGCGGGCTCGCGCGAGGCAAGATCCTCGGCCGGCAGGCGCCGCAGGAATTCGGCGGTGAAGGTCTGCGCGTCCGCGAGGCGCGCGCCGCTCAGCTGGGCCGTCAACAAGGACAGGATCGCATCGGCATCGCGTTTGGCGGACGTGCCGATCGGTGCAGTCTGAGCGTTCATTCGAAGGTTCTTGAGGGAGAGCGTCAGGGCGCGAAGGATACCCCTTTGCGACAGCGGGAATCCAGCAGCAAACACCGACAAATCAAGACGCTAGCGCTTGCGGATGACACGTCGCCGACGCGCGCGGCGGCACGGGTGGGCTGCGTTCGCTACGCACCGGACAGCACCAAGCGCCGGACCACGACTTCCGGCGCGTGCAATTCGACGGGGCCGCCGGTATGTTCGGCGACGTGCGTGAACGCGCAGGGCGAAGGCCATGCGCCTGCGCCCTCGAGTCGCGCCGGCCTGCTCCGCTTGCTTGCGGTTCTTTGTCGAGGATGGCCGGGCGCCCGCTCGCGTCGCATCGCACATGACCGCATTCATCGATTGCCTCTGAAGGACAAGTCCAACGATGAACCGTCCTCGAATTCGCCGGATCGGCTTGCCGTTGTCCTTCGCGTGCGCGATCGCCGCTTCAGGCTGCGGAAAGAAGGACGCCGCCGCGCCGAGCCCCCCGCCGCCCGACGTCGGCGTCGCCGTCGTGCAACCCGAGAGCACGCCGCTGACGCGCGATCTCGTCGGGCGCCTGTCGGCATTCCGTTCTTCGGACGTGCGAGCGCGCGTGGCCGGCGTGCTCGTCAAGCGCGTCTACCGCGAGGGCAGCGACGTGAAGGAAGGCGATCTCCTGTTCGAGATCGATCCCGCCCCGCTCAAGACCGCGCTCGACGCGAGCCAGGCCGCGCTCGCGCAGGCGCAGGCGACCTACACGAACAACCACATCGCCGCGAAACGCGCGCGCGAGCTCTCGCCCAAAGGCTTCGTCTCGAAATCCGACGTCGACAACGCCGAAGCGGCCGAGCGCACCGCGGTGGCGGCGGTCAAGCAGGCACAGGCGAACGTCGAGAGCGCGAAGATCAATCTCGGCTACGCGAGCGTGCGCGCGCCGATCGCCGGCCGCGCCGGCAAGCAGCAGGTGACCGAAGGCGCGCTCGTCGGCCAGGGCGAGGCGACGCTCTTGACGACGATCGACCAGATCGATCCGATCTACGTCAACTTCACGCTCGGCGTCAGCGATCTCGAGGATCTTCGCCGTGCCAAGGCGGCCGGCCGCGCGACGCTGGCCGAGCCCGACCAGGCGACGATCCGTCTCGCGCTGCCCGACGGCTCCGAATACGGCGAGACCGGCACGCTCGATTTCTCCGACACGACGGTCGATCCCGCGACCGGCGCGGTGAGCCTGCGCGGACAGATCCCGAATCCGGATCATTCGCTCCTGCCCGGCATGTACGTCTCGCTGAAAGCGACGCTCGGGCAGCAGCACGACGTATTCGAGATTCCGCAGGCGTCGCTGCAACGCGATGCGGCTGGCGCGTACGTGCTCGTCGTCGGCGCCGACGGCAAGGTGGCGCGCAAGGACGTGACGATCGACATCGCGCGCAACGGCAACTGGATCGTCACGCGCGGTCTCGCGGCGGGCGATCAGGTGATCGCTTCGGGTATCCAGCGCGTCAAGGCCGGAGACGGCGCGAAGGCTTCGCCGTGGAAGCCCGATGCCGGAACGGCGCCCGGAGCGGGAACCGCCGCGCAAGGCGCGAACGGCGCGGCACCCGCGAAGCCGGGCAAGCCGTAGGGCCGCCGCGCCATGTCCAGATTCTTCATCGGCCACCCGATCTTCGCGTGGGTGATCGCGATCCTGATCGTGCTCGCTGGCGTGATCGCGCTCTTCAATCTCGGCATCGAATCGTATCCGAGCGTCGTGCCGCCGCAGGTCGTCGTCGGCGCGAGCTATCCCGGAGCGAGCGCCGAGACGACCGAGAAAGCCGTCACGCAGGTCATCGAGCAGCAGCTGACCGGCATCGATCACCTTCTCTATTTCGCATCGACGTCGAGCTCGAGCGGCGGTTCGAACATCACGCTGACGTTCGAGACCGGCACCGACCCCGACATCGCGCAGGTGCAGGTGCAGAACAAGGTCTCGCTCGCGACGCCGCGCCTGCCGAGCGAGGTGACGCAGCAGGGCGTCGTCGTCGCGAAGGCGAACGCGGGCTTCCTGATGGTCGTGGCGCTCCGCTCGACCAATCCCGCGATCGACCGAAACGCGCTGAACGACATCGTCGGCTCGCGCGTGCTCGACCAGATCTCGCGCCTGCCGGGCGTCGGCTCGACGCAGCAGTTCGGCTCCGAATACGCGATGAACATCTGGCTGAACCCGGACAAGCTGCACGGCTACGGGCTTTCGGCAACCGACGCCTTGAACGCGGTGCGCGCGCAGAACGTGCAGTTCGCGGCCGGCACGATCGGCGGGCAGCCTTCGCTGCCCGAGCAGGGATTCACGGCGACGGTTTCGGCCGAAGGCCGCTTCTCCTCGCCCGAGCAGTTCGAGAACATCATCCTGCGCGCGAATCCGGACGGCACGACCGTCCGCCTGAAGGATGTCGCGCGCGTCGGCTTCGGCGCTTTCAACTACGGCTTCGACACGCAATGGAACGGCAAGCCGACCGGCGCGTTCGCGATCCAGCTCCTGCCGGGCGCGAACGCATTGCAGGTCGCCGGCCTCGTGCGCGCGAAGATGGACGAGCTCCAGCCGAGCTTCCCTTCCGGCGTCACCTGGTTCTCGCCGTACGACTCGACGACGTTCGTCAAGACCTCGATCCGCGAAGTCGTCAAGACGCTCGGCGAGGCGGTCTGCCTCGTCTTCCTCGTGATGCTGATCTTCCTGCAGAACTTCCGCGCGACGCTGATCCCGACGCTCGTGATTCCGGTGGCGCTGCTCGGCACGTTCCTCGGCATGTCGATCATCGGCTTCACGATCAACCAGCTGACGCTGTTCGGCATGGTGCTCGCGATCGGCATCGTCGTCGACGACGCGATCGTCGTCATCGAGAACGTCGAGCGCATCATGTCGGAGGAAAAGCTTCCTCCGGTCGAGGCGACGATCAAGGCGATGAGCCAGATCACCGGCGCGGTCGTCGCGATCACGGTGGTGCTGGCGGCGGTCTTCATTCCGAGCGCGCTCCAGACCGGCACGGCCGGCGAAATCTACAAGCAGTTCGCGCTCACGATCGCGATGGCGATGGCGTTCTCGGCGTTCCTCGCGCTCGGCTTCACGCCGGCGCT
>DASZYR010000303.1:0-2881 GCA_035545255.1 Rhodanobacteraceae bacterium
GCGATCTTCGACGCCGAAAGATGCCGGTGCCGGATCAGGTGCGCGATCTTCTCGACGATCACGCGCGTCTTGCCCGAGCCCGCGCCGGCGAGCACGAGCAGGGGGCCGTCGCAATATTCGACGGCGGCGCGTTGTTGCGGATTGAGGCTCATCGGAAGGTGCGGAGATGAGGTTGCATTGTGCCTGCCCTTCGCCCGGCGTCACAGCCTGACGGCGGAATCCCGACGCCGGCGGCATGCGTGCGACAACAACGATGCGCGCAGTGTCCCCTCTCCCGCTTGCAGGAGAGGGTTAGGGTGAGGGCAAGTTTGGTTCGACTCCCAAGAAAGTCCGATTGCTGGCGCTCACTCCGATTGCCCTCACCCTGCCCTCTCCCGCAAGCGGGAGAGGGGAAAGCCGCGCCGTCTCTCGCGCGTCATCCGTCGCCGTCCGCGTCATCCGTCGCCGTCGCGCAAAACTCTGTACTGTTGGCAGCTGCACGCACTGCCGAATTCGATCCGATGGCCAAGCTCTACTTCTATTACTCCGCGATGAACGCCGGAAAGACGACGACGCTGCTCCAGAGCGCATACAACTATCACGAGCGCGGCATGCGCACGATGATACTGACGCCGGCGCTCGACGATCGCGGCGGCTTCGGCATCGTCGCGTCACGGATCGGTCTCAAGGCCGAAGCCCGGCGCTTCGAGCGCGACGACGATCTTCTCGCAATCGTGCGCGACGACGTCGCCGCGCGCGGCAAGCTCGGCTGCGTGCTCGTCGACGAAGCGCAATTCCTGACGAAAGCGCAGGCCTGGCAGCTGACCGACGTCGTCGACGCGCTCGGCATTCCGGTGCTCGCCTATGGTCTGCGCACCGATTTCCGCGGCGAGCTGTTCGAAGGCAGCCAGTACCTTCTCGCCTGGGCCGACAACCTGATCGAGATCAAGACGATCTGCCACACCGGAAAGAAGGCGACGATGGTCGTGCGCGTCGACGACGAAGGGCGTGCCGTGACGGCGGGGCCGCAGGTCGAAATCGGCGGCAACGAGCGCTACGTCTCGGTCAGCCGCGCGGAGTTCAAGCGGATCATGACGGGCGAGGGCAAGGTCGAGCTGCAACAGGATGTCCTGCCGCTCGGCGTGCCGGAGGAAACGCAGTGACCGGGCCGCGCTGGCCGCGCCCGCAATGGCAGGACAGCGGCGCAAAAGCGCTCCATCTCTGGTTCGTGTTCGGCGACTTCGCGGACGACTTTCGCATCGACGCCGCGCGCTACCGCACGCGCGGCACTCCGCCCGGCGTCGACGTCGTGCGTTACCTGCACGCGTCGATCCGGACCTGGGACGGCTATCCGCTCGGCGGCACGATGGGAAAGCTGTTCAGGAGCGAGAACGCGGCTCTCGTCGAGCGCGCGACCGCGACGCGCGATTGCCTCATGCTGCGCGGCGAGATCGCCGACCCCGCCGACCTCGACGGCCTTCGCGATCTCGTCGGCACGATCACCGCGCTCGTCGACCTCGGCGGTGCGGCGGTCGTCGATCCGCAGATGCTTTCGCTGTTCGACCCGGACGAGTGGCGCAAGCGCTTCTTCGAATCCGGCGAATTCGTCGCGCGCGATCACGTGGCGATTCTCGCGAGCGAAGACGAAGGCGCGTACCGGCGGCAATGGATCCATACGCGCGGGATGCGCAAGTTCGCGCGGCCGGACATCGGCATCTGGAACGTGCCGCCCGAGTACGCCGGCCACGCGGGCCAGCTCGCGGAACGTTTCGCGGGTTTCCAGGCAGCGGGCGGGATCGTCGAGGAGGGCCGCGAGATCGTGATCGACGGATTGCCGTCGAACATGCGCGCGCATCACGCGGGGTCGCTCGACGATCCCGAGTTCAACAACGTGCATCTGGCGATCCGCTGGCCGGATTGAAAGTCGCCAGCGCTTTGCCTGCCGTCATTCCCGCTAAAGCGGGAATCCATGTTGCCTTCTCCCGATACGAAAATGGATTTCCCGCTTTCGCGGGAATGACGGCAACGATGGCGCTATCGCTGGCAACGCGGGCAGAAATACGTCGATCGCTGCCCCAGCACGATCGCCTTGATCGGCGTTCCGCACACCTTGCACGGCTCGCCCTCGCGCCCGTAGACGAACAATTCCTGCTCGAAATAGCCGGGCTCGCTGTCCGGGCTGATGAAATCGCGCAGCGTCGTGCCGCCGCGCGCGATCGAGTATTCGAGCACGCGCTTCGTTTCTTCGGCGAGCTTCGCGTAACGCGCGCGCGAGATCGATCCGGCCGCGCGCTTCGGATGGATGCCGGCGTGGAACAGCGCTTCGGATGCGTAGATGTTGCCAACGCCGACGACGACGGACTGATCCATCAGGAAAACCTTCACCGCCGCCGATCGTCCGCGCGATCGTTCGAACAGATGATCGCCGTCGAAGTCCTGGCTCAACGGCTCGGGACCGAGGCCCGCGAGCAGCGGGTGGACCTTTCCCGGCGCCTGCCAGAGCTGCGAGCCGAAACGGCGCGGATCGGTGAAGCGCAGAATGCGGTGGGAATCGAGGCGCCAGTCGACGTGATCGTGCGCGCCGACCGGAGTCGATTCCGGCAAGACGCGCAGCGAGCCGGACATGCCGAGATGCAGGAGCGCGCTTCCGGTCTTCGTGTGCACGAGCAGGTATTTCGCGCGGCGCTCGATCGCGTCGATGCGCTGGCCCGGCAGCTTTTCGCGCAGCGCGCGCGGAATCGGCCAGCGCAGAAGCGGCTGGCGGATGTCGAGTGCGGTGACGGTTCGCCCGATCAGGTGCGGAGCGAGTCCGCGGCGCGTGGTTTCGACTTCGGGGAGTTCGGGCATTTTGGTGCACTGCTTTCCCTTCTCCCGCTTTGCGGGAGAAGGTGCCGAAGGCGGA
>DASZYR010000304.1:0-7830 GCA_035545255.1 Rhodanobacteraceae bacterium
CGCACGAATCGCATTTGCACATAAAAAAGATCGCGGCTGAAGCCGCTCCTACGAGGACCCAGGATCTGGGCGTCAGGCGACGCGATCGTCGCGCTTCATGCACTGCTCGTGCTTGAGGCGCATCGCGTCGGGCAGCCGTTCGGCGAGGAAATCGACGAAGGCGCGCACTGCGGGAAGGAGACCGCGCCGCGTCGCGTAGACGAAATGCGCGATGCCTTCGGGCATGCTCCAGTCCGGCAGAACGACCTCGAGCTCGCCCCGCAGGATCGCCGGCGCGCAGACGAACTCCGGCAGCGCCGTGACGCCCATGCCGCGCTTCGCCGCTTCGTAGAGCACGCCGAACTCGCCGCAGACGAGTCGCGCGCGCATCTCGACGGAAACCTTCGTGCCGTCCGTGCCGAAGAGCTCGAGCACCTGCGCGCCGTCGTGCTCGAACTGCGAAAGCAGCGGCAGGCGCTCGAGATCGGCCGGTGTCGCCGGACGGCCGTGCTCGTCGAGGAACTTCGGATGCGCCGCCAGCAGCACGCGCGACTGGCCGAAAGGACGCAGCACGAACGCGCTGTCGGCGTCGAGCTTGTCGCGCACGCGGATCGCGACGTCGAACCCTTCGTTGATGAGATCGACGCGGCGATTGCTCGCGGCGATGCGCACCTGCACCTTCGGGTACTTGCCTAGAAACTCCGGAAGCACGTGCGCGACGACCGTCTGCGCAAGCGCGACCGGACAGCTGACGCGCACGACACCGCGCGGCTCGGCTCGGAGCTCGTCGACGACATCCTGCGCCGCGCGCGCCTCCTCGAGCAGCGCGACGCGCTTGCTGATGCGCGATTTCGGCACCCCGAGCGCGCGCGCCGCGGCTGAGAAGCCACCGTGCTCGACGACCGCCGCGAAGAAGCGCAGGTCGTTGAGGTCCGCGAGAGCGCCGTCGTGAAGGCTCATGATTGTTCTCCTGCGCGAACGATCTATCCGATTATTGCGGACTTCCGGACTGATCGTCCACGGCTCACATTAGATCCGGCGCCGGACCACCCCGGCGAACGGGATTTCCATCATGAGACTTCTGCACATCGATTCGAGCGCGCTCGGCACGCATTCCGTATCGCGCGAGGTCAGCGCCGCGATCGTCGCCGCGTGGAAGCGGCGTGTCCCCGGCATCGAGATCGTCTACCGCGATCTGGCCGCGAAGCCTTTGCCGCACTGGACGCCCGTGGCGGACGTGGCTGACCCCGTAGCCGTTGCCGGCCAGACGGTGCTCGACGAGTTCCTCGCAGCCGACATCGTCGTCATCGGCGCTCCGATGTACAACTTCGGCGTGCCGAGTTCGCTGAAGGCATGGATCGACCGCATCATGGTCGCCGGAAAGACGTTCCGCTACACGGCGAACGGCCCCGAAGGCCTCGCAGCCGGTCGCAAGATCGTCGTCGCGTCTTCACGCGGCGGCTTCTACGGCGAGGACAGCGGACGCGCCGATTTCGACTTTCAGGAAGAGTATCTTCGCCACGTCTTCGCGTTCATGGGCATCGACGACGTCGAGTTCGTGCGCGCCGAAGGCATCGGTCTCGGTCCGGAGCAGAGGGCGAAAGCAATCGAAGACGCTCACGCGCAGATCGACGCGCAACTCCCGATCGCCGCGTAGCGCGAAGTCGCACTTTGGTTTTCCCCTCTCCCGCTCGCGGGAGAGGGAAAGCCCGCATCAAGCTCCCACCGCTTCGTTTTCGTCTCCGTGCGACCTGGGCGCGCTTGCCGCCTCGACGCGGCGCGCGTATCGTCGATCGCGCATGGATTTCGTCCAGGCGGGCCCTGACCTCGCCAACCAGTACGCCGACGATCGCTGGCTGCGCGCGCATCTCGTTCGTGCGTTGCCGGGCCTCGTTCGTGAGGCGATCGAGTCCGATCTGATCGCGCTCGGCGCGCACGCCGCCGATGCGTGGCGCAACGCGCGATCGCGTCCGCGTCCGGAACCGGCGCTGACGCAATGGGATGCGTGGGGCGAGCGCATCGACCGCATCGACCTCACGCCGGTGTGGCGCGACGGCCCCGCGATGGCCGCGGGTTACGGCCTCGTCGCAGCGGGCCATGACGCGCGATTCGCGGAGTTCGCGCGCATCGACCAGTTCGCGCGCGTCTACCTCTACCACGTCGCGAGCGAGTTCTTCACGTGTCCGCTCGCGATGAGCGACGGCGCCGCAACCGCGCTGAAAGCCTCCGGGAACACGACGCTGATCGATCGCGCGCTGCCGCATCTGCTTGCGCGCGACGCGTCGCAGCTCTGGCTCTCGGGCCAGTGGATGACGGAGACGGCCGGAGGCTCCGACGTTTCGCCGACCGGAACGGTTGCGCGGCGCGGCGCAGACGGACGCTGGCGCCTCCACGGCCGCAAATGGTTCACGTCGGCGATCGTCGGCGAGATCGCGCTCGCGCTCGCGCGGCCCGACGATGCCGGCGAAGGCGCCGATGCGCTCGCGCTGTTCTATCTGGAAACGCGCACGTCCAACGGAAAGTGGAACGGCATCCGCGTCGATCGCCTCAAGGACAAGCTCGGCACGCGCGAGCTGCCGACGGCCGAGATCCATCTCGACGGCGCGATCGCCGAGCCGGTGGGCGGGCTCGCGCACGGCGTGCGCCTGATCGCGCCGGTGCTGAACGTGACGCGCGCGTGGAACACGATCTCCGCGCTTGCGACGATGCGCCGCTGCCTCGCGCTAGCCACCGACTACGCTCGCCGGCGCATCGCGTTCGGCAAGCCGCTGATCGAGCAGCCGCTGCACGCGTCAACGCTCGCGGCGCTGCACGCGGAATTCGCGGCGGCGTTCGAGCTCGGCTTCTTCGTCGTCGCGCTGCAGGGGCGCGTCGAATGCGGAATGGCAAGCGAAGACGAACGCGCGCTGCTGCGCCTTCTGACGCCGCTCGCGAAACTCTGGACCGGCAAGCTCGCCGTGCGCATCGCCTCGGAGACCTGCGAGGCGTTCGGCGGCGCGGGTTACATCGAGAACACCGGCATCCCGCTGCTGCTGCGCGACGCGCAGGTCTATCCGATCTGGGAAGGCACGACGAACGTGCTCGCGCTCGATGCGTTGCGCGTGCTCGCGAAGACCGGCATCGATCCGCTGCGCCGCACGATCGAGGATCTTCTGCGCGAAACGAAAACGCACGCCGGCGCGATCGACGCCGCGCTCGCGACCGCCTCGCGCTGGCTGCATGAGCGCGCGGACGATCGCGATGCTCGCGAGAACGGCGCGCGCGGACTCGCGCTGACGCTGGCGCGCACGCTGGCGGCCGCGCTGCTCGCACGCGCGAGCGACGGCGATCCCGAAGCCGAAGCCGCGCTCGCGCTTTTCGTCGGTCGCGGCCTCGATCGGCTCGCACCGGACACGCTCTTTCAGGCGAAGACGCTGCTGCACCGAAGGTGATCGAGCCGGGCGATCGCCGCTGAAATCGCTCCCGGGCGGCCGCCTTGCGTGAAGCGGCTTCCGCGGCGACGCTCGCAGGCCGCGGTCCCCGCTAGAATGCGAGCACCGCGCGATGCGCGCCTCCGCGTCCGGATGCCATGCAGCACCTCACCATCGTCACCACCGGCGGCACGATCGACAAGATCTACTTCGACGACAAATCGCAGTTCCAGATCGGCGATCCGCAGATCGGCGAGATTCTCCAGACGCTCGGCGTCGCGTTCACGTTCGAAGTGCTGCCGGCGATGCGCAAGGACAGCCTGCACATGACCGACGCGGACCGCCGGACGATCCGTGCCGCGATCGAACGCCAGCCGCACCGGCACGTGCTCGTGACGCATGGAACCGACACGATGGTCGAGACCGCGCGCGCGCTCGCCGGCGTGGCCGGCAAAGTCGTCGTGCTGACCGGCGCGCTGAATCCAGCGCTGTTCAAGGGGTCGGACGCGGTGTTCAACATCGGATGCGCGGTCGGCGCCGTGCAGAGCCTGCCGGACGGCGTCTACATCGCGATGAACGGACGGATCTGGGATCCGGAACGCGTGCGCAAGAACGTCGAGGCGAACCGGTTCGAGGAGATCCAGGCCTGACGCGGCGGCGTATCCGATAGCGCTTGACCGGTACCCCGCGGCGCTCACTTGCGAGGCGTCTCTCCGCTTCGCGTGTTCGTCGGCGGCGGCCCTTCGAGAATCTCGCGCGTCACCACCGTCAACAATCCATCGTATGGACTCCCGGAATCCGCGATGAACCATTGCAGCGCGCCATCGCTCGTGCGCGCCAGCCGATAGCACTTCCAGCTTTCGGGTTCCGGCGGCCCCTGTATGCACAATTTCTCGCGCTCCACGCGCCAGCGATCCCGGTCGCTCGCCATCGGCGATTCGAACGCCGGCGAATCCACGATCACGAAGCGTCCGCCGTCGGCGAAGTAACGCTGCATCACGTAGGAACCGGCCTCGCCATCGGGCCTCGTGTCATAGCGGTCGACAAGCGTCTTGCCGACGACCTCGGCCACGAGATCGTCGCCGATGAGGTCGGTGCCGCGCGCAGTTGCGTCCGTCGCCGCTCGCATGTCGCGCACCGCACGCTCGCCTTCCTTTCGGCGCTGCTCGATGGCGCGTCCGGAATCGCTCTTCGGCGAGCACGCCGTCAGAACGCAGACGCTGATGCATGCGCAAACAAAGGCCAGTGAAGTCGGGCGCCGCGGGCGGTATGTCCTGGTTCGCACGAAAGGGTTTTCCAGAGGCATCCGGTTCGGGCATTACATCACGTCGGGAGAGACCCGCGGCCGACTGCCGCCCTTCCTGCATATCCGTTCGGTTGGCTGCGATTGCGAATGTCCGCTTGTGGGCCGAATTCCGTACTGCAATGACGCAGCACCGTTTTTAGCTGCTCGCCCATCGAAGCGACCCCAGACATCCGTTTCTGATAGAAGGAAAATTTCCATGTCCGACCGAAAGGCCTCCATTCGGCAAATCCCGCGTCGCCAGCTCTTCCTTGGCCTTGCCACAGGTCTTGGCCTCTCGATGGCCGCAGCGCAAGCCAATCCCCTTCAGCACGCGATTTCCCGCGTCGACGCGTTTCCGGCGATCGGAAATACGCTGGCGGCGCGCTTCGGCAACAAGCCCGAACACCTCTCGGGCACGACGCATCACGTCACGAGTTGCGCCGACGACGGAAGCGACGGAACGTTACGCCGCATCATTGAGGATCCAACAATGATGACGATGAGCGGCGACAGCATTGATTTCACGCAGTTACCAATGATGTGCAGCAAGATCACGCTCGCCGGCAGCTCAATCCACGTCAATCAAGACTACTTGTATCTGAAAGGCCCCGGCGCCGCGAATCTGACGATCGACGCGGACAATGCATCGCGCGTCTTTTATCACACCAGCAATTCCGGAACTCTCAACATCGACGGTTTGACGATTGCGAACGGTCAGTTCACGGGTTCGCAGCAGGGGGTTTCTACGGGCGGATGCATCCGCTCCCTCGGCAACGTATCTCTAGCCAACTCCGTCGTGACGAATTGCAGTGTCACGAGCGACGACGTCAACATATCCGCACGGGGCGGCGGCATTTACACAGGCCACGACCTCATACTTTTCCATAGCACGATCTCAGACAACTTTGCGCTGACTTCCGCCAGCTCACACACGTACGGCGGCGGCGCTTATGTCGTTGGCAGCTTTTTCTCGCAAGCCAGCACGATCAGCGACAACACGGCAACGGCCCCCGGATCGACCATGACCTCGGGAGGCGGTGTCCTCGTGTATGGAGACACTGTTGTTATCGATGGCTCGACCATCTCCGGCAACAAAGCCAAGACCGCCGGTGGGTTGATGCTCATGAACACTCTCACCGGATCAATCGTCAACAGCACCGTATCCGACAACACGGCCCGTTATTATGGCGGGATCTTGACCAACGGCGATTTGACGGTAACCAGCAGCACGATTGCCTTCAACAAGGCGAATTTTTCGACAGCAGCCAGCGGCATCTACACGCGCAACACGAAACTGACCTTGCAGAACTCGATCGTCGCCGACAACGTCAGCAGCGGCGAAGCCAGCGATCTCGGCGGAGCTCCGGGAACCCAGGTCGACGGCGCGAACAATCTCGTCGTTTCGTCGACCCTCATGTTCACGGGTACGCAAGGCGTCTGCCCTCGCCTCGACCCGCTGGCCGACAACGGAGGGGTGACGCGTACGCATGCGTTGCGTCACGACAGTCCCGCGATCGACAGCGGCGACGCCGGAAATTCCACCGTGGACCAGCGCAGCATGCCCCGTCCGCAAGGAGCGGCTGCGGACATCGGCGCATTCGAGCACCAGCCCACGGACAAGGACGAAAGCCTGCTCGCCAGCGGCTTCGACGGACTCTGCGATCAATAACGGAGTAGCGCTGTATCAGCCGGACGGCGCGCTTGAGCGCGCGCCGTCCGGAAGCTGTCGCGAGTCGCATGAGCGAATGCGATAGCCTCGATTCGACCGCAACGATGTTGCGCTTCCCCTCGCGTCCGCGACCCGGAGCCGTCGATACGCGGTTTCCGCTCTAAACCCCGGCCGCCAAACCGGCATCCAAGCTGGCAAGATGAGCGCCTGCCTTGCCATGCCCCTGCCGATGATGGAAGCGCCCCGGTCCGAATCCGCTGCCGCCCAGGCCGCCGCGGATACGGATGCCGATCTGGTCCGGCGCGCGGCCGCGGGCGACATGGGCGCGTTCGAGAAGCTGTATCGGCGCCACTCGGGCCGCGTCCACGGCGCGGTCTGGCGGCTCGCCGGCATGAACGAGGCGCGGGCCGAGGAATTGACGCAGGAAGCGTTCGTGCGCGCCTGGCAGAAGCTCGCGAGCTTCCGCTTCGAGAGCGCGTTTTCGACCTGGCTTCACCGCCTTGCGGTCAATGTCGCACTGATGGATCTTCGTGCGCGCGATCCCGAGGACGCGGTCGAGAGCGACGTGCTCGAAGCCGCGAGCGATCCGGTCACGCCGTTCTGCGCCGGCGAGCGCTCCGACCTCGAGCAGGCGGTCGCGAAGCTGCCGCCGCGGGCGCGCGCGGTGCTGGTGTTGCATGATGTGGAAGGCTGGAAGCACGAGGAGATCGGCCGCGAGCTCGGCATGGCGGTCGGCTCGTCGAAGGCGCAATTGCATCGCGCGCGCGGATTGCTGCGCAGGATGCTGGGAGAAACTCCATGACCGATTTCGAGATCCAGCGTCAGCTTCGCGCGATGAATGCGCCGCGGCAGCCCGAGCGCGATCTCTGGCCGGCGATCGCGACGCGCATCGCTTCGTCTCCGACGGAATCCGTGCGCCCGATGCGGCGTCGCTGGATTCCGCTCGCGGCCGCGGCAGGCACCGTGCTCGCAATCGCCGGAAGCGTGCTCGTCTTCGCGCTGCATCAGCACGCGGCGAGCCCGACCGTTACCGACGATTACGCAATGATGCGCCGCATCGAGCGCATCTCGCCGAGCGAGGCGCGCGAAGAAGCGCTGCGCTCGGGCCAGGATCCTCGCCTCGCCGGCGCGAACATCGTGCTCGACGCGGCGCATACCGAATTGCAGCAGGCGCTGGAGCAGCATCCCGATGCCGTCTTTTTGGTCAGCCTGCTGAACCGTACCAACGCGCAGCGCATGAAACTCGAACAGTTCGGTGCAAAAGCCGGATGAGGAACGCCCCGATGAAACGTACTCTCCTTTCGTGCTCGCTGCTGCTGGCCGTTTCCGGCGCAGCCGTGGCCGGCACGCCGATCAGCCAGACGCGCAGCGTCGACGCACACGCGCGCATCGATGTGTCGAACATCAAAGGCGCGGTCACGGTCAGCGGCTGGGACAAGGCTGAAGTCTCGATCACCGGCACGCTAGGCGACGGCGCGAAAGGTCTC
>DASZYR010000305.1:0-3884 GCA_035545255.1 Rhodanobacteraceae bacterium
GCCTCGTCAGCCGAACCCCGGCCGCCCGTAGCGAACCCTTTGCGCGCAGCGCGAAGGGCGCCTTGCCCGGGTGCCCTTCATCTTGGTTACTTCTCTTGGGCACGCAAGAGAAGTAACCCGCTCGCCGGCCGGCGAGCGGAACCGCTCTGTCGCTTGCGCAGCATTTCAATCAAGTGAAGGAACACGAACTCGAACAGCAACAGCGCAATCAAGACCCGACGTTATCCGTCTTCCCTATGAACGTCGAGACATTGTCGTGCAACTCCTTCAACGAAGGCAGATGCGCATAGACCATGTGCCCCGACTCGTAATAGTGCGTCTCGATGTGACTCACCAGCTCGGCCGGAATCGGCAGATGCTTCATCTCGTAATCGGCCGTGTAGAACGGCGTCGCGAGATCGTAATAGCCTGAATTCAGCATCACGTGCAGCTTCGGGTTGTATTTCAGCGCAGCGGCGAGATCCGGGATCACGTTCGGAAATCCCGGAATCGGAAACGGCGCGCCGTTCGGTTGCTTGTGCTCGAATTTCCACGCGGGAAACGCGCCGTCGGCGAAGAGATGATACGTGTCGTCCTGGCCGTACTTGAGCTGCTTGCGCACGTAATCGTTGAAGGCGGCGTAGTACGCGGACGAGATCGCGGCCGATTGCGGATCGTACGCGGCGCTCTGGCTCAGCGCGTCCATCGCGGGCCCGGAGAAACGCGAGTCGAGACGGCCGGTCGTGAGGCCCTTGTCGATCTGAAGCGTGTGCTCGAACTCGCCGCCGTTGACGCGCAGGTTCGCGCGCTCGATGTAATCGACCGGAAGTCCGGTGTAGGAGGCGAGCTTCTCGGCGACGGCATGCTTCGTCGCGGGATCGATCGCGTTGCCGGATGCGAGCGCGAGCGCGTACTCGCCCATCGCGAACCGCTCGACTTCGGCAAGCAGGGTCTGCAGGTCGGCGGGCGCGTTCGGCAGTTTCTTGTGATACCACGCGGTCGCGGCGTACGTCGGCAGCGCGAGCTCGTACGAAAGATCGACGCCGGGGTCGATCTCCGGGAAATCGATCAGCATGCCGAGATTCAGCACCTGCGAGAGCAGCACGACGCCGTTCAAGTCGATTGCTCGATCGCTTTGCAGGAGGTTCGCGAGGATCGCCGAGCGCGTCGTCCCGTAGCTTTCGCCGAAGAGATATTTCGGCGAATTCCATCGCCCGTGCTGCGAGAGGAACTTCACGATGAAATCGGCGAACGCGTTCGCATCGGGATCGACGCCGAAATATTCCTTCGGCCCCTTCTCCTTGTCCGCGAACGTCGAGAAGCCGGCGCCCGGCGCGTCGATGAAGACGAGATCGGTGGCGTCGAGCAGGCTGTAGTCGTTGTTGACGAGCCCGTACGGCGCCGGCGCCGTGTGCTCGTCGTCGGCCGTGACGACGCGTTTTGGTCCGAACGCGCCCATGTGCAGCCAGATCGTCGACGACCCCGGACCACCGTTGTAGAGGAACATCAGCGGACGCTTCGCGGGATCGGCGCCCTTCTTGAAGTACGCCGCGTAGAAGATGCTCGCGCTCGGCTTGTCCTTCTTGTCGGTCAGGATGATCGTGCCGGCCTCGGCCGCGTAATCGACGCGCTTGCCTTCTACCGTCACCGAGCCTTCGGTTTTCGAGCTCTTCGGCTTCAGCTCGGCCGGCTTCTCGGTTTCCTTCTTCGTGACTTCTTTCGTCGTCGTCTCGGACGCGGGATCGGCCGCGACCGCGTGCGTGAATGCGAAGGACAGCGCGGCGACGGTCGCCGCAGCAAAAAGGCGTGGCTTCATGATGGCGTCGATTCCTGCGCTGGTGATCGTGCCGCCGCGAGCGCGGCGGCCGCGCGAAGTTTCCGTCCGCCTCGGCGCGGAACCCACTCCCAGAAGTCACGGGCGCAACGCGAGGGCCGCGTCGCTTCTATCGCGAGGTCCGCGACGCGGGTACGCTGCGCGACCGGGATGCCATCCCATCCGGAAGGATCGATCGATGACTCGCATCGCGCTGATCACCGCCGCCGCCGCGCGCGATCTCGACGACGACCTGCCGCCGCTGATCGCGGCCCTGCGCGAAACCGGCATCGACGCGCCCGTCGTCGACTGGCATGACGAAGCCGTCGACTGGTCGCGTTTCGATCTCGCCCTGCTGCGGTCGACGTGGGACTACACCGAGCGTCCGGCGGAATTCCTCGCCTGGATCGATCGCGCGGCGAAAGTCACGAGCATCGCAAACCCGTCGGCCGTCGTGCGCTGGAACAGCGACAAGCATTACCTCGCCGATCTCGAGCGCGCCGACGTCCCGATCGTTTCGAGCACGTTCGTCGAGCCCGGCGAAGATCCGCGCGCGGCGCTGTCGCGATTCGTCGAATGCTGCCAGCGCGAGTTCGTCGTCAAGCCGGCCGTCGGCGCGGGTTCGCGCGATGCGCAGCGCCATGCACGCGGAGAAGTCGATGCCGCCGTCGAGCACGCGCGCAGATTGCTCGATGCGAATCGCAGCGTGCTGCTGCAGCCTTACCTCGACCGCGTCGACGTCAGCGGCGAGACCGCGCTGATCTTTTTCGACGGCGTGTTCAGCCATGCGATCCGCAAGGGTCCGCTATTGCGTCGCGGCGAAGGTCCGACGCGCGCGCTGTTCGCGGCCGAGCACATCACGCCGCGCGAGCCGGACGCGGCCGAGATCGACGTCGCGACGCGGACGCTCGCCGCGATTCCGTTCGCCAAGCCGCTGCTCTACGCGCGCGTCGACCTGATCCGCGACGATGCCGGAGCGCCCGTGGTGCTCGAGCTCGAGCTCACCGAGCCTTCTCTGTTCTTCGCGCATGCGCCGGGAGCGGCGCAACGCTTCGCTCGTGCGATCGTCTCGCGCGCAAACGCATAGGGTGGGCCTCGGCCCGCCGTTTTTTACGCGTAACGGAACGTCGGTGGGCCGAGGCCCACCCTATGGTTCGATCGCATCGCGCATTCCGGTACAATCGCGGTCTTTCGCACCCACCGCGCCTCGCGCGGAATCCCGAGGAATTTCAGGACCATGAAGATCCTGGTCGCCTACAAGCGCGTCGTCGACTACAACGTCCGCGTGCAGGTCAAGCCGGACGGCTCCGGCGTCGTCACCGACGGCGTGAAGCTGTCGGCGAATCCGTTCGACGACATCGCGCTCGAGGAAGCGCTGCGCCTGCGCGAGAAAGGCGTCGCAAGCGAGGTCGTCGTCGCGACGATCGGTCCCGCGGACGCGCAGGCGCACATCCGCAACGGCCTCGCGATGGGCGCGAATCGCGCGATCCACGTGGTCGCGACGGATGCGATCCAGCCGCTGACGGCGGCGCGCGTGTTCCTGAAGCTCGTCGAGAAGGAACAGCCCGGCATCGTGCTGATGGGCAAACAGGCGATCGACGACGATTGCAACCAGACCGGCCAGATGCTCGCCGCGATCTGGGATCGCCCGCAGGCGACGTTCGCGTCGAAGGTCGAGGTGAGCGGCAATACCGCGCGCGTGACGCGCGAGGTCGACGCGGGCCTCGAAACGATCGAAGTGGATCTTCCGGCCGTGATCACGACCGACCTTCGCCTCAACGAGCCGCGTTTCATCAAGCTGCCGGACATCATGAAGGCGAAGGCGAAGCCGATCGAGACGCTGCAGCTCGCCGGGCTCGGCGTCGAATCGGGCGATTCGCTGAAGACGACGCACTACGCGCCGCCGGCGAAGCGGAGCAAGGGCGTGATGGTGAAAGATGTCGGCGAGCTCGTCGCGGCGCTGAAGTCGAAAGGGTTGTTGTAACGCATGCTTTTCCCTTCTCCCGCTTGCGGGATCGAATTCGCCCCTCCGGGCGAATTCGGGTGCCGGAGGCGGATGAGCTTTGGAACGTCGAACCAGGATTGCCCTCAC
>DASZYR010000306.1:0-4008 GCA_035545255.1 Rhodanobacteraceae bacterium
TCGTCGCGCGAGCGGCCCGCAGCTGTCCGTCCGGAACGCCCCGACGGAGCAGGCCACGGATGACCCGCTCGGAAACCGGGCGCGCAAGCGATTGATTTCGGAGAACGTGCACAAGCGCTGCTTGCGTCGTTCGATCGGAAACGCAACGGGAAGCGCGTTTCCCGACAGCGTCCCTAGCCGCGGAACACGCCGCGCGCGAGCCAGGCGCCGAGCCGCGTGCGCGGGCTCTGCGCGCGCAGCGCGAGGACGCCGCGGACACCCTCGATCTTGAGGCCGACCTTGGCCACGTGATCCTCGTCGAGCTCGCGCGCGATCAGCGTCACGGGACCGAGCCGCACGCGGTCGCCGACTTCGACCGTGTGCTCGTAGTGCCGCGCGAAATGCTCGCCGAGCGTGAGGCCGGCGTCGCGCCGGCGGATCGGCAGCGCATAGAACGCGGCAACGTCGCCGAGCTTGACGCTCGCGGCGAAGCTGAACTCGCCGAACAGCTCGCGCTCGGCCTCGCGCGCTTCCTCGGGCGGAGCGAACAGCCAGTCGAGCCGGTAGACGCGGCCGGGCGGCGCGAGGAGATATACGTAATCGCCGGCCGCGAACGCGCCGGCAGCGTCGGCCATCAGGATCTCGCCGCCGCGCACGACCATCGCGAGCTTCGCCCAGCCCGGCAACGGCGCCTCGCCGAGGATCGCGGCCTCGGCGGCGACCGGATAGCCGACGAGCTCGCGTTCGAGCGATCCCGGCAGATCGACCTCCACGCGCCGCACGGCGCGGTCGCGGTGCGGCAGCGCGACATCGAAAAGACGCGCCGCGAGCCCGAGCGTCCAGCCCTGCACGAGCAGCGAGACGAGCACGACGATGAACGCGACGTTGAAGATCAGAGCCGCGTTCGGCAGGCGCATCAGCATCGGGATGGACGCGAGGAAGATGCCGACCGCGCCGCGCAAGCCGACCCAGGCGACGAACGCGATCTCGCGCTTGCCGTAACGGAACGGCGCGAGGCAGAGCGCGACGGCGACAGGACGCCCGACCAGCATCAGGAACGCCGCGATGCCGAGTGCCGGCCAGAGCAGATCGCCGAGCGCATGCGGCGCCACGAGCAGGCCGAGCACGAGGAACATCGCGATCTGGCAGAGCCACGTCCCCGCGTCGAGCACGGAAAGATGTTGCGCGAATCCGGGCACGTTGCGGTTGCCGACGACGACGCCCGCGATGTACACGGCAAGGAACGCGCTGCCGTGCAGCGTTCCGACGACGCCGAACACGAAGATCGCGCCGGCGACGAGGAAGAGCGCCGCGAGCCCGCCCGACAACGGCAGCTTGCGCAACGCCACCGCGATCATGACTCCGCCGCCGAGACCGACAATGCCGCCGACCGCGAACTGGAGTGCGAGCTCGGCCGCGAGCTCGCCGCCGCCGAGATGCCCGGGCGCGGCGAGATAGCTCGCAAGCAGCGTCGTCAGCAGCACGGCGACCGGATCGTTCGCGCTCGATTCGATCTCGAGCGTCGCGCCGACGCGCGAGCGAAGCTGCAAGCCGCCCGCGCGCAGCAGGAAGAACACCGCGGCCGCATCGGTCGACGCGACGACCGATCCCAGCAGCAGCGACTGGATCGGCCCGAGACCGAGCACGAAGTGCGCCGCGACGCCGGTCAGCGACGCCGTGACGAGAACGCCGAGCGTCGCGAGCAGCAGCGTCGGCGCCAGCACGCCGCGAAACGCCTCGCGCCGCGTGCGCAAGCCGCCGTCGAACAGAATCACCGCGAGCGCGAGCGACCCCAGGCGATACGTCAGCTCGTAATCGTCGAAGCGGATGCCGACGACGCCGTCGACGCCGGCCAGCATGCCGAGGATCAGGAACACGAGCAGCAGCGGAGCGCCGAAGCGGCGCGCGATCAGGCTCGACCCGATGCCGGCCAGCACCAGCGCCGCGGCGCCGGCGAGCAGCCAGTAAGTGTGATCGATCGCATTCATCGCGATCGCATCATAGCGGCGCCCGTGACGGCCGGCGCGCGGCGAAGAGAGGGCTACCGCTGCTCCGCAGCCGCGGAGCCGGCGATCGAAACGTCGCCGCCGTTCGCATCGCTCGCAGCAATGGCCGCGAAGTGCGTTTCGCCGGCCGTCCAGAACAACGTCAGCCGCCCACGATCGACCGTGCGGATCGTCGCCTCGATCGAGACGGGGTCTTCGTGCAGGACGACGATGCGCGACAACTGGACGAGGGCGACTGTCGTCAAGCGAGTCGGCGCGACGGCCGGTGCATCGGCGCCGGACGTAAGCCAGTCGCTGATATCGTTCCGGAAGGCGCTGGTTTGCGCGAAATCGGAAATGCTGCTTCCGCGATCCGGAATGCCGGGGTCGTTCGCGGCATCGAGCTCGACGCGAAAGACGGACTTGCCGCCATTCGCCGCGATCGCGTCGCGTATCTCGTTCCAGAGGCCGCGCTCGGATGCGGTCGGCGCGACGTCGCCGAGAACATATTCGTAGCCGCCCGAAACGGCTTTGCGCGAAACCGAGTACTTGCGAAGCGCACCCCGCGTCTTGTCATAGACGTAAGCGTAGGGCAACGGCGCCGTGCCGAAGCCGTACTCTTCGGCAGCGCTCGCCGCCTTTGCGCGATATTGCGCTTGCGTGCAGTCGTTGCAGGCATAGGCGCTCATGGCTGCATGCGCTTGCATCAGCCAGAGCAAGGCGGCCGGCAAGAAGGCAATCCGGAGGAACCGGCCTTTCACGTTGCAACCTCAGTGCGAAATCGTTGTCGCCGCAAAACGTCGATCGGCATGATCGCACATGCAGCTCGCGAAATTCCGACTCACCCCGGATCGCGCCGCCGGTACTGGATCGACTCCGAGACGTCGTCGATGTCGATCCGCTCGCGCCCTGCGAGGTCGGCGATCGTGCGCGCGACGCGCAGCACACGGTGATAGGCGCGTGCCGAAAGGCCGAGCCGCTCGATCGCGCGGTCGAGCAGCGATTGCGAGCGCGCATCGAGGACGCAATCGCGTTCGGTTTCGCGATTGCCGAGCGTCGCATTCGGCTTCCCGGCACGCGCGAGCTGGCGGTCGCGCGCGGCAATCACGCGTGATCGCACGACCGCGCTCGACTCGCCGGGCGCGCTTTCGCGCAATTCCGCTTGCGCGACGCGCGGCATCTCGAGCTTGAGATCGATGCGGTCGAGCAATGGACCCGAGACGCGCGCGCGATAGCGGGCGATCGCGTCCGGCGTGCAGCGGCAGCGTCCGGAGACGTCGCCCGCATAGCCGCACGGGCACGGATTCATCGCCGCGACGAGCTGGAAGCGCGCAGGGAATTCGGCCTGTCGTGCCGCGCGCGAAATCGCGATGTGGCCCGATTCGAGCGGCTCGCGCAGCACTTCGAGCACGTGGCGGTCGAACTCCGGCAGCTCGTCGAGAAAAAGCACGCCGTGATGCGCGAGCGAAATCTCGCCCGGCCGCGGCTCGGAGCCGCCGCCGACCAGCGCGACCGCCGACGCGGTGTGGTGCGGCGCGCGGAATGCGCGCGACTTCCAGCTTGCGATGCCGGCCGAGCGGCCCGCGATCGAGCGGATCGCCGCGAGCTCCAACGCTTCGGCTTCGCCCAACGGCGGCAGGATGCCGGCGAGCCGGCTGGCGAGCATCGTCTTGCCGGTGCCCGGCGGGCCGACGAAAAGCAGGTGATGCGCTCCTGCCGCGGCAATCTCGAGCGCGCGTCGCGCCTGCGCCTGTCCGCGCACGTCGGCAAGATCGGGCGCGCTCGCTTCCAGCGAATCGGATTCCGGTGCGATCGAGCCGGCGCGATCGAGCTCGATCCGGCCGGCGAGATGCGCGCAGACCGCAAGCAGCGAATCGGCCACGCGCACGTCGGCGTCGCCCACGAGCGCGGCTTCTGCGGCATTGCCGCGCGGGACGACGATGCGGCGCCCCGCGCGCGCAGCATGCAGCACGGCGGGAAGGACGCCGTGCACGGCGCGGATCTCGCCCGACAATGCAAGCTCGCCGATGAACTCGTGCTGCGC
>DASZYR010000307.1:0-3576 GCA_035545255.1 Rhodanobacteraceae bacterium
GACCGGCATGCCGCGGCCGTCGTCGGCGACCTCGACCGAGCCGTCGGCGTGGACGATGACGTCGACTTCGCTCGCGTGGCCCGAGAGCGCTTCGTCGACCGAGTTGTCGATGACTTCCTGCGCGAGATGGTTCGGGCGCGAGGTGTCGGTGTACATGCCGGGGCGGCGTTTGACGGGCTCGAGGCCCGACAGCACTTCGATGTCGGCTGCGTTGTAGCGACTGCTCATGATGCGTGCGCGATTCCTTCATGTCCTCGTCGTCCCCGCGAAGGCGGGGACCCAGCGCCTTCGGCGGCTGGAGTTTCAGGCGCTCGGTTCCCGCCTTCGCGGGAACGACGAAAGGTGGCGCGGAGAATGGCGATGCGCGTGCGCAGGGTCAAGCGCGCAAAGGCGCGACGGCGTTAGGCAACGTTCCGCAACCGTCGCATAGTCTCCTGCGCATGCCCGCCGCCCCCGACGCCGCACCACGCAAGCGCATCAACAACCCGCTGCTCTGGCTCGTCGCGCTCGGCGTCTTCATGCAGATGCTGGATTCGACGATCGTCAACACCGCGCTGCCGTCGATGGCGGCCGGGCTCGGCGAGAGCCCGTTGCGCATGCAATCGGTCGTCATCGCCTACGCGCTGACGATGGCGATGCTGATTCCGGCCTCGGGCTGGCTTGCCGACCGCTTCGGCACGAAGCGCGTGTTCTTCGTCGCGATCGCGACGTTCACGCTCGGCTCGCTGCTCTGCGCGTATTCGCACACGCTGGCGCAGCTGGTCGCTTCGCGCGTGGTGCAGGGCATCGGCGGCGCGATGCTGCTGCCGGTCGGGCGGCTCGCGGTGCTTCGTTCGTTCCCGCGCGGCGAATTCCTGCGTGCGATGACGTTCGTGACGCTGCCGGGCCTCATTGGCCCCCTGATCGGCCCGACGCTCGGCGGCTGGCTCGTCGAGATCGCGTCGTGGCACTGGATCTTCCTGATCAACCTGCCGGTCGGCATCGGCGCCGGCGTCGCGACGCTGCTGCTGATGCCGGACGCGCGCGGCGACGCGAAGCGTTTCGACATCGCGGGCTACCTGATGCTCTCGTTCAGCATGGTCGCGATCTCGCTGTCGCTCGACGGGCTTTCCGAGCTCGGCCTTCGCCATGCGACCGTGCTGCTGCTGATGATCTTCGGCATGGCGAGCTTCGTCGCCTACTGGCTGCACGCGACGCAGGTCGAGGCGCCGCTCTTCTCGCTGAAGCTCTTCGACGTGCCGAGCTATCGCGTCGGCATCCTCGGCAATCTCTTTTCGCGCATCGGCAGCGGAAGCATGCCCTTCCTGATTCCGCTGCTGTTCCAGGTGGCGCTCGGATTTTCGCCGGTCGAATCGGGCATGCAGATGGTGCCGGTCGCGCTGGCGGGCATGCTGTCGAAGCGGCTCATCGTGCCGGTGATCCGCGAACTCGGCTATCGCCGCGTGCTCGTCAGCAACACGCTGCTCGTCGGCGCCGCGATGGCGAGCTTCGCGCTGATCTCGGCGGACGAGCCGGCGTGGCTGCGCATCGTGCAGCTCGCGTTCTTCGGGCTCGTCAACTCGCTGCAGTTCACTGCGATGAACGCGATCACGCTCAACGATCTCGAAGGCGAGCTCGCGTCCGGCGGCAACAGCCTGCTCTCGATGGTCATGATGCTGTCGACGAGCTTCGGCGTCGCGTCGGCGAGCGGACTCCTCGCGACGTTCACGGGCCTCTTCGACATCGAGCGCGGGACGGGCGCGCTGCCGGCGTTCCATGCGACGTTCGTCTGCATGGGGCTCATCACGGCGACTTCGGCGGTGATCTTCTGGCAGCTCGACCGGCCGAGGCGGAACACGGTGAAGCCCGAAGCCGCGACGCGCGTCGACTAGACGGACGCTCTCCATCGACGTCATGCCCGCGGAAGCGGGCATCCATTTTCGGGGCCGAAGCAAATGGATTCCCGCTTCCGCGGGCATGACGTCGGAGAGGGCGGTGCTCCGCAAAAGCGGCGGGGCGAGAGCCACCCGGCGTCCACCACGCCGGGCAGCCAACGCCCCGCCGGTCGAACTCAATGCGCCTCGAAATCGCCGAAGAAGATGCGATCCGTGCGGTACTCGTAGGCGCCGATGTCGGTCACGGCCTGGCCGCCTTCGGTCGATGCCGATGCGCGCGGTGCGCCGCGCTGGTCGGTCGCGAGGTTGCCGGGGTTCGCGCCGTGGTCGACGACCGGGCTCGTTTGCGGCAGCGCGTGGTACGGCGTGAACGCATTCTCGTCGAGCGGCTCGAGGAGGGGATCGGTATCGAACATCGTGTTCGTGACCGAGCCGTTCAGCGTTCCGACGCTCGGCTGCGTCTGGAACGCGCTGTTCGAGACGTCGATCGTGCTCTGCGAGCCGCCGTTGACGCGGTAGACGTCGATCAGCACGTTCTCGCTGCCGTGCGTGTTGCCGGCGAAGAGATCGCTCTGGAGCTTCACTTCGGTCGTGTCGCCGCCGGCGACCCAGAGCGCGCCGCCGGCGTCGGCGCCGCCCGCCATGCCCGCCGAGGTCTTGTTGAACGCGAAGGTCGAGTTCCGGATCGTCATGTTGCCGCTCGCGACCGCGAGCGCGCTGCCGCGGCCGACCTGGTGCAAGGATTCGTTGCCCGAGAACGTCGTGTTCTCGATGATGTTCGTCGGCGAGCCGAAGTCGGTCACGCCGGCGAAATAAATGCCGCCGCCGTTCGGCTGGCCGGTCCTGTTCTCGACGAACGCGCTCCGCGAGACCTTGAACGACGTCGCGGTCGAGGCCCAGATGCCGCCGCCCGTGTGGTCGGCTGAGTTGTTGCGGAACGTCGTGTCGCTGATCGTCACGTTGACGCGCGGCGAGAGCGCCGAAAGGCCGCCGCCGAACTCGGACGCGTTGTCGGCGATGAGGCTCCGGGTGATCACGAGATCGCCGGCCGAGAACAGGATCGCGCCGCCGGTCGAGCCGGTCTCGCTGTTCCAGATGCCCGAGCCGTCGATCGTCAGGTTCGCGCTTGCGGTGAAGATCGCGCCGCCGCGCGTGTTCGCGATGTTGCCGTCGAAGATGCAGCCCGAGACGACGACATGATCGCCGGTCGCCCAGATCGCGCCGCCTTCGTCGGGGGCGTGGCCGTTCGCGAGCGTCAGGCCCGAGAACGTCGCCGTAATCGCGCTGCCGGAGGCATGGGCGACCTTGAAGAGGCGCGTCGCGAGATTGCCATCGACCGTGATGCGGCCGGCGCCCGGCCCCGCGAGGTTCAGCGTGTCGCTGACGAGGATCTCGCTCGAAAGCGCGATCGTGCCCGTGAGGGCCGATCCGAACCGGACCGTATCGGCGCCCGCGCTGGCGTTCGCCTGCTGGATCGCATCGCGCAGGCTGCCCGCGCCCGAGTCGTTGAGGTTCGTGACCGTGAACGTTGCCGCGCCGGCGAGCGGCGAGGCGGCGGCGACGGCCGCGCCGAGGATCGTCTGGACGAATTTCATGGTGGACTCCCGCAAAGAGGTGGATGAATCCACGAGAAGGCGGCAGGTGCCGGTTCATCGCGTGGTTGACCCTCATTACGGAGCCGCGCGGCGCTTCCTATCACGGG
>DASZYR010000308.1:0-12374 GCA_035545255.1 Rhodanobacteraceae bacterium
CTTCGAGCCCGGCCAGATCAAGACGAACGGCGGCCGTCGCCTGATCTCGTACGGCACCTCGAGCTACGGCTACGACGTGCGCTGCGCCGACGAGTTCAAGGTGTTCACGAACATCAACTCGACGATCGTCGATCCGAAGAATTTCGATGAGCGCAGTTTCGTCGACATCAAGAGCGACGTCTGCATCATCCCGCCGAACTCGTTTGCGCTCGCGCGCACGGTCGAGTACTTCCGCATCCCGCGCAACGTGCTCGTCGTCTGCCTCGGCAAGAGCACGTACGCGCGCTGCGGCATCATCGTCAACGTGACGCCGCTCGAGCCCGAATGGGAAGGCCACGTCACGCTCGAGTTCTCGAACACGACGCCGCTGCCCGCGAAGATCTACGCGAACGAGGGCGTCGCGCAGATGCTGTTCCTCGAATCCGACGAGGAATGCGAGACGAGCTATCGCGACCGCGGCGGCAAGTACATGGGCCAGCGCGGGGTCACGCTGCCGCACGCCTGAGCCACGGCCAACGCGCCGGCATGCCGGCGCCGGCGCAGGGTGGTAACCTTGCGGTCCTTTTTCGTTCACGAATCTTCAGGAGCGTCGGACATGCGGAACCTTTCCGGCAGGCGGATCCTCCGCTGGGCGGCGCTGGCCGGCCTTGCCTTCGCGGTCGCCGCGTGCGGCGGGCGCGTCAGCAAGGATCTCGTCGAGCAGGCCGGCAACATTCCGTCGAGCTTCGACGTCACGCTGATCGCCGACAAGGACAACCAGTTCGACTACGATCCCGAAGGCGGCACCAACGGCGCGCCGCTCACCGAGGAAGACCTCAAGAGCGCGCTGCGCTACCGCAAGGAACAGAACCTTCCGTGCACGACGATCCTCATCAAGCGCGGCGAGAAGGAGAAGATCAAGAACGAGCACATCATCGCGCTCGCGCGGGTCGCTTACCTCCTCAAGATGCGCGCGTTCATGCAGGCGAAGGACGGCACGATCTCCGAGCTCATCGCGCGGGCGAAGGAAGACGATTCCGCGGCGAAGCCTCCGGCCGAAGCCGGCAAGTGATCCAACAGTGGAGCCCAACAGCATGAACAAGATCGTGCGCATGGCGATTCTGATCCTCGGCCTCGTGACCGCAGCGGCGGCGTTCGCGCGCGGCGACATCCGCGACGACCGGGCCTGGGTGAAGCCCGAGAAGGGCGAGAAGTTCTCGATCAACGGCTACACGATGGGCAAGGTCGAGCTCTACGGATATCTCGGGCAGCTGCGCGACGACGAGCACATCACCGGCGTCGTCCTGCGCCGCGGCGCGGACGATGCGCAGAAGCAGGCGATCTTCTCGAGCGCGAAGACACTCCAGATCGAGGCGTTCGAAGAGGACGGCCGCGATCTCAAGCCGCTGCAAGGCGCCGCACCCGCACCCGCGCCGGCACCCGCGGCTCCGCCTGCCGGCGGCAGCTGATCCCCGTGCGGCCGCGGCAGATCACCGCCACGGATCGAACGGAAACGGGTCGGAATTTCGGGGAGGGCGGCGCGGCGATCCGCCGCGCTCGCTCGAGGGCACGGTGCGCCGGTGTCGCGCGCATCGCGCTCGCCGCCGCCGTCCTGGTTTCGGCGTCCGCATCGGTCGCGAATCCGCTCAGCCTCATCGGCGAGACGTTCTCCGACTGGAAGGAGCGCCTGTTCGGCAAACCGCATCGCACGGTCGACGCGCCGGCGGACGGAGCCGTCGAGCTTGCGCCGGGAACGGCGATGCGCATCCGCATCGGCAAGGATGCTCCCGAGCGCGATTTCCCGAAGGGCAGGAGCCGCTATCGCATCGTCGAGCTTCCCCAGGGCTTCGATCATGCCGCGCTGCGCGTGCAGATCGTCGCGCGGCCGCGCGAAAGCGCGTTCGGACATGAAGTCTTCAAGCCGCTGCTTTATCTCCTCGATGCCAACCAGAGCGTCGTCGGCACCATCGAGGTCAAGCCGCTGCATCTCGACATCCGGCCGTTCCGCCGCACGCGCCTGCTCGGATGCGTCACGCTCGATGCCGCAAACCGCTTCGCGATCGCGACGGACCCGTCCTTCGTCGGCAAGTCGTACGAATCGGAAGTGCGCGACGCGATCAAGGCGCCGACGCAAGGCGGCTTCTACTACGCGACCGACGCCGTCAAGGTGAAGCTCCCTTACGCCGCCTCGGGCGAGATCGTGCTCGACGTGACGAAAGAATCCGCTCCCGGCAAGGGCTGCTGAATCCGCGCCTGGATCCGCCTGACTTCCGGCACGGACGCGCCACCGGGCGTTCTGGCACGGTAGGCCGCTGTTTTATCCGGAGACGATCGCATGCACGGCCGCAGTTCGTTCGCGCTCGCAATCCTGTTCGTTTCCTTGTCCGCCGCTGCGTCGCCGGGCACGGATTCCGGCGCCGCCGTTGCAACCTACGCCCGCGATCCGGCCCAGCCGATCGATGCGGCGTACACCGCGAAGATCCGCGAGTACACGACCGATCCTTCGTTCAACACGCCGCTGACCGATTATCTTCCGGCCGCCGAGGGCGTGCCGACGCCGCGCGACGCGCTCGGCTACATCGCCGGCGCGCCGGACGTGCTGCCGTATTCGGCCGACGTGTATCGGTACTTCCGTGAGCTGGAGAAGACGAGCCCGCGCGTCAAGGTCTATTCGATCGGCAAGAGCGAGGAAGGCCGCGAGATGATCGCGGTCGCGATCGCCGACGAGAAGCTGCTCGCCGATCGCGAAGCGAACGACGCGCGACTCGCGAAGCTCGCCGATCCGCGCACGATCGGCATGGACGACGCGAAGGCCGCCGATCTCGTCGCGCAATCGACGCCGGTCTACTACATCACCGGCACGATCCATTCGGTCGAGACCGGCGCGCCGACCGCGCTGATGGAGCTTGCTTACCGTCTCGCCGTCGACGACGCGCCGTACATCAGGAAGATTCGCTCCAGCGTCATCACGCTGATCACGCCGATCGTCGAAGTCGACGGGCGCGATCGCATGGTCGATCTCTACCGCTGGCACAAGGCTCATCCGGATCAGAACCATCCCGATCTCGTGTATTGGGGACATTACGTCGCGCACGACAACAATCGCGACGCGATGGGCATGACGCTCGCCCTCACGCGCAACGTCCTCGACACGTATCTCGGCTGGCATGCAGAGGTGCTGCACGACCTGCACGAATCGGTGCCGTTCCTTTACGACAACACGGTCGGCGACGAGCCGTACAACGCGTGGCTCGACCCGATCCTCGTCGGCGAGTGGCAGCAGCTCGGCTGGGACAATGTGCAGCAGATGACACGGCTCGGCATGCCGGGCGTCTTCACGCACGGCGATTTCGACACCTGGAGCCCGGGCTATCTGATGTTCCTCGCGGCGACGCACAACGGCATCAGCCGGCTCTACGAGACGTTCGGCAACGGCGGCGCCGACACCGTCGAGCGCATTCTGGAACCCGATGAATACGCTCGCGCCTGGTATCGCCCGAATCCGCCGCTGCCCAAGGTGATCTGGTCGCAGCGCGACAACAACAACTACGAGCAGGCGGGACTGCTGACGGCGCTCGACTACTTCGCCGACAACTCGAAAACATTCCTCGACGGCTTCTATCGCAAGAGCAAGCGCTCGATCGAGAAACCGTCGGATGCAGGTCCCGCTGCTTACGTGATTCCGGCCGATTCCGCGCATCCCGGCGCGCGTGCGCGCCTCCTTCGCGTGCTGGAGCGCCAGCATTGCGAGCTGAGCCGGCTCGACGCGCCGGCCAGCGCCATGATCGAGGTTCCGCAGGGCGACGAAAAGCGCGACGGCAAGCAGGATGGCGGCAAACCCGACGACGCGAAAACCTCCGCCGCCGCGGCCGATCACAAGCGACCCGCGAAGCAGCCGCGCACGTTCGCGGCCGGCAGCATCGTCGTGCGCATGGACCAGCCGTACTCGCGCATCGCCGACGCGCTGCTCGATCGCCAGTACTGGTCTCCGCACGATCCGCAGAAACATCCGTACGACGACACCGGCTGGTCGTTCGGTCCGCTGTTCGGCGTCGACGTCGTCCGCGTGACGGACGCCGGGATCCTGAAGGCGCCGATGACGCGCATCGAGAAGCCGATCGAGGTTCCGGCCGGGCTCGCAGGCCTTGGCATCGCCGCGACGAAGCTGCCGCGCATCGCGCTGATGCACACCTGGCTCGACACGCAGACCGAAGGCTGGTGGCGCATGGCGCTCGACGAGCTCGGCGTCAGGTACGACTACATCTCGACGCAGGATCTCGCACGCATCCGCGATCTCCGCTCGAAGTACGACGCGATCCTGTTCGCGCCGGTGCAGGGCGCCGACACGCAGCTCATCGTCGACGGCATGCCGATGTGGGGCCCGCCGCTGCCGTGGAAGACGACGAAGCTGACGCCGAATCTCGGTCGAATCGACGAAACCGACGACGTGCGCCCCGGCCTCGGCGAAGAAGGCGTCGCGCGATTGAAGCAGTTCGTCCGCGACGGCGGGCTGCTGGTGACGTCCGAGAACACGGCGCAGCTCGCGATCGACGTCGGCCTCGCGCCCGGCGTGTCGCTGATCGATTCGGACAAGGTCAAGGTCGTCGGCAGCGTGCTGCGCGCGAACCTCGTCGATCGCGCGAGCCCGATCGCGGAAAGCTACGGCAAGGAGTTCGCCCTCTACAGCGCGCGCGGCCAGGCCTTCAAGGTGTCCGATGTCACGGCGTTCGGCGATCACTTGCCGAACCGCAAGGACTACAAGCGCCCGACCGGCCGCGGCGGTCCCGGCGACATCGACGCGCCGGAAGGGCGCGCGTTCGTCGAACCGCCGCCGCTGCCCGATCCGAAGCCATGGCAGGCGCTGCCGCTCAATGCGGATCAGGCGCGCAACAATCCGTTCGTGATTCCGCCCGAGGATCGTCCGCGCGTCATCGCGCGCTGGGCCGGCGCGAAGGAGCTTCTGATCTCCGGCCTCCTCGACGGCGAAGACGAGATCGCCGAGCGGCCCGTGATCGTGCAATCGCGCTACGGGAAAGGCCACGTGCTGCTGTTCGCCAACAACCCGATGTGGCGCGGCGAGACGATCGGAAGCTGGCCGTTCGTGCTGGACGCGGTCGCGAATTTCGATCGGCTCGATGCGACAGCGTCCGAGCCGGCAAAAAAGAACTGAGCCTCGTCGCAAGAAAAGCAAAAACCTTTTGTCGTCCCCGCGAAAGCGGGGACCTAGCGCCTTTTACCGTCGCGCCGGCAAGACAAGGCACTGGGTCCCCGCTTTCGCGGGGGCGACGAGCGGGATATTCCGCGCGCCGCGCGCATCAATGTGTCGATCCGCCCGCGACGTGCAGATCGCGATGCGTCGCGACCGCGCATTCGATCGCCGCGCGCACGCCGGCGATCATCGTCTCGAGCGCCATGCTCGGCTGGCCGTGATGGCGCGCCGCCTGCTCGGGCAGCCAGGGCACATGCACGAAGCCTGCGCGCAATCCGCGGTGGCGCGTCGCCACGAGATGCCCCAGCATGTAGAACGCCTGGTTGCAGACGTACGCGCCGGCACTCTGCGAAAGACCCGCCGGGATGCCGAGCGCGCGCAGGCGCGCCAGCATCGCCTTGACCGGCAGCGTCGAGAAATACGCGGCCGGCGCACCGGCGATGACCGGCTCGTCGATCGGTTGCGCGCCGAGCGCGTCGGGAATCCGCGCGTCGACGAGATTCGCCGCGATGCGCTCGATGGAAAGCTCGTTGCGGCCACCGGCCTGGCCCGTCGCGAGGACGATCGCCGGAGCATGCTGCTCGATCAGCGCGTCCAGCATCGTCCACGTCGTTCCGAACGCGACGGGCAGCACCGCGCCGACGATCTCGTGCCCGTTGGCGATCGCGCGATCGAGCGCGCGCGCGATCTCGCCCGAGGGATTGATCCGTTCTCCGGCAAACGGCTCGAAGCCGGTCAACAGCACTTTCGGCATCGTTCGATCGTTCATCGGAACACCAGCATCCCCATCAGCGCGACATTGACGGCAAGCAGGATCAGCGCGGTCGGCCATTGCGCGCGGATCACGCCGTAGTGATCGGGCAGCTCCAGCAGCACCGCGGGCACGATGTTGAAGTTCGCCGCCATCGGCGTCAGCAGCGTGCCGCAGTAGCCCGTCAGCATGCCCATCGCGCCGAGCGCCGCGGGATCGGCGCCCTGTCGCAGCACGAGCAGGGGCAGTCCGACCCCGGCCATCATGACCGGAAAGGCCGCGAACGCATTGCCCATGATCACCGTGAACACGACCATGCCGAGCGCGAACGCGACGAGGCACGCGGCGCGGCTGTCGGCCGGGATCGTCGCGCTGACGATCGCCGCGATCGCATCGCCGACGCCCGTGGCGGCGAAGACGCTGCCAAGCGTCGCCAGCACCATCGGCAGCAGAGCGGCCCAGCCGAGCGTGTCGAGGAGGCGGCGGCCTTCGGCGACACCTTGCGCGAACGGCGCGCCGGTGACGCGCAATCCGATCGCGAGCGCGCCGACGCAGGCGATCCCGAGCGAGATCAGCGTGGCCTGCGCCGCGTCGATGAGCTGCGCGCCGTTCCAGCGCAGGTACGGCGCGCTCAGCACGAGCACGACGGTCAGCGCTGGAATCGCGAGCGCGGGTACGAACAGGCGGTTGCCGACGCGCCCGCCTTCGATGCGGCGTTCCGCGGCCGCTTCGGCCGTATCCTCGGCGATGCGCAGACGGCCGTGCGCTGCGAGGACGCCGAGCGCGATCAGTCCCGCGCCCATCGCCTGCGCCGGCCAGCGCACGCCTTCGTGCGCGGCGGCGATGATCGCATCGCCGAACAGGAACGGCATCGACAGGATGGTCCAGAACGCGGCCGAGCTCCAGCGTCTTTCGCGCACATCCATGCCGGCTGCGACGAGCAGGAACGCGCCGACGAGCCGGAAGATCGCGTCAACGTGCAGCATCGGCTGCTTCCTTCGGCGCACGCGACGCGCGCAGCTTGCGCTGGAACGCGACGATGCGCAGCGCATGGATGATGAACGCGGCGATCGCCGTCGGCAGCGCCCACAGCGCGATCGAGAACGGCTCGAGCGAGATGCCCTGGCCTTCGAAGAAGCGCTGGATCAGCAGCACCGCGCCGAACGCGAGGAAGACGTCCTCGCCGAAGAAGCGCCCGACGTTGTCGGTCGCCGCCGCGATCGCGCGCACGCGCATGCGCGAATCGCCGTCGAGCGCCACGTCGCGTTCGGCGGCCGATTCGCTCATCGGCGCGAGCAGCGGGCGCACCGTCTGCGCGTGTCCTGCGATGTCGATCAGGCCGAACATCGAAAACAGCTGGCGCATGCCGAGATAGGCGACGAGCAATCGGGCGAGCGACAGGCGCCGGAATCCACCGATCCATGCCTGCGCGCGCTCGCGCAATCCGTGCCGCTCGAGAAGCCCGATCACCGGCAGCGTCAGCGTGAACAGCAGGAGCACTCGATTGCTCGCGAACGACGTGCCGAGCAACGCGAGGAGATCGCCGAAATCCATTCCCGAAGCGATGCCGCTGACGATGCCGGCGACGACGACGACGAGCACCGGATTGCGGCGCAGCGCGAAACCGGCGACGACGACCGCGACGCCGAGCAGCGGCCAGGCGTTCATGCGCCGCGCCGCGCCAGCGCCGCGACGTCAACGCCGGCGTCGCCGAGACATTCGCGCAAGCGCCGGGCGAAGATCGCGGCGTCGGCGCGGTCGCCGTGCACGCAGATCGTGTCGGCGCGGATCGCGCGGATGCCGGCGGACGTCGTCACTTCGCCGCGCGTCGCGATCGAGACGGCTTGCGCGGTCGCGTCGTCGACGTCGTCGATGACCGCGCCGCTCTTGCCGCGCGCGACGAGCGAGCCGTCCGGCTCGTAGCGCCGATCGGCGAACGCCTCGTGCGCGACGGCGAGGCCGGCCTTCTCTCCGGCACGCGTCAATTCGCTGCCGGCGAGCCCGACGAGGATCAGCGCCGCATCGAAGTCGCGTACGGCAGCTGCGATCGCGTCGGCGAGCGCACGATCGCGCGCGGCCATGTTGTAGAGCGCGCCGTGCGGCTTCACGTGATGCAGCGGCGCGCCCGCGGCGCGCGCGATCGCGGCGATCGCGCCGATCTGATAGAGCGTCATCGCGTATGTCTCGTCGGCCGAAACGCGCATCTCGCGCCGCCCGAAACCGGCGAGATCGGGCAGCGACGGATGCGCGCCGATCGCCACGCCGCGTCCTGACGCCGCGGCGACGGTACGACGCATCGTCGCGGGATCGCCGGCGTGGAATCCGCATGCGATGTTCGCGGAAGTCACATGGTCGAGCACGTCGTCGTCCTGACCCATCGTCCAGGCGCCGAACGATTCGCCCATGTCGCAATTGAGATCGATCGTCTTCATCGCTGTCCGGTCGTGCGATTCCTTGTCTGCCGTCATGCCGGGGAAGCGGACATCGATTGCTGCCTTGCGCAGGCGTGACCCGTCACGAGTCGCGCAACCGCTCCCGGATCGCGGCGATCAGCTTCGCCAGCGCGCGTTCGCGCTCAAGATAACGCGTTTGCGCCGTTTCGAGATCGATTTCGGCGAAACGGACGGTCTCGCCGGGCCGCCGCTGCGCGAGATGAGGCAGGTCGACCGCGGCGATCTGCCCGATGCGAGGGTAGCCGCCGACGGTCGGATGCTCGGCCATCAATGCGATCGGCTCGCCGTCCGGCGGCAGCTGCAGCGTGCCGAACGCGAGCGGCTCGCTGACCAGCTCGATCGGCGCGGCAAGCGCGAGCCTCGGTCCGGCGAGGCGAATTCCGACGCGGTTCGAATCCGGCGTGACGCGGAACGGCGCTTCGAACAGTTGCGCGCGCGACCCGGCATCGAGCGCATCGAAGTGCGCTCCGCGGACGAGACGGACCGGTCGATCCGGATCGGCGTCGAACCAGGGTCGCGGATCGACCGACCAGGCCGCCGGATGTTTCGCTCGCAGCGGCGATCGGGCAGCCGCGTCGAGCCGAAGGCGATCGCCGTCGCGAAGCGCGCGCCCGTCGAGTCCGCCGAGGCGCGCGTTGACATCGGTCGAGGCGCTGCCAAGCATCTGCTCGACGGCGAGCCCGCGGATCGCAAGCCACGTACGCAGACCACGATGCGCATGACCGATCACGATCTCTTCGCCGGCCTCGACGTCGATCGGACGCCACGCGTCGACATCGCGGTCGCCGACGCGCGCGGCAAACCCGGCGCCGGCGAGCGCGATCGTCGTCGCTGCGTCGAAGCGCAGGCGAGGTCCTGCGAGCGTGATCTCGAGCACCGGCGCGTCGAGCCCGTTGCCGACGAGCGCGTTCGCGATCCGCGGCGCGACGTCGTCCATCGTGCCCGCACGGCCGACGCCGAGCATCGCGCAGCCGAACCGGCCACGGTCCTGCACCGTCGTCAGCAAGCCGGCTTTCAGGACTTCGACGCTCATGCACGCATGCGCCCGGCGAACTCGTCGCGGCCGATCGGCACGAATCTCACGCGATCGCCGGGCACGAGCAGGCTCGGCGGATCGCGACGCGGATCGAACAGCTGCAACGGAGTGCGGCCGATCAGCTGCCAGCCGCCGGGAAGCTCGGACGGATAGATGCCGGTCTGGACGCCGCCGATCGCGACCGATCCCGCCGGAACGCGCGTGCGAGGCGTCGCGCGGCGAGGCATCGCGAGAGCGGGATCGAGGCCGAGCAGATACGGAAATCCCGGCGCGAATCCGATCATCGCCACGCGATACTCGGCCGCCGCATGGCGTGCGGCGGCCTCCTCGGGAGCAAGTTCCGCATGGCGCGCGAGTGCATCGAGATCCGGGCCTTCGTCACCGCCGTAGAGGACGGGAATCTCGACGTGCGCCGCGTCATGACGACGCATCGCCGGAGGCGCGCCGAGCACGGTGCGAACGGCCGAGGCGATCGCCCGCACCGCGTTGCCGCTCTGCTCATCGATCCATGCGAGCGGATCGAAATGCACGGCGAGCGTCGCATAAGCGGGAACGAGATCGACGATGCCGGGAAGGCACGCGGCCTGCAGCATCTCGCTCGCCGCGTGCACGCGCGCGCTCGTCGCGTCGTCGAGCCTTTCGCCGAAGCGGATCAGCAGCATCGACTCGCCGAGCGCCTCGATACCGAGCGGCCCGCTGGTCTGCGGCGACGCGATCATGCCGGGCGCGCGAGCGCCGCGCGAAGCGCTTCGATGCGCGCGGCGAGTGGTTTCTCCCCGTAGGCGACGCGCTCGCCGCGACCCCAGACCGGATGGGGCCACGCGGCGTCGGTCGTGAAGCGTGCGATGACGTGCAGGTGCAGCTGCGGCACGATGTTGCCGAGCGCGGCGACGTTGAGCTTGTCGGGCCGGACCATCGCTTCGAGCGCTCGTCCGACGCGGCTGATCTCGCCGAGCAGCGTGCAGAGATCGCCTTCGTCGAGGTCGATCAGCTCGCGCGCACCGGCGATGCGCGGCACGAGGATCAGCCACGGAAATCGCGCGTCGTCCATCAGGAGGAGATCGCACAGCGCAAGCTCGACGACCGCGTGCGTGTCGGCGACGAGGCGCGGATCGATCGCGAATCGCGTCGTCATGCGCCGGCAAGATTGCGCGCGAAGAACGCAAGCGTGCGGTCGAGCGCGAGCCTCGCGCTCGTCTCGTCGTACGCGTGCGGATCCACTTCCCGATCGAACGCATGCCCGGCGGGATACGTCCGGATTTCGGCATCGGGAAGCGTCTGGCGATGGCGCGCGATCGCCTCGGGCGGGATCGACGCGTCTTGCTCGCCGAAATGGAACTGCACCGGCGCCTTCGGAGGCTCATCGAGGAATTTGACGTTGCGCGCGCCGTAGTAGCTGACCGCCGGCATGCCGAGGCGCGCAGCCGCGAGGAACGCGACGGTGCCGCCCCAGCAATAGCCGACGCAACCGATGCGCCCCGCAGACGCGATCGCCTCGGCGGCGCTCGCGACGTCCTCGATCGCGAGATCGAAGCTGATCTCCCCGATGAGCTCGCGGCCGCGCTTGAATCCCGCCTCGTCGTAACCGAGCTCGACGCCGGTTTCGACATGATCGAAGAACGCCGGCGCGATCGCGACGTAGCCGTGCTCGGCGAAGCGGTCGGTCACGCGGCGCATGTGCGCGTTGACGCCGAAGATCTCCTGGACGACGACGATGCCGCCTTTCGGCGCCCCTTCGGGGCGGGCGACGTAGGCACCGATGCATTGGGTGCGAGACGTGTTGAGCTGGATGCGCTCACCCATGGGACGCTCCTTTTTTTTCGTCCGAGGGAGGCAGCGTATTCGTTCCGGAAGGGCAGAGGAAGTTCGGATGCGCGTTTGTAACAAGATCTTTCTTCTCTCGCGCCTGCCTCGGCATCGTGATCTTTCCCGTGTTTCGTCTGCGGAGGCTGCGAGGTCGCATCGGCGCTACTGCTTGTCGAGAGGGGTGGTTTCTTCCCCGCTCCTGCTTGTGGAAGCGGGCACTCTGACTCTTATCTCTCCCGCTCACGGAAGCGGCACTCCGAATCTTTCCCCTCTCCTGCATGCGGGAGAGGGGAACCAGCGTTCCCGCGAGCGACCGGGAGAAAAGCTCCGGCAAGCGAAGAGAGGAAGCCGACCGTCCGCGAACGGGAGAGAAGAAAAAGCAGGAAACACCCGGCGAAAAGCGGAAGGGCGGAGCACGCGTCCGCTCGAACCTATGCCGCGTAACGCTGCACCCGATTCCGGCCCGCGTTTTTCGCAGCGTAAAGTGCCTTGTCGGCGGCCTCGAGCAGGGCTTCGACCAGGGGCGGCGGATCGAGCTCTGCCAGGCGCGCGATGCCGATGCTGACGGTTGCGGCGGCCCGAAGCTCGGGGCAACGCTCGCCGACTTTCTCGGCGACGCAAGCGCGCAGGCGTTCGGCCAGCGCGACGACGTCGTCCGGCGTGCGGTCGACGATGACCGCGACGAACTCCTCGCCTCCGATGCGTCCGAACAGATCCTCCGGGCGCAGACAGCGGCGCATCGCCTCGACGCCGGCGACGAGCACGTTGTCGCCGAAGAGATGGCCGTAGGCGTCGTTGATCTGCTTGAAGTGATCGAAGTCGATCAGCAGCAGGGCGAGCTCGCGCCCGTCGCGCGAGCAGGCGAGGATGTTCCGCGCGAGCTGATCAAGGCTGTGCGCGCGGTTGGCGACGCCGGTCATCGAGTCGGTTATCGCGGCCTGACGGAGAGCGCTCGCCTGGCGCTCCAGCCGGTCGTTCGCGCCGGCGAGCGCGATGCGCTGGCGCTCGATCTCGTCGTTGCGGCGTCCGAGCGCGGCGTTGAGGCGGTTGACGCCGACGAAGCGCCACGCCATCAGCAGCAGCAGGGCGGCGAGCCCGATCATCGCCGCGAGATAGAGGCGGCGCTCGAGCCGCTGCTTG
>DASZYR010000309.1:0-2968 GCA_035545255.1 Rhodanobacteraceae bacterium
GGCTGGATCATGACGTCGATCAAGTACGGCATCGTCGGCATCTGCTACACGGTCATCATCACGATCGGCCTCGTCGGCGCGCTGCTCGCGAGCATCGCACTCGCGTGATCGTCTACGAGGTCAATCTCGTCGTCCGCGAAGCGATCCATGCGGAGTATCGCGCCTGGCTCGCCGGCCACGTCGAGGAAATGCTCGCGCTGCCGGGCTTCGTTTCGGCCGAGATTCTCGATCAGCTCGAGCCGCGCCCGCCTGCGGGCACGCGCGCGCTCGCGGTCTGCTATCGCGTCGCCGATCCGGCGTCGCTCGATCGTTATTTTTCGGATCACGCGCCGCGCATGCGCGAGGAAGGCGAGCGGCGCTTCGGCGATGCGTTCACCGCGACGCGACGCGTGCTGAGGGCGGGCGGCGAGAAATACTGAGCGCGGGGAGCCGCGAGTCGTACACATTCGCCATCCGCGTCGGACAGCAGCCAGCCTCACCGCTCCGGCGGACGTCCGTTCTCGTACCGTTCGCGCAACGCGCGCCGCTCTTCGGGCGGCAGCGCATGGAACCAGCGGAACGCCGCGCGGATGCGCTGCTTTTTCTCCGGCGGCAACTCCTGGAACGCGCGCATGCGCTGACGCGCAAGGCTGCGCTGCTCCGGCGTCATCGCCGCGAAGCGGGCAAGCCGCTGGCTCGCTCGCGTCTGCTGCTCCGGCGGCAATGCCTGCCAGCGCGCAGCCTTGCGCTGCAACCGCTGCTGCTGCAACGGCGCCAGCGACGACCATTGCGACTGCACGGGCGCGAGCAGCCGCTGCTGCTGTGGCGTCAGCGCGTTCCACGCGAGTGCCGCGGACGAAGTCGCCGCGGGTCCGCCGCCGTCATCGGCCTTCGCCGCTCGGCACGGCATCGCGAGCGCGAAGAGTCCCGCGAGCAACGCACTCGCCGCGAATTTCCCGGACGCGAACGGACGGCGATCAGCCATTCGAGTCTCCCGGCTGCCGTTCGAGCCACGCGTAGAAATCGAGGTTCTCGGAGAGATCGAGCGCATCGTCGTCGCCGGTCAGGAGCTCGATGTCGGCCGCCTGCAACGGAACGGATCGCGTCGGCACATCCCGATTCAGACCATGGTGCAAGCCGATCGCGACGCCGAACACGGCCGCCGCGAGCCCGGCGATTCCCGCGCCGAGCGCCCATGTCCGCGGCATCCGCCGGCGTTGTGCGAGCGCGGCGTGCCGGGCCCGGTTGAGGCGCGACAGCGTCGCTGCGTCCAGCGCGTCGGCGGAGTCGTCGAGCAGCGCCTTCGCGCGGCCGATCCAGGCCTCCTCATCCCGGGGTGCGTTCATCGGGGATCCTCGAGACCGCGGCGAAGGCTGGCCAGCGCGCGCGACAGGTGCGTCTTGACGCTGCCTTCGCTGCAGCGCATCGCCTTCGCCGTGTCGGACACGTCGAGGCCTTGCCAGAGCCGCAGCAGGAACGCCTGCCGCTGCCGGTGCGGGAGACGCCGCAAGGCCGCTTCGAGCGCGCGCGCCGCTTCGTCGCCGGCGAGCCGCGCGAGCGGACCCGGCTCGTGCGGATCGGGGACGAAGTCGGCCGGATCGGACTCGTCGCCCGCCGAACGCGGCACCCACCAGCGCCCGCGCGCGTGCTGGCGGCGGTGCCAGTCATTGAGGCGGCTGTCGAGCACGCGCCAGAACAGCGGCGCCCATTCGGCGTCGGGCCGGCCGGCGTAGTGCCGGACGAAGCCGAACATCGCGTCCTGGACGAGATCGAGCGCCTCGTCGCGATGGCCGGTCGCGAGCTCGGCCATGCGCAGCGCGCGGCGCGCGACGCGATCGAGAAAGCGTTCGAGCGCCGGCGACGCCTCGCCCGCGGCGGGTGTCGCGGGCTCGTCCTCGAACGCGGTCATGAGCACATTGCAGGCAGTCATCTCGGCGCGAAAGAACGGAATCCGCCGGTCAGGAACGCATTCGCGCGCAGGCGGTTGACGTCAGTCTCTTGTCCGAGAAGGCCGGGGCTTGTCAAGCCTGTTGTACACAGCCCGGCTTTTTTCGGCCGGCCAGCGCCGGCTCCGGTTACGAAGACCCGCGAAACACGCTGTTACAAGTTGTAATCGATTGATTTAATTGCTGTATTACAGATTGATTAAAGTTTCGCCAAGGCGACGCGGGACACGCTGCACAGCGCCTCGCGAAGCCGCTCGCATCGGTTGATCCACAGACTTATCCACATTGCTTGTGGATAAGCAAAAAAACTCCGTGGCAGCATGCGTTTAATCGATATTTCTGACGGTTTCGTTAGAAACCACACGCAAGCATCATTCGCAGAGGCGCGTTTCGCGCCGAAGCGTGTCTGCGCCTTGCTTGTGCGTCGCGCATCGCGACCGCCGAGGTCGCGCCGACATCCGCGGACGCTACACTCCGATCCCGCTTCGCGCGATTGCGCGCTCGATGAATCCGATCCTCCGCGTCGCCCTCGACGTCCCTCTCGATCGCCTGTTCGACTACCTCGCGCCGAATGACGGAGAGGTCGCGATCGGGAGCCGCGTGCTCGTGCCGTTCGGACGGCGCGAGGTCGTCGGAATCGTCGTCGATCGTACCGGCGCTTCGGAACTGCCGCCGGACCGACTGAAGGCGGCGATCCGGCGGCTCGACGAAAAACCTCTGCTCGATGCCGAGCTGCTCGGCACCTTGCAACGCGCCGCGCGCTATTACCAGCATCCGCTCGGAGAAGTGCTGCACACCGCGTTGCCGGCCGCGCTGCGATCGCCGCGCGCGCTGCCCGTGCCGGGCGCGGACGCGCTGGCGCTGACGGCCGATGGCGCGCGCGCGCGCGAAGCACCCGGACGACGCAAGAACACGCGTATCGCCGCGCTGATCGATCTCCTTGCACACGCGCCATGCTCGATGACGGACCTCGATGCAGCCCTGCCCGGCTGGCGCGCCGCGGCACGCGCGGCGATCGCGCGCGGCTGGGTCGCGCGCGTCGC
>DASZYR010000310.1:0-2222 GCA_035545255.1 Rhodanobacteraceae bacterium
AAGAATTTCCGCTTCAACGAATCGCCGGCGATCATGCTCAACAACATCGAGGAGCTCGGCAAGCCGGTTCGCGTCGCCGACGACGAATCGCCGTTCGTCATGATGATCCCGCCGATGAAGCTGCGCGATTTCACGTTCACGTCGCTCTCCGACGCCGTGTAATCACATCTTTTCCCTCTCCCGCTTTGCGGGAGAGGGCAGGGCGAGGGCAGTCTTGGTTCATCGCTACGATGTTCACTGGTAAACCTCGAACCACGCGTGCCCTCATCCGGCCCTCCGGACCACCTTCTCCCGCAAGCGGGAGAAGGAAACACCCATGAATCGCCGAACGTTCCTCCAGTCCGCCGCCGCCGCCGTCGTCGCCTCGCAACTGCGAAACGCGTTCGCCGCCGAAAGCGCGTACGACTTCTGGTTCACGCGCCTCATGTACGAATCCGGCGACTGGGACGTCGACGCGCGCATGCCGTCGAATCTGCTCGACGCGCTCGTGCAATACACGACGCTGCGCATCGATCCGAAGGAGCGCGTGCTTCCGCTCGCCGATGCGCGCATGCTGACGCAACCCTTCTGCTATCTCGCCGGCCACAAGCTCGTCGAGTTCAATCCGGACGAGAAGCGCAATTTCGAGCAGTACGTGAAGAACGGCGGCTTCGTGCTCGTCGACGACTGCAACCACGACATCGACGGCCTCTTCGCGAAATCGTTCGAGAACGAGATGGCATCGATCTTCGGCGCCGGCGCATTGCAGAAGCTGCCGAAGGACCACGCGATCTTCTCGAGCTTCTTCACGTTCGACGGCCCGCCGAACACCGCTTTCGAGCTCAACGGCTGGGGCGACGACCTCGTCCACGAATACCTCAAGGGCATCGACATCGGCGGCCGCCTCGGCGTGCTCTACAGCAACAAGGATTACGGCTGCGAGTGGGATTACGACTGGCGCAACAAGCGCTGGAATGCCGAGGACAATACGAAGTTCGCGGTCAACGTCGTGGTTTATGCGTTGACTTCATAGGGTGGGCCTGGGCCCACCGAACGCAATGCCGGTGGGCCAAGGCCCACCCTATGGATCGACGCAATGACCCAGGCCATCACCGAACAAATCGTCTCGACGCAACTCGACAAGCTCGCCGCTCTCCGCGACGCGATCGCGCGCGCGATCGTCGGCCAGCGCGACGTCGTCGAGCAACTGCTGATCGGCCTCATCGCGGGCGGCCACTGCCTGCTCGAAGGCGTTCCGGGGCTCGGCAAGACGCTGCTCGTCCGCTCGCTCGGGCAAGCGCTCGCGCTCGATTTTCACCGCATCCAGTTCACGCCCGACCTCATGCCGAGCGACATCATCGGCACCGAGCTCCTCGAAGAGGATCACGGCACCGGCAAGCGTTTCTTCAAGTTCCAGCGCGGCCCGGTGTTCACGAACCTGCTGCTCGCCGACGAGCTGAATCGCACGCCGCCGAAGACCCAGTCGGCGCTGCTCGAAGCGATGCAGGAGCGCACCATCAGCTACGCCGGCACGACGCACGCGCTGCCGTCGCCGTTCTTCGTGCTCGCGACGCAGAATCCGCTCGAGCAGGCCGGCACGTATCCGCTGCCCGAAGCGCAGCTCGATCGCTTTCTCCTGCACATCCGCGTCGATTATCCGAGCGAGAGCGAAGAACGCGCGATCCTCATGCAGACGACCGGCAACGCCGACGCGCGCATCGGCGCGGTCATGAGCGGCGAGGACGTGCTCGCGCTCCAGAGGCTCGTGCGCGACGCGCATCTCGGTGATGATCTACTCACATGGATCACGCGCCTCGTGCGCGCGTCGCGCCCGCAGGAAACCTCGCTCGCCGAAGTGAAGGATTGGGTGCGTTGGGGCGCGGGTCCGCGCGCAGGCCAGGCGCTCGTGCTCGCCGCGAAGGCGCGCGCGCTGATCCACGGCCGTTACGCGGCGACGCGCGAGGACGTCGTCGCGCTCGCCGCACCCGTGCTGCGCCATCGTCTCCTGCTTTCGTTCGCGGCCGAAGCCGATCAGCGCAACGCGGACGACGTCGTCGCGGCATTGCTTCGCGGAGTGCCGTACCCGGCCTGACGATGCCGCCCGTCTCGCTGATTCCCGCCGACGTCCGCGCGCGGCTGAAAGATCTTCGCCTGCGCGCGCGGCGCGGTGCGGGCGGCGACGGTCTCGGCCAGCACCAGAGCCGCAGCCGCGGCGCCGGTCTCGAGTTCGCGCAATACCGCGC
>DASZYR010000311.1:0-5501 GCA_035545255.1 Rhodanobacteraceae bacterium
CGTCTCGCTGATTCCCGCCGACGTCCGCGCGCGGCTGAAAGATCTTCGCCTGCGCGCGCGGCGCGGTGCGGGCGGCGACGGTCTCGGCCAGCACCAGAGCCGCAGCCGCGGCGCCGGTCTCGAGTTCGCGCAATACCGCGCGTACGAGCCCGGCGACGAGCCGCGCCGCATCGACTGGAAGCTCTACGCGCGCTCCGACCGCTATTTCGTCCGCGAATCCGAGCGCGACAGCCCGCTCACGCTCTGGCTCGTCATCGATGCGAGCGCATCGATGATGCAGGCCGACGCCGCGCGGCCCGATCGGCGCAAGCTCGATGCCGCGAAGACGCTCGCTGCCTGCGCGATCGAGCTCGCGCTTCGCCAGGGCGACCGCTTCGGCCTGATCGCGCTTGCAGGCAGCGGCCACGCGCCGATCGGGGCCGGCGCGGGCGCGCGACATCGCGATCGCTGCTTCCTCGAACTTTCGCGTCTGGATTGCGCCGGCACATGGCCGCCCGAACCCGCGCTGCGTCCCTTGTGGGAACGCGTTCTGCCGACTTCGCTCGTGCTCGTGCTGTCCGATTTCTTCGACGATGCCGCCGCCGACCTCGCGCTCCGTTTCGCCGCGGCGCGTCGCGAAGTGCTGACCGTGCAGATGCTGAGCGCCGAGGAACGCGATTTCCCGTTCGCGGGCGGCCATCGCTTCGTCGATCCCGAGAGCGTGCTCGAGCGCCGCGTCGACGCCGCCGCGGTGCGGGACGATTTCATCAGCCGCTTCGCGCGAGCGCGGGAAGCGCTTGCGCGGCGTTTCGCGGCCGCCGGCGTCCGGCACGCGGAATGTTTTCTCGACGAAGCGCCCGATCGTCCGCTGCAGCGTTTCTTCGGCGGTCCGCCCGAGCGGATGCGCGCATGAGCTTCGTCTTGCTCGCGCCGGTCGGGCTCACCGCGCTCGCGGCGCTCGTATTGCCGATCGCGATCCATCTCGTGCGGCGCATCGAGCGGAAAACGACGCCATTCGCCGCATTGCGCTGGATCCCGGAGCGCGTGCGCCCGCGCCGGCGCCTGCGCTTCGAGCGGCCGTGGCTGCTGCTGCTTCGTCTCGCACTGCTCGCGCTGCTTGCGTTGCTGCTCGCGCGTCCGATCCTGACCGCGCCGGCCGCCGCGTTGCGCAACGTCGTCGTCGTCGCGCCCGGCAGCGATCCCGGCGCGGCGCGCTCGGCCGTGTCGTCGCCCGGGGCGGACTGGCGCTGGCTCGCGCCCGGATTCCCGCCGATCGAGTCGTCGTCACCCGCGATCGGCGTGCCGGTCGCGAGCCTGTTGCGCGAAATCGACGCCGATCTTCCGCCCGATGCGAAGCTCGCCGTCGTCGTCCCCGAAACGGTGGCGGGTCTCGACGGCGAGCGTCCGGCACTGTCGCACGCGATCGATTGGCATGTCGTGCCGGGGCGCATGCCCGCCGTGCCGTCGGTTGCGCCGCCTGTGCCGCAGACGCTCGCTGTCCGCTATGCGCCCTCGCGCGAGCCGTCGTTGAAATATCTTCGCGCGGCGCTCGGCGCGCTCGCCGAAGACAATGCGTCGCGCATCACCCTTGATGCGAAACCGCAGGATGTCGCGCCCGGCGATGCCGCTCGCGTGCTCGTCTGGATCGGATCCGATCTTCCGGCGTCGGTCCGCGCGTGGATCGACGCCGGCGGCACCGCGATCGTGGACGATCAGCCGCACGCGAACGGCGCGCCGGTTTGGCGCGATGCGGCCGGCAACGTGCTCGCGCGCGCGGAACCGCTCGGTCGCGGAAGGATCGTTTCGCTCGCGGCCGCGCTGACGCCGGCGACGATGCCCGAACTGCTCGATGCGGATTTTCCGAAACGTCTCCTCGATCTGATCGAGGTTCCGCCGGTTCCGCCGAACGAGGCGCCGGCGTCCGCGCTGCGGCCTCTGGAGCGCGCAGCCGCGGCGGCGCAACCCGCGCTCTCCGCGTCGTCGAAGCCGGTCGATCCGTGGATCGCGCTCGCGATCGCGGTGCTGGTGCTCCTCGAGCGCGTGATCGCGACGCGCGAGCGGGAGCCGGCATGACGCTCGACGCGCGCCTGAACGCGCTCGGCCGTCGCGCGCGCCATCGACGTGGCGCCATCGCCGTGCTCGCCGGCGCGCCGGTCGTCATCGCGTCCGTCGTCTGGGCGTGGCGTGTCGGGAGCTGGCCGGGCGCCGCCGTCGCAGGAATCGCGGGCTTGATCCTGCTCGCCGCGGGCGCGCGTCACGCGATACGTTCGATTGATCCGGCCTGGATCGCGCGCCGTCTCGACGCGGCCGATGCCGGCCTCGAAGACAGCGCGGATCTTCTGTTCGACGACGCGTCGCGCCTGACGCCGCTGCAGGCATTGCAGCGCGCGCGCGTCCAGCGCCGCATCGAAAGCCATTCCGTTGTCGACATCGCGCCGCCATGGCCCCGCCATGCGCTCGCGGCGACCATGGCGGTTTCGCTGCTCGCGATCGGGCTCGCCGTGCGCATGCCGCCGACGTCCTCGCGCGACGCCGGAGCGGATGCGGCCCGCAAGCCGGCGAACGCGACGTCGACGCAGATCGACCGCATCCGGCTCGACGTTGCGCCACCGCGCTACACGCAGCTCGCGCCGCGGCGCGAGTCGGAGCTCGAAGCGCAGGTGCCGGAAGGATCGCGCGTCGGCTGGCGCCTGCATTTCGCGCCGATGCCGAGTGCCGCGGCACTTGCGTTCCACGACGGCAGCCGCGTCGAGCTCGCGCGCGACGGCGGCGACTGGATCGGCGAGCGCACGCTCGCGGCATCGACGCTGTATCGCATCGTGCTGGACGGCGCGCCGCCGCTCGAAGACGATCGCCTGCGTCGGCTCGACGTCGTCGCGGACCGCGCGCCCGACGTGCGCGTGATCGAGCCCGGGAAAACGCTGACGCTGCTCGCCGACGGCCAGCGCACGTGGGATCTCGCGTTCGAGGCCGGCGACGACTACGGCATCGCGGCGGCGAGCCTCACGATCACGCTTGCGCAAGGCACCGGCGAGAACATCGCGTTCAAGGAGGAGACGCTCGCGCTCGCGGGCGACGAGCTCGATCCCGCGAGTCCCGGCCGGCGCGAGCGCTATCGCCACACGCTCGATCTCGGCACGCTCGGCATCGCGCGCGGCGACGATGTCATCGTCCGGCTCGCCGTCAGCGACAACCGCGAGCCAAAGCCGAACACCACGAAATCCGCGAGCTTCATCCTGCGCTGGCCGCCGGAATCCTCCAGCGACAGCGTCGGCATGGAGGGCCTCGTCGAGAAGGCGATGCCGGCGTATTTCCGCAGCCAGCGCCAGATCATCATCGACACCGAGAAGCTCGTCGCCGAGCAGCCGGCGCTCGCGGAAAACGCGTTGCTCGCGCGTTCCGACGGCATCGGCGTCGACCAGAAGATACTGCGCCTTCGCTACGGGCAATTTCTCGGCGAGGAATCGGAGACCCGCAGCGACGGAGCGCCGCCCGGCGAGGACAGGAAACGCGCCACGAACGACGCCGATGCCGGACGCGCCGACGCGCTGACGCGGCGCGAAGAGGAGCACAGGCATTTCATCGACGCGGAGAAATTCGGCGACGCCGGCGCCGTGACGGCAGAATACGGACACACGCACGACGTCGCCGAGGCGGCGACGCTGCTCGATCCCGAAACGAAGTCGATCCTGAAATCCGCGCTCGACGCGATGTGGGAAGCCGAGCTGCATCTGCGGCAGGGACATCCGTCCGAAGCGCTGCCGCACGAGAACACGGCGCTTGCGTACATCAAGCAAGTGCAGCAGTCCTCGCGCATCTATCTCGCGCGCGTCGGTCTCGAGCTGCCCGCAGTCGACGAAGCACGGCGCCTTTCCGGCGATCGCAAGGGCGTGAGCGATCGGGAATCTTCGCTCGTGCCGGAGATCGCGGATTCGGGCGCGCTCGCGGCGTGGAAGGCGCTCGACGGCGGGGCGCCGCCGGATCTCGACGCGCTCGAGCGCTGGGTGAACGCGCACGAAAGCGCATCGGGCGATTCGCTCGCGCTGCTCGCGGCGATCGATCGCGTGCGCCGCGAGGTCGCGTGCGACGAATGCCGCCGGCAACTGCGCAGCCTGTTGTGGCCGCTGCTGCCGAGGCCCGCGGCCGGGATCGAGGCGCGCGTCGTTCCGGATGCATCGGGTCGCGCCTATCTCGAAGCGCTGCGCGTCGAAGGCGGAGCGCCTCGATGAATCTCTCGCTGATCGCCGCCTGGATGATCGCGGCCGCAACCGCGATCGGGATCTGGCGTACGGCGCGGATGAGCGCATCGCGCCGCTCGCTACGCGTCGCGCTTCAGCTTGCTGCCGGGGTTTCGATCTATCTCGCACTGTTCCCGCCGCGCGTCGACGAGCGTTTCGCCGAGGGAACGCTCGTCGTGCTGACACCTGGCGCAAGCAGGGAACAGATCGCGAAACCGCCGTCCGGGATCGCCACGATCGCGCTCCCCGGCGTCGCCGCCGCGAGCGACGTGGAGCGCGCGCCCGATCTCGGCACGGCCCTGCGCCGCCATCCGCAAGCGACTCGTCTGCGCATCGTCGGCGGCGGCGTGCCGATGCGCGATCTCGATGCCGCGCGCTCGTTGCCGGTCGCGTTCGATGCCGCGCCGCTGCCGGCGGGACTCGTCGAGCTTGGCGCGCCATCGTCGGTCCGCGCCGGCTCCGTGTTTGCCGTGCGCGGACGCGCGCACGGAATCGACGGCGGACGCGTCGAGCTGCGCGATCCGTCCGGCGCGACGGTCGCGCGCGCATCGCTCGCCGAAGACGGGACATTCTCGCTCGAAACGGCGGTCCGCACCGAAGGCGCCGCGCTCTTCGAGCTGCGGGTGCTCGATCACGACAACGCGCTCGTCGAGAGCCTGCCGCAGGCGGTTTCCGTCTTGCCCGGCGATGCGCTGCGCGTGCTCGTGCTCGCCGGCGCGCCGGATCCCGAGATCAAATACCTGCGTCGATGGGCCGCCGACGCCGGCGTCGACCTCGCGAGCCGCATCGTGCTGAGCGACGGCATCGCGATGCGGGACGGCAGCGCCGCGCTCGATGCCGATGCGCTCGCAAGGACCGACATCGCGATCGTCGACGAGCGGGCCTGGAAGGCGCTCGATGCCGCCGCCCGCGATCGCTTGCGCGCGGCCGTCCGCGACGGACTCGGCCTTTTCCTCCGCGCGACCGGCGCGTTGCCGGACGACGTCGCTGCCGACTGGCGCGCGCTCGGCTTTCGTATTCGCGCCGCCGACGTGCCGTCGACGTTCGCACTCGAAACGCCCGGCGGCGAACCGGATTCGAAGACGATGCTCTCGCGCCGCGCGCTGCTCGTCGAATCCGACGACGCCGCGCCGCTGCTTCGCGGCAGCGACGGAACAACGGCCGCGCTGTGGCGCGACGAAGGACTCGGACGCGTCGCGATCTGGTGGGTCGCCGACACGTATCGCATCGCGCTCGGCGGCGACGCGGCCGCGTTCGGCACGTTGTGGAGCCGCGCGCTCGCGA
>DASZYR010000312.1:0-2469 GCA_035545255.1 Rhodanobacteraceae bacterium
CGCGGTGTGCTGCCAGCGCAGGTCGACGCGTTTCTCGTCGTTGACGATGTCGCTGCCGAACGCGGACACCTGCGTCCCGCCGACGTTGTCGCGCTGCGCTTCCTTGCGGTAGCGGCCGGTCAGCTCGACGAGATCGAAATCGCTCGGTTCCCAGTCGATCTTGCCGAAGTAGAGATCCTGGTTGAACGGAATGCTCGTCGGCCCGGTCTGCGCGAGCGCCTCGGGCGGCAGTGGTCCCGGCGCCGGCGTGCCGGGCACGACGGTCACCGGCGTCACGTAATCCTTCGCCTCGTAGGTGAAGAAGAAATGCATGCGGTCCTGGAGGATCGGGCCGCCGAGCGCGACGCCGTAGTCCCTTTCCTGCGTATCCTCCTTCTCGTGCGCGTCGTTCTCGGCCGGCGTCTTCGCGCGCCAGCCCTGATCGGTGTACTGGCCGTAAAGCTCGCCGTGGAACTCGTTCGTGCCGGATTTCGTGACCGCGGTGACGGCCGCGCTCGAAAGCTGGTCGTACTCGGCCTTGTAGTTCTGCGAGATGACCTTGTACTCGGCGATGCCGAGCTGCGGGAACGGATTGCCGCGCGAGGAATCCTGGCCGGTGATGCCGCCCTGAAGCACGTAGTTCTTCTGGCCGACGCCGTCGATGTAGACGTTGATGCCGCTCGCCGACTGCGCGCCGCCCTGAAGCTTCGTCGTGCCGTTGCCGGGATCGACGCTGAATGCGACGCCCGGCACGACATCGGCGAACTCGAGGAAGTTGCGGGTGACTTGCGGGATCGTGCTGATGATCTTCTGCGAGACCGTCGCGCCGACTTCGGAAGTCTTCACCTCGGGCAGAAGGTTCGCGACGACGGTGACGCCTTCGAGCGTCGTCGTCGGGGTTTCCGCGGCTGCGGCTGGCGCCGCACCGCCGGCAAGATTCAGCGTCGCGGTCTGCGCGACGCTGAGCACGATCGACTGCGCCTGCGCGCCGCCGGCCTGCACGCTGTATGTGCCGGGCGGCAGACCCGCGATCGTGTAGCTGCCGTCGCTCGTCGCCGTGGCCCGGCGCACGAGCCCGGTATCGGCGTTCGTCACGACGATTTCCGTGCCGGCCGTTGCCTGGCCGCGCAGGGTCGCGCCGGTGCTTTGCGCGAGCAGCGGCGTCGCGGCGGCGGCCAGACAACCCGCAAGCGCGAGCGCGAGCAGCCGCGGTCTTTGCTGGACGTGGCGATCGATCTTCATGGTGGACTCCCCGGTATGTCTGTCGAAACGAACGAGCGTCGTGTAGAACGAACGGATCAACTGGTATTGCCCATCGGCATGCGCGCGGATTTGCCCGTCGACTGGCGCACGACGAGCTCGCACGCAAGCTGCTCGTCGACACGCGGCTCGTCGGGGCCGCCATCGATCCTCGCGACGAGGCGCTCGAACGCGCGCCGGCCGAGATCGGCGATGCGCACGCGCACGGTCGTCAGCGGCGGCGAGGCGAAGCGCGCGATAGGAACGTCGTCGAATCCCGCGAGCGCGATGTCGTCGGGCACGCGCAGGCCGTGCTCGGTCAACGCGAAGAGGCAGCCGAGCGCCATCATGTCGTTCGCGGCGAAGATCGCGTCCGGGCGCTCGCTGCGCGCGAGAAGATCGACGCCTGCGCGGTAGCCGGAGGCTTCGCTGAAATCGCCCGGCAGGATCGTCTCGACGGCGCCGCGTTCCGATGCGAGCGTCTCGCGATAGCCGCGCAGGCGCTCGTCGGCGTCGAAGTTCTGCGCCGGTCCGCCGATGAAAGCGATACGCCGGCAGCCGCAATCGACGAGGTATCGCATCATCGCCATGGCGCCGCCGTAGTTGTCGACCGAAAGCGCGGCGTAGCTGCCCGAAGCGATGCGCGTGTTCATCAGCACGATCGGCAGTGCCTGCGGCAGGTTGGCGGCGAGCATGCGCGTGTCGGCGTGCGGCGACATCACGAGGAGGCCGTCCACGCGTCCTTGCAACGTCAACAGCGCCTGCGCCGCTTCCGACGCCGAGCCGTGCGAGCTCGAGATCAGGAGATGCCGCCCGCTCGCGCGCGCCGCGGTATCCATGCCGCGGATCAGCTCGGAGAAGAACTCGCCGTGGAGATCGGGAAGGACGACGCCGACCGTGTCGGTCCGTCGCGTGATCAGACTGCGCGCCGCGGCGTGCGGCACGTAGCGGAGATCGTTGGCTGCCTTGAGGATGCGCGCCCGCGTCTCGTCGGTGACGCTTTCATGACCGTTGAGCACGCGCGAGACCGAGGCGACCGACACGCCCGCAGCGCGCGCGACATCTTTGATCGTTGCGGTCACGACGTCCCCGTTGCACGAAGAGCGCGTCCCGGCGCTGCGATGTAAACGTTTACGTAAACGTTTACATCGTGAGGTTTTCGTTGGGGAATGTCATGCTGCGGTACAGCAGGATCGGTCAGTTCGAAAGGCGACGGTGCGAATGTACGGAAGGTGCTAGTGGGGCGGACGG
>DASZYR010000313.1:0-14517 GCA_035545255.1 Rhodanobacteraceae bacterium
TGATGCCGTTGCGGAAGAACAGCACGCTGACGCAGGCGATGCCGTTGCCGATCGCGCACGCGATCACGTCCATGTCCGCGTTCGCGCCCTGCACGTAGTGGTGCGCCTGCACGCGCTTGACGGCGGCGATCTGATCGCGAATCTGCGCGGCTCGCTCGAAAGCGAGCTCGGCGCTCGCGCGCTCCATCGACGCGACGAGCTCTTCCATGACCGCCTCGGCGCGGCCGTCGAGGAACATCGCGGCATGGCGCACGTTCTCGCCGTACGCCTCGGGCTCGATGAGGCCGACGCACGGCGCCGTGCAGCGGCCGATCTGATGCTGCAGGCAGGGTCGCGAGCGATTCCTGAAATAGCTGTCCTCGCAGTTCCTGATCCGGAAGAGCTTCTGGATCAGGTTGAGGCTCTCGCGCACGGCGCCCGCGCTCGGGAACGGGCCGAAGTAGCGCCCGCCGCCACTGCGCGCACCGCGATGAAAAGCAAGCCTCGGGTATTCGCCTGCGGTCAGATGAATGTACGGATAGCTCTTGTCGTCGCGAAGCACGATGTTGTATCGCGGCTTCAGCGACTTGATGAGCTGCGCTTCCAGCAGCAACGCCTCGGCTTCGGTGCGCGTGATCGTCGTCTCGATGCGAGCGATCTGCGAGATCATCGCGGCGAGGCGCGGGTCCATCTGCGCCTTGAGGAAATACTTGCCGACGCGCTTCCTGAGATTGCGCGCCTTGCCGACGTAGAGCAGCTCGTCGTTCGCGCCGAACATGCGGTAGACGCCGGGCGAGCCGGTCAACGTGCTGACGAAAGCCTTGCCGTCGAAGGCGGACTCGGACTCGGAACGGGACATGCGGACATTATGGTGGGTCGGGCGCGCGGGTTTGCAAGAACGCGCGGCGAAAAAGGAACCCCGTCATCCCCGCGAACGCGGGGACCCAGTGACTTCGCTTTTTGCGTGGTGTGGGAAGAAGAAGGCGCTGCGTCCCCGCGTTCGCGGGGACGACGAAAAAGTCGCGCTTCGCCCGCTCCTTCGCCGGGACGACGGCGGTCAAGCCTCGCCGACGCCGACGTGCTTCGCGGACCCGTTCGCAAGATCGATCCGCATGATCTCGTGCAGATTCCTGTTCGCGACCCAGAGCGCACCCGCCGCGAGCGATAGTCCGCTGGGCTCCGCAAAACGGTAATTGATGCGCAGCGCGCGCACTTCGCCGCTCTTGCGGTTCAGAACCTTGATCGCGTTGTTGTAGCTGTCGGCGATGAAGACGATGCCGCGCGGATCGACGGCGATGCCGAGCGGATTCGAAAGGCGCGCCTCCGCGCGTGCGCCGACCGCATCGCCGAACTCGTACAGGCCGACGCCGAGCGCGGTCTCGACGCGCGCGTCGTCGACGTGAACCCAACGGATCGACGAGGATGCCGCATCCGCAACCGCGAGCTGACGCCCGAGCACGCCGAGCGCACTCGGCTGCGCGAAGCTCGCGCCGCCGCCGACGCCGTCGGCGAGATCGAGCTGCCCGTTGCCGGCGAGCACGGACACCTTTTCGGTGGCGAGGTGGATGCGCCAGATCTGATGCAGGCCCGACATCGCGACGTAGAGATCGTCGCCGACGATCGCCAGATCGCCCGGCGAATGGAGCAATGCCTCGTGCGCCGGCGCGTCGTGCGGGCGCGAGCGGCCGGCGCGGCCCCGTCCGGCCAGCGTGTCGATCGTGCCGTTGCCGAGCGCGATGCGCCGCACCGCGTGATTGCCGCGATCGGCGACGAGCAGGGAATCGCGCCAGCGCGCGAGGCCCTGCGGATCGTCGAAGCAGGCCTCGCCTTGCAGGCCGTCGGAAAAGCCGGGATTTCCCGAGCCGAACTGGCGCAGCACGCGCCCCTCGTGCGTGCATTCGAGGATGCGGTGATGCCCCGAGTCCGCCACGTAGAGATTCTTCGCGTCGGCGAGCACCTTGCCGGGAAACGCGAGCGGCAGGCGCGGCTCGGGACGCAGCGCCGGCGGCGACGGCTCGTAGACGCGCAGATCGCGCAGCGCGGCCTCCTCCAGGAGGCGCCCGATCGCCGCATCGATCTCGCCGCGCCGGCCTTCTCCGGCGAACAGCGCTGCGAACCGGCCTTCGGCATCGATCAGCGCGACGCTCGGCCACGCGCCGACGCCGTAGTCCTGCCAGACCCGGAAACCGGGATCGTTCGCGATCGCATGGCGCAGCCGGTGCCGGTTCACCGCGCGCAGCACCGCATCGGTGCGCATCTGCTGCGGATACTTCGGGCAATGCACGCCGACGACGGTGAGCCCGTCGTGATACTTGTCTTCGAGGAAGCGCAGGTCCGGGATCACGCTCCAGCAGTTGACGCAGTCGTACGTCCAGAACCAGAGCAGGATCACGCGGCCGCGAAGCTCGGCGAGCTGCGGCGCATGCGTCGCATTGACCCATTCGAGATCGATCGGGAACTCCGCGGCAGGCGCGCGCGCGGTCATCGAGATGCGCCTTCCTGTGCCGCGGCGAGCCGCTCGGCCAGAAGCTCGCACCCGCGCCGCGCGAGATCGAGCACGCGCTCGAAATCGCGTCGCGATCCGTAATACGGATCGGGCACTTCGTCGATTCCCTCGAAACCCGCGTGCGCGAGGAACAACGCCGGCTCGCGCACGCTGCCGCGCGGTCGATGCTGCGCGAGCGCGCCGAGGTTCACGCGGTCCATCGCGAGGATCAGCGCGTAGTCGTCGAAGTCGCCCGGCCGGACCTGGCGCGCGCGGTGCGCCGACAGCGGATAGCCGTGCGCTTCGGCCACGTCGATCGCGCGCGGATCGGCGCGCTCTCCGACGTGGTAGCTCTCGGTTCCCGCCGACGCCACTTCGGCCTCGATTCCCGCGCGGGCAAGCTCGACGCGCGCGACGCTCTCGACGATCGGCGAGCGGCAGATGTTGCCCATGCAGATCATCAAGATCGACGGTTTATCCAGCGAAATCATTCGCTTGCGACCGGTCCCAGGATTCAGAGCAAAGCGCCGGCGACGGCATTTTCAGGCTAGCACACTCGGATGCTTCGAAGGCTCGACATCGCGCGGCGACAATAAGCGACCTTCTGTCAGGATGCACCGCCAGCCTCCGGCAGACGGCGAGCCGATCACGCACCCGCAAGCAACCGTTCGACGCTCGCAAGATCCTCGGCCGTGTCGACGCCCGGCGGAAACGCTTCCGGCGCATCGCGTACGGCGATCGCGAAGCCGTGCTCGAGCGCTCGCAGTTGCTCCAGCGATTCGATGCGCTCGAGCGGCGTCTGCGGCAGCGCGGCGAACCGGCGCAGAAAACCCGCGCGGTACGCATAGATCCCGATGTGACGCAGGAACGGAACGTCGACCGGCAAGGCCGTGCGATCGCGCGCGAATGCATCGCGCGGCCATGGCACCGGCGCGCGGCTGAAATAGAGCGCCTCGCCCGATGCGGCGCGCACGACCTTGACGACGTTCGGATCGAACAGCTCGTCGGCGGAACGGATCGGCGTCGCCAGCGTCGCCATCGGCGCACTCCCTTCCGCGAGCGCGGCCGCGACCGCGCGGATGCCGCTCGACGGCGCGAGCGGCTCGTCGCCCTGGAGGTTCACGACGATCGTCTCGTCGGACCAACCGAGACGCATGGCGCACTCGGCGAGCCGGTCGCTGCCCGATGCGTGGTCGCCGCGCGTCATCGCGACGTGGACGCCAGAGCCGTCGAGCGCCGCAGCGATGCGTTCGTCGTCGGTCGCGACGACGACGACGCCCGCGCCGGCTTCGAGCGCGCGCCGCGCGACGTGCACGATCATCGGCTTTCCGGCGATCGGCAGCAGCGGCTTGCCGGGAAGGCGCGTCGAGGCGAACCGCGCGGGGATCGCGACGATGAATTCCGGCATGGCGACGGTCGGCGTCATGAGCGGCGCGAGCGTAACGGCGCGAAGCGGCGGGGACAACCGGGAAGCTGGCGCGCGGCTGCCCTCATCCGCCTGTCGGCCCCTTCTCCCGCAAGCGGGAGAAGGGGCCGACGTGTGCGTTCGAGTTTCGATCCTTCCTTTTCTACGAGGGGGAAGGTCCAAGATGTGTACGTTCGGGTCTCAATCCTTCTCCCGCATCGCGGGAGAAGGTGCCGGCAGGCGGATGAGGGCAAGCGCGGATAAACTTGCCGCTTCGCATCCACCCCGCGCCGGCTCATCTTGAACGCGTCGATCACTGCCCGCGGAACGCATGCCGCTCCGCTCCCGCTGCGCGCTGCGCTGCTGATGGTCGCGAGCGCATGCAGCTTCGGGCTGATGGCGATCCTGATCCGCTACGCATCCCACGCGCTGCACGCGTTCGAGATCGCGTTCTTCCGCAGCCTGTTCGGCGCGATGGCGGCCTCGCCCCTGATCGCGCGTCACGGCTGGAGCGTGCTGCGCACGGATCGGATCGGCTTCTACGTCGTGCGCTGCGCGATCGGCACGCTCGGCATGCTGGCCGGATTCTGGGCAATCGCGCACCTGCCGCTCGCGCAGGCGATCTCGCTGTCGTATTCGTCGCCGCTGTTCGTCACGATCGGCGCCGTCCTGTTCCTCGGCGAGATCGTGCGCGCGCGGCGCTGGAGCGCGGTCGTGGCCGGCTTCATCGGCGTTCTCGTCATCGTGCGGCCGGGCACGGACGGCTTCACGACCGCGAGTCTCGTCGCGCTGCTCTCGGCGGCGTGCACGGGAGCCGTCACGATCAGCATCAAGTTCCTCTCGCGCAGCGATCCGGCCGATACGATCGTGCTGCTGACGACCTGGCTCTGGGTGCCTCTGTCGCTGCCGTTCGCGCTGACGGTGTGGCAGGTGCCGGCGGCTTCGCTGTGGCCATTGCTCGTCGCGATCGGCGTGCTCGGCACGCTCGGCCAGTATTTCTGGACGCACGCGCTGAAGCTCGCGGACGCCTCGACGCTCGCGCCGTTCAGCTACCTGCAGCTCGTCATCGTCTCGGTGCTCGCGTGGGTCGTCTTCGACGAAGCCGTCGACGGCTGGACGGCAGCCGGCGCGCTGATCGTGATCGGAGCCAGCCTTTACATCGCGCGCCGCGAAGCCGTCGTCGCGCGAGAGCATCGCAGCGTCGCGCTCGCGGCGAAATCCGAGCCGTCGATCTGACCGCGATGACACCCGAGCCCAGCCCGCAGCCGCGTCGCGGCCTGTCGCTTTCCGACGCAGGCAGCGCGATCGCGCTCGTCGTCAGCGTTTCCGCGCTCGCGCTCGGCGCTTACCAGACGCGCCTGATGCAGGAGCAGGCGCGCGCCGGCGTCTGGCCGTATCTCTCGATCGGCTACACGTATTCGAGCAACGTCGACAAGGACGCCTTCATCTGGACCGTCAACAACAACGGCGTCGGGCCGGCCAAGGTCGAGTCGGTCGAGGTCTCTCTCGACGGAAAACCGGTCAGGGACTGGAAAGAAACGCTCGCCCTGCTCGGCTCGACGGACCCGTCGCCGAGCATCGCGACGTCGAGCATCGGCGGCGAGGTCATCCCGCCGAACACGAACCGCGAGACGACGGTCGCGCCGATCCGCGTCAACGACCGCGCGATCGCCAAGCTCTTCAAGGACGCCGAGCACCGCTTCGGCATGGACATCTGCTACTGCTCGGTCTACGACGACTGCTGGATCGCGCACTGGCAGAAGCCGGCGGCCGATCCGGTCGAGCGCTGCGAAAATCCGGGCGATGCCGGTTTCCGGCAATGAAGCCCCGCAATGCGCGCCAAGCCGGCTGATGCCTGGTCGCTCCGATCGCCGGACCGCTGCCTTCGAGCGAGCTTCGCGATCTCAATCCGCGTGCGCGCGCGATCGATAGCGCCGTGCGACGTAATCCTCGACGACGCCGACGAATTCCTGCGCGATGTTCTCCCCGCGCAGCGTCATGGCTTTCTCGCCGTCGATGAACACCGGCGCCGCGGGCGCTTCGCCGGTGCCGGGCAGTGAGATGCCGATGTCCGCGTGACGCGATTCGCCGGGACCGTTGACGACACAGCCCATGACCGCGAGCGTCAGGTTCTCGACACCGTCGTACTTGATGCGCCATTCCGGCATCTTCGCGCGGACGTGATCCTGCACGGTCTTCGCGAGTTCCTGGAACAAGGTCGATGTCGTCCGTCCGCAGCCGGGGCACGCGGTCACGAGCGGCGTGAACGCGCGCAGGCCCATCGTCTGCAGAAGTTCCTGCGCGACGATGACCTCGCGCGTGCGCGATTCGCCGGGCTCCGGCGTCAGCGAGATGCGGATCGTGTCGCCGATGCCTTCCTGCAGCAGCACCGCGAGCGCGGCGCTGGACGCGACGATGCCCTTCGAGCCCATGCCGGCCTCGGTGAGGCCGAGATGCAGCGCGTAATCGCAGCGCGCGGCAAGATCGCGATAGACCGAGATCAGCTCCTGCACGCCCGACACCTTGCACGAGAGGATGATGCGATCGCGCGCGAGACCGAGCTCCTCGGCACGCGCGGCCGAGTCGAGCGCCGAGCGGATCAACGCTTCGCGCGCGACACGCGATGACTCCCACGGCTGGGCGCGCCCGTGGTTCTCGTCCATCAGCGCAGCGACCATCGACTGGTCGAGCGATCCCCAGTTCGCGCCGATGCGCACGGGCTTCGCGTATTTCAGCGCGAACTCGATGATCGTCGCGAACTGCGCGTCGCGCTTCCTGCCGAAGCCGACGTTGCCGGGATTGATGCGGTATTTCGCGAGCGCCTCGGCACAAACCGGCTCGCGTTCGAGCAGCTGGTGGCCGTTGTAGTGGAAATCGCCGATCAGCGGAACGCCGACGCCCATCATGTCGAGCCGCTCGCGGATGCGCGGCACGGCGGCGGCCGCTTCCGGCGTATTGACGGTGACGCGCACGAGCTCGGAACCTGCGCGCGCGAGCTCGGCGACCTGCTTCGCGGTGCCGGCGACGTCGGCGGTGTCGGTGTTCGTCATCGACTGCACGACGACCGGATTCGTGCCGCCGACGGTCACGTTCCCGACGCCGACAGCCACCGAATGGCGTCGCTGTGTGGCGGAAGGCGAAGCTGTCATCGCTTGCAGATCTCCCGGCGATGGCCGATGCGGACGACGAGGATCAGCACGACGCGATCCTGGATGTCCGCGATGATCCGGTAATCGCCGACACGGTATTTCCACAGTTCGCCGAGCCTACCCTTCAACGCTTCGCCGAGACTGCTCGGATCGTCGAGCGTCGCGATCCGCTTCGACAGGAACTCGGCCAGGCGCCGCGCGGGGATCGCTCCGAGCTTGCGAAGTTCCTTTGCGGCGGCGGGATCGAACTCGATCCGCCACGTCATTTCTTGAGGACGGGCTTCTTCAAGACGTCCGCGATCGGAATCGAGCGCGTGCGTCCCGCGCGAAGATCCTCGACGCGCTTTTCGGCGAGATAGATGTCCTCGAGATCGGCGAGATGCTCCTCGATCGCCTCGCGCACGTAGAAGGTCTTCGAGCGGCCGGTCGCTTCGGCGAGCGCAGCAAGCCTCGCTTCGACATCGGGCGAGAGACGGATCGCGAGCATGGATTTTCCTTGTGCTATACGTGTATAGCATACCACGATCCGCGACGACGGCTCGAACCCGCCGGCGACGTTGCGCGATCAGCCGGCGGCGACGATGCGCGTGCCGTCTGCCTCGTTCGAAGGCTCCATCGTCCCGGACAGCGGCGGCAGGGCGAACTGGAGATAGATTCCCGTCGTCTCGATGAGACCCATGCCGCGCACGCGCTCGGTGCGCGCCGGCGCGGGACGTCCCGCGGGATCGGCGGGAATGCTGAGCTCGACCGCCGACGACGCGCGCTCGAACAGGACCGGCGTGATCAGCGACGTCGGACCGGCCTCGTCCGGCCGCAGCGACGACAGCAGCAAGCCGCGGATCGATGCGTGCGCGCCGGCCTCGTCGACCGGACGCACGCCGACCGGCAGCGCGCGCCGGCTGAGGAGCTCGACGCCGGCATCGACGCGGCCCTGATCGTCGATGCGGATCCAGCGGATCGCGCCGACCATCCAGTCCGGCGCGCCGTCGCCCGGCTCCGGCAGCGCGAGGCCGACGATCTCGCCGATGCGGGCGCGCACGGCCTCGCCGCCGGGACCGCGCTCCCAGACGAGGCGGTAACCGCCGAGGCTCTGGTCGAGCACGCGCGCCGCAATCCGCGTCGCGCGGGCCGATTCGCTCGCGCTGATCGCCCACGAGGCGATGCGGTCGCTTTCGCTGAGGCTGATCGCCTGGCCGCGCACGCGACGCAGGAAGCTCTCGAAATCCTCGTTGCCGGCGAGGACGTAATGAAGGTCGTGCAGGCCGAGCACCGTGTCGAGCGAATACCCGCCGCCGAGCCGCGCGTGCGTGCGCTCGCCGGTCGCAGTCCAGCCGTCGACGAGGCGGCGCACGAGATCGATGTCGATCTGGACCGGCGGTCCGCCGCGCAGGCGAAACGTCGCGACACGAGCGCCCGGCGGAAGCATGTCGATCTGGCTCGCGACGAAGTCGAGCAGCGGCTTCAGCCGGATCGACAGCACCTCGAGATCGCCCTGTCCGCGCTCTTCGGGCAGGTAGCCCGGGCCCTGGTCGCTGTCGGTGCTCATCGCGAGATCGCCTTCGACGGCACCGGCGCGAAGCTCGCAATACGGCGCGACCGTGCGCGTGAACGCGACGACTTCCTGTAGCTCGCGTTGCGTATAGCGATACGGATTCGCGAGCGCGAGCAGCAGCGCATGCGCGTAGGCGAGCCGCGCCGTGATCGCGCTGCCGAGCAGCGGATCGTCGACCGGACGATCGTCGAAACGCACCATCGCCATGAAGCGATGCACGTCGTGCAGCGCCTGCCAGGCGCCGGCCGGCGGCGTGCGGTAGATGAGATAGGCCTTCGCCAGAAGCTCGGCGCCGTGCTGCAACGCGCGCACGCCGGCCAGGGCGACCTGCTTCGAGCGCATGAACGGTACGCTGCCGGACGGCGCGCAAAGCTCTGCCAGCGCGATGCGATAACCCTGGGCGAGCTCGCCCTGGAATTCGAGCGCGAGCGCGCCGAGCTCGACCTTCTGCGGCGGCAGCGGAAAGCTCGCGCCGACGATCTGCTTGTCGGTCAGCGCCGCGAGCTGCGCAACGGGATGACGCAGGATCTCGAGCGCGTCGAGCCGCTGCACGGCGTCGACGCGCATGCGATTGATCTGGCGCAAGCCGTCGAGCAGCAGCTTTGCCGTCGCGTTGAAGTTCGCGAGCGGCAACGCGGCGACCCACGAGCGCAGCGCGCGCGGCTCTGTCGCGAACGCGCCCGCCGTCGGGGCGTGGCGCTCCGGCGTCGCGCGCAGCAGGCGGCGGTAACGATCGGTCATCGGCGCCGATTATAAGAAGGATGCGGCGCGCGGGTGCGTCAGCCTGCGCGAGTTCCCGGCACGCCGCGGAATCAGCCCCGGCTGCGCGCGATCGCGCCTTTCACGAGCCTCGCGAGCAGGCGCTCGCCAAGGTTTGCGGGCCGGGCAAGCCCGAGCCGGTCGAGCGAAGGCGTGGCGTCCACCGACCCCGGCGCGACCAGCGCACCCAGCACGGCGGGCCAGCGCCGCCAGTCCGCCGTCGATTTCCTGAGCCAGAGCAGCGCGGGCAGCAGGCCCTGCTCGACCTGCGTGAAGTCGCTGCCGAACGGAAACGGCGGAAAGAGTCCGCGCGACTTCGCCTCGCGCATGCGTTCGGCAAGGCCCGCGGGCGTGTTCGCGCGCCACGCGTCCGGCACGCGGAAATCGCGCGCGAGCTTGCCGGTGCGGATCGCGTGCGCGGCAAGCTCTTCCTGAAAGCGCGCGTCGCTGATCGCGAGCATCGCGCGGATGCAGGCCTCGTCGCTTTTGCCGCGCAGGTCCGCGACGCCGTACTCGGTCACGTAGATGTCGCGAAGATGGCGCGGAATCGTCGTGTGCCCGTAGCTCCAGCGAATGTTCGATTCGACCCGGCCCTCGTGCGTGCGCGTCGCGCGAAGCAGCAGCACGGAACGCCCGCCCGCGATCGCGTGCGCCATCGCGACGAAGTTGTACTGGCCGCCAACGCCGCTGACGACGCGCCCGTCCTCGAGCGCGTCCGACACGGCCGCGCCGAGCAGCGTCGCCATCATGCAGGTGTTGAAGAAACGCGCATCGCGCCGCTGCGCTGCGTCCAGTGCCTCGTGCCCGCCGTAGAGCTGGTTGACGTCGGACACGCGGCTCATGACGAGACCGTCGTAGTCCGCGCCCGAAAGGCCGCGCAGCCACGCGTAGAAGTCCTTCGAGCCGAGGAAGAACGCGCCCTTGAGATAATGACCGCCGTGCAGCGAGCCGTCGTCGACGCGCGTTCCGGCGTCGACCGCCTGCTGGATCTCGATGTCGTCGTGGACGCTGCGCTTCAGCACGCCCGCCCGGCGCAGATGCATGAAGCCGTCCATGACCATTTCGCTGGCGCCGTAGAGGCCGCGCGCGAACGGCGCGAGGCCGCCGCAGCGTGCGATCAGCGGGTCGCTACGAGGTTCGCTGCCGCGCAGCGCGTTCAACGCCGCGCGGTATTCGTCGTTGCGCTCGTGCCGCAGCAGCAGCGCGGCGACGATCGCGTCCGAAAGCGCGCCGATGCCGATCTGCAGCGTGCCGCCGTCGCGCACGAGCGCGCTCGCATGAAGGCCGATCGCGTGCTCGACCGGATCGACCGCGTCGCGCGGCAGCGCGAACAGCGGCTGCGGATCGTCGTCTTCGATGATCGCATCGAAGAGGCGCGCGTCGACTTCGGCATCGCCGCCGAGAAACGGGAGATCCGGATGCACGACGCCGATCACGAGCGGCCGCGGCCCGCCGGCGGCGGCGATCGCGTCGAGCACGTCGAGCGTGACGTCCGGATTGCACGAAAGGCTGTAACGCGCGCCGTCGCCCTCGCCGCGCCGCGCGACGAGCTGCACGATCGCATGCAGGTTTCCCGATTCAGCAAGATCGCGAGCGACCTGCGTGTAGTTGATGCTGGCGTAATCCTGCTGCGCGCGCGGCGAGCCCAGCATCGCGCCGGACTGGAAATAGAACTCCTGCACGCTCACGTTCGCAGGGAGGCGATTCGCCTTGAGATCGACGACGTATTGCAGTCGCGGATAGTGCTCCCCGAACTGCCGGGCGAGAAACGGCGCGAGGAAGCGCCGTTCCAGATCGCTGCCGGGCTCCGGCGGATCGAGCGAGAGCGCGGTATAGATCGTCAGGCGCCGCGACGGATCGCCGACGAAGCGCCGGTAGATCGCATTCAGAAGCCGATTCGGCTTGCCGAGCCCGAGCGGCGTGGCGATCGCAACCTGCTCGCCTGCCGCCGCCAGGATGCGATCGACAGCCGCCTCGATGGCCAGCCCGGTTGCGCCGGCGGGGTTCGCCTGGTTCATGCGTCCTCCGATGCCGCCGCCATGATCGCAGATTGCGCCGGCGCCGAGGAGGAACGGCAGGCATTCACGCCATTCGCTTAGACTCCGTGCATGCCCGCCGCCGCTCGCCGCTCCGTGTCCGACAGCCTCGCCGTGCGCATCCTCGCCGAGCAGGCGTTCAGCCGCGCCGCCGGCGCGCCGCTTCTCGCCGGCAACGCGGTCGAGCTCCTGATCGACGCGCGCGCGAACTTCGACGCATGGCTCGCGGCGATCCGCGCCGCGCGCACGATGATCCTGATCGAGAACTACATCTTCCGCGACGACGCGATCGGCCGCGCGTTTCTCGACGCGCTGACCGAACGCGCGGCAGCCGGCGTGCGCGTCTGCGTGATCCGCGACTGGCTCGGCTGCATCGGCCAGTCGAGCGCGGCGTTCTGGCATCCGCTCGGCCCGGCCGGCGGCGAGATGCGCACGTACAATCCGATGCGCTTCACGAATCCGGTCGGCTGGCTCTCGCGCGATCACCGCAAGCTGCTCGTCGTCGACGACACCGTCGCGTTCGTCGGCGGCATCTGCGTCAGCGGAACCTGGCTCGGCGATCCCGAGCGCGGCCTGGAGCCGTGGCGCGACACGGCGATCGCCGTGCGCGGGCCCGCGCGTCGCGATCTTGTCCACGCGTTCGCGGACACCTGGGCGACGCTCGGCGAACCGCTGCCGGACGATCTCGCGGCGGAGAGCGAGCGCTGCCTTCCGGCCGGACACGTCGACCTCCGCGTCGTCGCGACCGTGCCGAACACCGCCGGGCTGTACCGCCTCGACCAGCTCATCGCGGCGATGGCGCGGCGCACGTTGTGGATCACCGACGCGTACTTCGTCGGCGTCGCGCCGTACGTGCAGGCGCTGTCGGCCGCGGCTCGCGATGGCGTCGATGTGCGGCTGCTCGTGCCGGGCACGAGCGACATTCCCGCCGTCGCCGCGATCTCGCGCGTCGGTTATCGTCCGCTGCTCGAAGCCGGCGTGCGCGTGTTCGAATGGAACGGCTCGATGCTGCACGCGAAGACTGCCGTAGCGGATTCGCGCTGGGCGCGCGTCGGATCGAGCAATCTCAATCTCTCGAGCTGGATCGGCAATTGCGAGCTCGACGTCGCGGTCGAGGACGAGACGTTTGCGCGCGCGATGGAAGCGCAATACGAAACCGATCTCGGCCACGCGACCGAGATCGTGCTGAAGCTGCCGCGGCGGCAGCGCAAGCCAAATTCCGGCGTCCAGGCGCCCGAGTCGGACGGCGCTGCGGACGCGCCCCCGCCCGACCGATCCGGATCAACGCCCGGCCCCGCCGGATCCGTGCCGGGCGCCGACGAAATCCCGCCGCGCGCATCCGAGCCTTCGCCTCGCACCTCCGAATCTTCGTTTCGCACCTCCGAGCCTTCGTCTCGTCCGACCGAACGGCCGGAAAGCGCGCGTCGCGGTCCGCCGTATCCGCGTGCGCGCGGCGGCAGCTCCGGACGCGCTGCCGCCGGCGCGATGCGCATCGCGAACTCGGTCGGCGCCGCGATCGCCAACCGGCGCGTGCTCGGCCGCAGCGAAACGAGCCTGCTCGCGATCGGCGGCGGCGTGCTCTTCGCGTGCGCGATCGTCGGATTCTTCTGGCCGCGCGTCATCGCGTGGCCACTCGCCGTGCTCGCGCTCTGGATCGGAGTGAGCCTTTTCGTGCAGTGCATCGACACGAAGCCAAAAAAACCTCCGCCCCCCACGACCTGACATTTCACGCTTGCGCGCCTCGCCCCTCTCCGCTTGCGCGCCTTCCCTCTCTCCCGCTTGCACGGCTTTCCTCCTCCCGCTTGCACGGCTTTTCCCCCTCTCCCGCTTGCGGGAGAGGGTTGGGGTGAGGGCAATCCGGGTTCGCCGCTTCGTCCGTTTCGGCACTGCGAAACGCATCACTCCGATCGGCCCTCACCCTGCCCTCTCCCGCAAGCGGAGAGGGGAAAGGCAAGCACTCTCCGCTATTTCATTCGTAAGCAGAGATCCATGGGAAAAGCACGCGCGTTGCCGTCCCGTTGACGAGCGCGCAGAATGCAACCACGCTCGCGAGCCCGCGACCGTTTCCGCTTGCGCGAGCGCATTCCGCTTCCGATGCCCGAATCCTCGACCCCTTCGCTGCCCGAGCGCGAGGTACTGACGCCGTCCTCGCTGAACCGGCTCGTGCGCGATCTGCTCGAGGATGCGCTGCCGCTGATCTGGGTCGAGGGCGAGCTCTCGAATGTCGTGCGCGCGGCTTCGGGACATCTCTATTTCACGATGAAGGACACCGCCGCGCAGATCCGCTGCGCGATGTTCCGCCCGCGCAGCACGTGGCTGCGCTTCAAGCCGGCCGACGGCATGCATGTGGTCGCGCGCGGGCGCGTCAGCCTCTACGAAGGCCGCGGCGAGTTCCAGCTCGTCGTCGAGCACCTCGAGGAAGCCGGCGAAGGCGCGCTTCGGCGCGAGTTCGAGCGCCTCAAGGCCCGCCTCGACGCCGAGGGCCTCTTCGCCGCCGGGCGGAAGCGCCCGTTGCCGCGCTTCGCGCGGCGCATCGGCGTCGTGACTTCGCCATCGGGCGCGGCGATCCGCGACGTGCTGAGCGTCGTCGCGCGACGCTTTCCGCTCGCCGAGATCGAGATCCTGCCGGTGCCGGTGCAGGGTCGCGACGCGCCGGCCGCCATCGTCGAGACGATCAACGCCGCATCGCGGATGCGCCGCCACGACGTGCTGCTGCTGACGCGCGGCGGCGGCTCGCTCGAGGATCTCCTTGCGTTCAACCACGAAGGCGTTGCGCGCGCGATCCACGCGAGCGCGATTCCGATCGTCTCGGCGATCGGGCACGAGATCGATTTCACGATCGCCGATTTCGTCGCGGACCTCCGCGCGCCGACACCCTCGGCCGCGGCCGAGCTGCTCGTTCCGGACGCCGATCAGATCGAACGACTTCTGCAGCACGAGCGAAGACGGCTCGGACAGGCGATCGCCCGCAAGCTCGAAGCATCGATGCAGAAAAGCGATCGCCTCTGCGCGCGCCTGCATGCTCAAGGACCCCAGGCGCGCCTCTCCCGCGCGCGGGAACACGCGGCGAGTATCGATCGGCGATTGCAGGCGATCGCTCGCAGCCGCGCCGCGCTGCAAGCGCTCGCGGTCGATCGGCTGCGCGCGCGGCT
>DASZYR010000314.1:0-7245 GCA_035545255.1 Rhodanobacteraceae bacterium
CGGATCTCCTCGCGGATCTCGTCGTCGCTGACGGCTTCGGCGGCGAGTGCACGGCGTAGCGCGATATCGTCGCCGTAGAGCCAGCGCAGGCGCTCGAAGTTGCTCGGTGCTCCGATGTCCATCGCGTTGGCTAGTGTCGCCATGCCTGGTCGCGGCGCGTACGGCTCGCCGGCGAAGTAATCCGGCAACGTGCGGTTCGCGTTCGTCGCGAGCACGATGTCGCCGATCGGAAGGCCCGTCGATCGCGCGAGCACGCAGCCGAACGCATTGCCGAGATTGCCGGTCGGAATCACGAAATTGATGCGGCGCCCATGCGCGAGCCAGTGGGCGAGCGCGGCATGCGCGTAGTACGCCGCTTGCGGCAGCAGGCGGCCAAGGTTGATGCTGTTCGCCGACGTCAGTGCGACTTCGCGCCGCAGCGCTTCGTCCGCGAGTGCGCGCTTGACGAGCGCCTGGCAATCGTCGAACGATCCCGCGACGCGGAGCGCGACGACGTTGTCGCCGAAGCATCCGAGCTGATGCGCCTGGCGCGGCGACACGCGGCCGTCGGGATAAAGGATCACGACGCGGAATCCCGGCCGGCGATGGAACGCCGCCGCGACGGCGGCTCCGGTGTCGCCCGACGTCGCGACGAGCACCGTGACGGGGGAAGTGCCGTGCGCGTGCATGCGTGCGAGGCACGCGGCGAGGAAGCGCGCGCCGAAATCCTTGAACGCGGCGGTCGGCCCGTGGAAGAGCTCGAGCATCCAGGTGCGCGGCATCAGCGCGCGCATCGGCGCTTCGATGTCGAGCGATTCCGCCGAGATCGCGGCGAGCTCGGGCAAAAGCGCGTCGCTGGCGAAGAACGGCTCCAGCATCCGCGCTGCGAGTGTCGCAAGCGGCTCGCGTCCGCTGAACGTATCGGTGCGGAACAGCGGAAGCCCTTCGGGCGCGAAGAGGCCGCCGTCCGGCGCGAGGCCTGCGGCGAGTGCCGCGCCGAGAGCGACCGGACCGGTGCCCGCGCGTGTGCTCAGGTATCGCATTCGACGATTCCGCTGCGTGGGCCGGCGACCGGCGAAACGTGAACATCGCTCGCGAGGCCGGCGCTTGCGAAGGCCGCGCTCATCGCGTCCGCGGCATCCTTCGCGATCGCTGCATTCTCGCACCATGCGAAGACGCTGGGGCCGGCGCCCGAGATGCCGGCGCCGAGCGCGCCTGCCGCGAGCGCCGATCGCTTGACGTCGGCGAAGCCCGGAATCAGCGCGCTGCGTCGCGGCTCGACGAGCACGTCGTCGAGACCGCGGCGGATGAGATCGAGCCGGCCGGTCTCGCATCCGATCAGGAGCTGCGCGAGGTTCGCACTTTGCGCGACGAAGGTCGAAAGCGCGTACGTGCCGGCAAGTGCCGCGCGCGCGGCGCGCGTCTCGAGCACGGCGTGCGGATGCACGAGCGCGCAGGCGAGGCCATGCGGCACGCGAATCGGCACGAGCCGGTCGTGCGCCGCAAGCACGAGCCCGCCGAGCAGCATCGGTCCGACGTTGTCGCCGTGCCGGCCGCCGCTTGCCACGGCTTCTCCGTCGAGCGCGAACGGATAGAGCGCTTCGCGCGCGAACGGCGTATCGAGCAGCGCATTCGCCGCGATCAGCGCAGCGACGGCAGATGCGGCCGAGCCGCCCATGCCGGAACCGAACGGGATCCCCTTGTCGATCTCGATCTCGAAGCCGAACGGCAGCGCGAGCGCGCGGCCGAGCGCGATCAGTGCCGCGCCGGCCGTGTTGCTCACGGCATCCGTCGGCAACGGCATGTCGATGCCGCGCATGGCAACGATGCGAACGCCGGGCGAAGGCACGCGATGCACGGTCACGCGATCGCCGGGTCCCTCGATCGCGTGACCGAGAATGTCGAAGCCGACGGCGACGTTGCCGACGCTGGCCGGCGCGAACGCGGTCGCTTTCGGGATCACGGCTTCGATCCGGGCGGGCCGGCGACGCGCACGATGTCGGCCATCCGGTTCGGCTCGATCACGTCCGCGCGCTGCCGGAAGGACCGGTCGCGCCATCGTCGGGGAGGCGCGGGAGAAGCGCGTCGTGCAGCACGCCGTGACGCCAGCCATCGAGCGCGCGCGGCCAGCGTCGCGTGATCAGAAGCGTTTCCAGCGAGCGGCGCGCGCAGAGCAGCGTCTCGGGCAGGTCGAGCTCGCCGGCTCGTTTCGCGACGGCATCCTTCAACGCGGCGAGCGCGGACTTCTCCCGCACGGACGGCGCGCGCTGTATCGGTTCGAAATCGAGCTCTTCGTCCGCGAGCGGACGCGCGAGAATCTCGAAGAGCTCGCTGCGCAGCGCGCTTCGCAGGCCGCGCAGACCTTTCGTTCGTTCCGCGAGATCGGCCGCGTCGCGCGGCGGACGGAAGGAGAGATCGAGCGCCGTCGCGTCGTCGACGATCCACGGCCGCGGCGTGTCGGTGCGTCGCGCGCAGGCGTCGCGCCAGCGCAGCACGCGACGCAGCATCGCCTGGCGTTCGCGCGGCCAGTCGGCAGCGCCGCGGAACGCGATCTGTGGCTCGGGGTCGGGCTCGCGCCGTCGCGCGCGATCGAGGAGGCGCGCGCAATCCTCGGCGAGCCATGCGGAGTAGCCCCGACGCTCGACGCGCTCGCCCAGTAGCGCGTGCAGCGCGGGCAGATGCGCGACGTCGTGCTCGGCGTATTCGAGTTGTTGCGGCGTCAGCGGGCGGCGCAGCCAGTCCGATCGCGTCTCGGCTTTCGGCAGCTCGATGCCGAGCGCGTCGCGCACGAGCTTCTGGTAGCCGATGCCGGTCCCGACTCCAGCGAACGCGGCTGCGATCTGCGTGTCGAAAAGCTGCCCGATGCCGCGCGGGAAGCGCGTCGCGAGCGCTTCGAGATCCTCGCTGGCGCTGTGCATCACGATCGTGCGCGCGGGATCTGCGAGCACTTCGCCCAGCGGATCGATCTCGATCTCGCCGAGCGGATCGACCAGCGCGATGCGGTCGCCGAGGATGGCCTGGATCAGCGCGAGCCTCGGAAAGAACGTGCTGATGCGCATGAACTCGGTGTCGAGCCCGATGCTTTGCGGCGCTTTGGCGACAAAGTCGGACAGCGCGGCGGTGCGATCGATCCATTCGGTCAAAGTCGGTTTCCTGAAAGGCGCGGAGCGGGGCGGCGCTCCGGTTGCAGCGCACGCGTTCGATAGCCTAAGGTGCGGCGATGGGCTTGTCAGCCGGCTTCGGCCGGCTTGCGGGCCGAATCGTCCGCAGCGGCTCCGAACGCGATGCCCGGCACCGAAATCGCACGCAAGCAGCACGCGCTCGGCGGCGCCGCGGGAATCGCCGTGCTGGCGCTCGCGCTGGCATACCGGTTTTTTCCGGGCATCTTCCACGTCGAGCCGCAGGAGACGCAGCCGATCGCGGCGAGCACGCCCTCGCATGCGCCCGCGCCGAACTGGGTGGCAGTGCAGGCGCCGCCCGCGGCCACGACGGCGCCCGCGGAGAAGTCGGCGGGCTCTTCCGGAACGTCTTTCGAAGACGCCGTGCGCATGGGGCCGCCCGCGCCGACGACGAAGCTGATCGCCGCGCTCCTGAAGAAAGCTCGCGCCGCCGAGCAGCAGGGCAAGGTGCTGGAACCCAAGGACGCCAGCGCGATCGACTTCTACCGGCAGGTGCTGGCGGAGGACCCTGCCAACGACGAGGCGGCCGATGCGCTCGACCGGATCGCCGGCGCGTTGCGCGACTGGGCGCTGGCGGCGATCGATCGCGGCGACGAGACCGCGGCGCAACGCGACGTGACCGCGCTCGCCGACATTCCGCACGAGGACGAAGAGCTCAAGCTGCTGCGCGATCGCCTTGCGACGTTGCACAAGGTGGCGCCGATCCTGACGCACGCGGCGACGCTGCTCCGCGCCGGCGTGGTCACGTCTCCGGCGCAGGACAATGCGCTCGTCGCGTACCGGCAGGTGCTCGCGCTCGATCCGGAGAACAAGCTGGCCGATGCGGGTCTCGCCGAAATCGAGCGCACGTATCTCGATCGCGCCCTCGCGGCTGCCGCGCAGGACAAGTTCGCCGACGCGGATCAGGTGCTCGCCGATGCGTCGTCGATCCGGCCCGGCTCGCGCGACCTGCTCGAAACGCGCGCGCGCATCGACGGCATCCGGCGCCAGCGCGCCGAGACCGTACTGGCGCAGGCGCGCTCGGCGCTCGATGCCGGCAACGCGGATCTGGCCGAGGAACTCGCCAAACGCGCGCAGACGATCAGCCCGGATCTCAACGGACTCGACGATTTCGCGGTGCGTCTGCGCAATGCGCGGCTCTATGCGAGCCTCAAGCCCGGCCAGGTCATCCGCGATCGTTATCTCGACATCGCCGGCGAGGCGCCGGCCGTCGTCGTGGTCCCGACCGGCGAGTTCGTCATGGGATCGGCAGCGGACGAGGTCGGGCACGCCGACAGCGAAGAGCCGCAACGCCGCGTGCGGATCGACGTCGGTTTCGCGCTCGGACGCAACGAGGTAACGGTCGGCGAGTTCGGCGAGTTCGTGCGCTCGGCGAAATACGCGACCGACGCCGAGCGGCTTGGCGCGAGCGCGGTCTATGACGAAGGGTCCGGGCGCATCGCCGACCGCCGCGGCGTGACCTGGCGCGACGATTATCGCGGCGATCGCGCGGCCCCCGGATTGCCGGTCGTGCACGTTTCGTGGAAGGACGCGCAGGCCTATCTCGGCTGGCTGTCGCAGCACACCGGCAAGCACTACCGGCTGCCGAGCGAGACGGAGTTCGAGTATGCGCTGCGCGCGGGCTCGTCGACGCGATATCCATGGGGCGACGGCAATCCGGAGCGGGTCATCGGCAACTTCACCGGCGAGGGCGATCGCTCTCCGTCCAAGCGCAGCTGGTCGCTCGCGTTCCCGCGCTACAGCGACGGCTACTGGGGCCCTGCGCCGGTGCGAAGCTTCGCGGCGGACGCTTACGGTCTTTTCGACATGGAAGGCAATGTCTCGGAATGGGTCGAGGATTGCTGGCACGACAACTACGTGCGCGCGCCGCGCGACAGCGAGGCCTGGGTCAATCCCGGCTGCGAGCGGCGCGTCGTGCGCGGCGGATCGTGGGGCAGCGATCCCTCGCAGGTCCGCTCGGCGTTCCGCATCTCCGCGCCTGCCGATACGCGCAGCGCGCGCGTCGGATTCCGCGTTGCCAGAGATCTTTGAACGTCGGGGATCGAACCGCGAAGGGCGCGAAAAGCGCGGAGGAAGCCGGGAGAAAATCGCGAACCGCCTTTCCTTCGCGCTCTTGCGTCGTTCGCCGGTTCAATCTTTTGCAAAAGGCCGGGCTGCGCAATGCCGCAGGCCGCAGTATGCTCGGGAAACTTCGGGAGGAGAGCGCTCATGGGTCCTTACGGCGATTCCTCGGCCGGCGGCATGTCGCGGCGGGGGCTCAAGCTCTGGCCGATCCTGCTGTTCGGCATCTATCTTGCGTACTACTGGTTCAGCCACCAGGACACGACCTCGTACACGGGCCGCAAGCAGCTGATCGACACGTCGCCGCAGCAGGAAGCCGCGCTCGGCTTGCAGTCGTACCAGGAGATCCTGTCGCAATCGCAGGTCGTCACGAGCGGGCAACTGCCGCAGCAGGTGCGCGGCATCGCCGAGCGGCTGATCGCCGCCGCGCCGAAGGTCGAGAAGTATTACGCGGAGACGAAGAACATTCCGGCCGAGACCGACTGGAGCTCGTACCAGTGGGACGTCAACGTGCTCCAGTCGGATGAGGTCAACGCATTCTGCCTGCCGGGCGGGAAGATCGCGGTCTACACCGGCATCGTGCCGGTCGCTCAGAATGCCGATGGACTCGCGATCGTCATGGGCCACGAGATCGCGCATGCGCTGCTGCGTCACGGCGGCGAGCGCATGGCGCAGCAGAAGCTCGTGCAGCTCGGCACGATGGCGGCCGGGATGTCGGTCGGCGACATGGATCCGCAGCAGCAGCAGATGGTCATGGCCGCGCTGGGCGCCGGTGCGCAGTACGGCATGCTGCTGCCGTTTTCACGCAGCCACGAATCCGAAGCCGATCACGTCGGCCTCCTGCTCGCCGCGGCGGCGTGCTTCAATCCCGAGGAAGCCCCCAAGCTCTGGGAGCGCATGGGTGCTCTCGGCGCACAGAAGCCGCCGGAATTCGCGTCGACGCATCCTTCGGACGCGACGCGCATCCAGCAGCTCAATGCGTGGATGCCCGAAGCCGACAGCGTGCGCGCGCATTTCTGCAGCGGCGGCGCGGCGACGGGTCAGCCGTAGCGGCGCAGGACCGTGCGCACCGGATCGAGATAGCCGGCGCCGAACAGGTTCAGGTGATTCAGCAGGTGATGGAGGTTGTAGAGCGGTGCGCGCTCGCGCCATCGCGCATCGACGCCTGATTCGTCTTCGTACGCCGCGAAGAACGGGGCGGGCGGCTCGCCGAACAATGTCAGCATCGCGAGATCGCTTTCGGCCCAGCCGTGATGCGCCGCGCCGGCGTCGATCAGCGCGAGCTCGCCGCTCGCGCAGGCATGGAGGTTCGCGATCCAGAGATCGCCGTGCACGAGCACCGGCGGCATCGGCGGGACGAGATCCGAGAGCCGCCCGCAGAGCCGATCGACGTGCCGCAAATCGGCTTCGTCGAGCCTTCCGCTCGCGCGAGCACGCAATGCCTGCGCGCGCAGGCGGCGCTCGGCGAAGAAGCGATGGCCATCGGCATCGCGCGAATTGTCCTGCGGACTCTCGCCGCACCAGCCGTCCGTCTCGAAACCGAACGCATCGGCGCATACGCGATGCAGACGCGCGAGATCTCTGCCGGCGCGCTCCCAGTCGCCGCGCCCTGGCTGGCCGCAGCCGAGATCCTCGAGCACGATCGACTCGCCGCCGATCCAGTGCACAGCGGGAACGCGCAACGTGCGCGATCCGCGCAACGCATCGAGCCCGCGCGCTTCCGCCTCGAAGAAGCCCGCCGGCGCCGAGCGCCGGATCTTGGCGACGCCGCGCGTCCCATCGCCGAGCGTTACGCGATGCAGTCCGTCCGGAAGGCGGGCGAGGAGGGCTTCGTCGTTGTCGTTCATGAGAGTGAAAGGCTGGCAAGATGGCAGGAGGTTGTCTCCGCCGCCGCCGCCTCGTATCATGCGCGCCCGCTCTGGAGAGGTGGCAGAGTGGTCGAATGCGCCGGATTCGAAATCCGGTTTACGGTTCTACCGTAACGTGGGTTCGAATCCCACCCTCTCCGCCATCGACCTGTCCTATC
>DASZYR010000315.1:0-6285 GCA_035545255.1 Rhodanobacteraceae bacterium
TCATGCCCGCGAAAGCGGGCATCCATTTTCGCTGCGTGCAAAGCGATATGGATGCCCGCTTTCGCGGGCATGACGGCCGGGAGCGCGCGACGCGACCGGAGTGCTGCGGGCGAGCGGAGCGACGCGCGATGACGAGCCGCGAAACCGTCATCGAGGTCCGCGGCCTGCGCAACCAGTTCGGCTCGCAGGTCGTGCACGACAACCTCGATCTCGACGTCTACCAGGGCGAAATCCTCGGCGTCGTCGGCGGCTCGGGCAGCGGCAAATCCGTGCTGCTGCGCTCGATCATCGGCCTCAACCGTCCCGCGGCCGGAAGCGTCAGGCTGTTCGGCCAGGACATGCTGCGTCTTCCGGCCGCCCTGCGCTCGAAGCTCGAGCAGCGCTGCGGCGTCCTGTTCCAGAACGGCGCGCTGTTCTCTTCGCTGACCGTCGCCGAGAACGTGATGGTGCCGCTGCGCGAGCATCACGACGTGCCGCCCGGCCTCATGCACAAGCTCGCTGCGCTCAAGATCGCGCTCGCGGGCCTCCCGGCCGATGCCGGCGCGAAATATCCGGCCGAGCTTTCCGGCGGCATGGTCAAGCGCGCCGCGCTCGCGCGAGCGCTCGCGCAGGATCCCGACATCCTGTTCCTCGACGAGCCGACCGCCGGCCTCGACCCGATCGGCGCGGCCGCGTTCGATCAGCTGATCCTGACGCTGCGCGAAAGCCTCGGCCTCACGGTGTTCCTGATCACGCACGATCTCGATACGCTGTACACGATCTGCGATCGCGTCGCGGTGCTTTCGAAGAAGCGCGTGCTCGTCGCCGATTCGATCGACAAGGTCGAGAGGTACGACGACGGCTGGGTGCAGGAGTATTTTCAGGGGCCTCGCGGAAGAGCCGCCGAGCATGCGGCGGAGCATGCGGCGGAAGCGAGAGGTCGGAACTGAGCCGTGGCCGGAAAGACGAGAGCGCGATCGCGTCTGCGCTTCTTCCGCTGACCACTGACGGCTGACGGCAACGGAGTCACGAATGGAAACCCGCGCTCACCACGTCATCATCGGCGCTTTCGCGATCGGCATCTTCCTCTTCGCTATGGGCTTCGTGCTGTGGCTCTCGAAGTCGAGCATCGACCGCGAGTTCGCGTACTACGACATCGTCTTCAACGAAGCCGTCACGGGGCTCAGCAAGGGCGGAACCGTCCAGTACAACGGCATCAAGGTCGGCGAAGTCGCGCAGCTCTCGCTCGCGAAGGACGATCCGCGCAAGGTCATCGCGCGCGTGCGCCTCGACTCGGGCGTGCCGGTCAAGGAGGACACGCGCGCCAAGCTCGGCCTCCAGGGCGTCACCGGCGTCGCGTTCATCCAGCTTTCGGGCGGCGCGCCGGCGAGCCCGCCGCTGAAGCCGACGCCGCAGAATCCGGTGCCGGTCATTCCGTCGGAGGAATCGGCGCTCTCGAAGCTGCTCGCGTCGGGCTCGGACATCATCACCAGCGCGAACGATCTCCTGCTGCGCGCGAACGAGGTCCTTTCGCGCGAGAATGTCGACCGCATCTCGAAGACGCTCGAGAACCTCGAAGGCGTGACCGGCACGGTCAACGCGCAGCGCGAGGATCTCGGCGCCGCGCTGAAGCAGCTCTCGGGCGCGACGGGCGAGCTGAAACACACGCTCGTGACGCTCGACTCGATGGCGACGACGACGAACGATCTCATGAAGAACAACGCGCGCCAGGTGCTCGAATCGACCAACAAGGCGCTCGAATCGGTCGATCGCGTCGCCAGCGCGACGAATTCGCTGATCGGCGACAACCGCGCCGCGATCAGCGAATTCAGCGAGCAGGGCCTGCGCCAGCTCGGCCCGGCGATCGTCGAGCTGCGCGAGACGCTGCGCTCCCTCCGGCAGGTCGCGGACCGGCTCTCCGGCTCGAACAGCGTCCTGCTCGGCCGCGATCAACCGAAGGAGTTCGAACCGCGATGATCCGCTGCGGCCGCATCACGACGCTCGCTCTTCTCGTCTTCGTCGGCGCCTGCGCCTCGCTGACGAAGCGGGAGCCGTTCACGACCTACTCGCCACGTTATGCGCCGCAACCTGCCGCGGCCAGCGCGGCGCGCGTCGACTGGCAACTCGCCATCGACACGCCGCTCGCGAGCGACACGCTGGACACGACGCGCATGCTCGTGATGTCCTCGCCCGGTGCGATCGAGACCTACAAGGGCGGACGCTGGGCCGATACCGCGCCGCTCGTGCTGCGCACCCTGCTGATCCAGGCGTTCCAGGATTCCGGGCGCATCGTCGGCGTCGGCGCGGCGGCTTCGGGCCTGCACGGCGATTTCGTGCTTTCGGTCGATCTCTACGATTTCGAAACGCAGTATCGGGCCGGCGCTCCGCACGCCGTGATCCGCCTCAATGCGCGGCTCGGCGATTCGAGCGTCAATCGCGTCGCGGCGTCGCGCGCGTTCGAGGCCGATGCGCCCGTCGCCGGCACGACGGCCGCCGACGCCGCGGCGTCGATCGAGCAGGCCGTCAATCGCCTCTTGCCCGAGATCGTCGACTGGACGCTCGACGAAGGCCAAAAGGCCTGGGCGCAGCGCGCGGCGACCGAGCGCAACACGCACTAGGCTTCGGCAACGATCGTCCGGAACGTGAGATTGACGCGCGCGCCGATCGCGACGTCCGCTTTCGGGAGATCGTGCTGATAGAGCCGCTGCGTAGCGCCGCGCATCACGAGCAGGCTGCCGTGCGCGAGCGGGATCGCAAGCGCGGTTTCGCGCGTCGCGCGCGAGCGGAAGCGGAACACGCGCGGCGCGCCGAAGCTGAGCGATGCGATGGCGGGCTCCGACCCGAGCTCGCGCTCGGCGTCGCTGTGCCAGCCCATCGAATCGCGCCCGTCGCGATAAAGGTTCGCAAGCACGCTGTTGAAGCGAAGCCCGAAGCGTTTCGCGAGCGCCTCGCGCAGCGACGAGATCGCCGGCGTCCACGCACGCGGCTCGAAGCGCGTCCCGGAATACGTGTACGCGGCGCCGGCATCGCCGATCCAGCACGAAAGGCGCGGCGAATCGATCGTGCGGCCGAAGAGGCGCAGACGGTGCGTTTCCCACCGAATCTCGCGACGCAATGCTTCGAACAAGGCATCCGCATCGTGCGCGAACGCATCGGCGAAATAGCGCACGTCGGCGCCCGCCAGCGGGATGCGTTCGCCTTGCTCGGGATTACTCGTCACCGCGCAGCGCTCAGGATCGAATCACCCGAAAGCCCTCCCCTTCGAGGGGAGGGTCAAGAGCTCACGACTCCGCGCAATGCGCACGATTCAAACGCTACGCAACGGGTAATCCGGCGTCGCGTCGAGCGTCGCCGCACAGATTTCGGCCAGCTCGAGCAGGCGAAGATCCGAGCCCGGCGGTCCTACGAGCTGGAGTCCGGCCGGAAGGCCGTCAGGCAGAAGTCCCATCGGCAGGCTCACGGCGGGACATCCCGCGATGCTCGCGAAGCTCGTGAGATCGGCATCGTTCGCGCGCTCGCGCTCGGCGAGCGGATACGGACCCTGCGGCACCGTCGGCAGCACGAGCACGTCGACTTCGTCGAAGACCCGGCGCGCCTTGAGGACGCCGGTGTCGAGCACGCGATCGGCCTTCGCGTAGTCGGCGGCCGATTTCGAGCGCGCGTAGTCGATCATCGCGCGCAGCCGCGGCGAGATCCGATGCGCCGCCGCGCTGAGATCGGATTCGAGCTCGATCGCGAGCTCGCTTTCCATGATCAAGAGCGCCGCACGCCGGATCCGCGCGAAATCGTAGTCCGAGAAATCGACGGCACGGTGCTGGCCGAGCTCGTTGCCGAGCATCGCGACCGCGCGCTCGAACAGCATGCGCACGGGCGACGCGACACCGATCGCCGCGAGATCGGCGACGAAGCCCGCGCGAAGCCGGCCCGGTTCCCAGTCCGGCGTCGCGAGGGGAACACGCCGCCGGCGCGAGCGTGGATCGGCTGGATCGAATCCACCGAGCACCTGGAGCACGATCGCAAGATCGGGCACCGAGCGCGCGAGGATGCCGACGCAGTCGAGACGGCGCGCACCGCGCACCATGCCCGTGGTCGAGATTTCGCCGAGCGTCGGCTTCAATCCGTACACGCCCGAGTGGCTTGCCGGAATCCGCACGGAGCCGAGCGTGTCGGTGCCGAGCGCGAACGATGCGAGCCCGGCGGCGACGGCGGCCGCGGAGCCGCCGGACGATCCTCCGGCCGTGTAGCCGAGGCGCAACGGATTCTGCGTCGGGCCGCCGTGCGGGCTCGCGGTCGTGGTGCCGAGCGCGCCTTCGTCGAGTCGCGTCTTCCCGAGCACGACCGCGCCGGCCGCACGAAGGCGCGCGACCGCCGACGCGTCCTCGCGCGCAGGAGATTCGCGGCCGGCGAGTCCCGCCCGGGTCGGGAGGCCGGCGACATCGAGATTGTCCTTGACGGCAACGGCAAGGCCGTCGAGACGGCCGATCGCGCGGCCTTCGCGCCGGCGTGCGGCGCTCGCCTCCGCCTCCGCGATTGCCCGATCGTCAAGCTCGACGTACGCGTTGACGCGCGGATTCTCGCGGACGGCGGCCGCGCGATACCGAGCCGTGAGCTCGGTGCTGTCGATGCGGCCGGCGGCAAGCCAGCACAGCTGCTGGAACGCGGTTGCGCCGAGAAGCACGTCATCGGCGATCGTGTCTGATATTTTTCCGGTCACGCGATCTCCCCAGGCCGTGACCGATTATGACGCAGGAACACGACGCCCACCCGAACGGACCGCACGCGAACGACGAGCGCGGAACCGGATCGCGCGAGACGCGTGCGCCGCGCGGCGCGCGAAGACCGCGCTACCAGCAGATCGCCGACACGCTGCGCGACGAGATCCGCCGCGGCGAGCACGAGGTCGGCCGTTTCCTCGCGAGCGAGGCGGCGCTCATGAAGCGATTCCGGGTCAGCCGCCACACGGTGCGCGAAGCCTTGCGCGTGATCGAGGAGCTCGGCCTGATCCGCCGCCGCCGCGGCGCCGGCAGCGTCGTGCGCAACGCCGAGATCACGCGCCATTTCGATCAGGCGCTGCATTCGATCGCGGACCTCTTGCAATACGACGAATCGAGCGATTTCCACGCGCGCTACACCGATCGCCTCGTCGCCGGCCAGGAGCTTGCGGGCTGGCTGCAGACGCGCGTCGGAACCGAATGCATCCTGCTGCACGGCGTGCGCATCGGCCGGCGCACGCGGCGTCCGATCGCGAGCGTCAACGTCTACCGGCGCGCGAGCTGGCACGGTCTGCCGAGCGGGCATGCGCGCCAGGAAGACGCGATCCGCGCGCTGCTCGAGGATCAGTTCCTCGCGCGCGTCGGCCGCGTCGAGCAGACGCTTTCCGCGATCGCGATGCCGGCCGAAGCCGCAGCCGAGACCGAAACGCCCGAAGGGACGCCGGCTCTGCGCAGTCTCAGGCGCTATTTCGATGCGCGCGACCGGCTGATGCTCGCGGTGATCTCGATTCATCCGGGCGGGGCGTATTCGTACCGGACGGAGTACCGGCGCAGCGACATCGCGCAGGCGGAGTGACGTTCACGTTCGTCGTCCCGGCGAAAAGCCGGCGGCCCGTTTTTGATTCTGCTGTGAAGATCGAAATCACAATGAGTCCCGGCTTTCGCCGGGATGACGAGATTGGGCACGACTACGCGGATGGCGACGAGCCGCCGCGTTTGCCGCACCGCGCCCGATCCGCGAAAATCGCCACTCACGCCAGCCGACCGGAGCCCGCATGAGCGACCGCGACATCATGGAATACGACGTCGTGACCGTCGGCGCGGGTCCCGCCGGCCTTGCGTTCGCGATCCGGCTGAAGCAGCTCAAGCCCGACATCCGCGTCTGCGTCATCGAGAAGGCGTCGGCGGTCGGCGCGCAGATCCTCTCCGGCGCCGTCATCGAGCCCGAGCCGCTCAACGCGCTCTTGCCCGAATGGGGCAGGAATCCACCGCCGATCTGCGTGCCGGTGACGAAGGACGAGTTCTGGTTCCTGCGCGATGCGACGCGCGCGATCAAGTCGCCGCTGACGCCGCCGCAGATGAACAACCACGGCAATTTCATCGTCTCGCTCGGCGCGTTGTGCGCGTGGCTCGCGCCGCAGGCTGAAGCGCTCGGCGTCGAGATCTATCCCGGATTCGCCGCGGCGGAGCCGTTGTTCGATGAGGCCGGCGCCGTCGCCGGCGTTCGCATCGGCGACATGGGCGTCGCGAAGGACGGCTCGCACAAGCCAGGCTACACGCAAGGCATCGACATCAAGGCGCCGCTGACCGTGCT
>DASZYR010000316.1:0-1969 GCA_035545255.1 Rhodanobacteraceae bacterium
GACGTCATCGGATCGCTGGGCTCGGCTTCGGCGCGGCGAGTGTACAAAGGCGGCGTTCGCGCGCGCTAGGGCCCGCGCTTGCGCGCGACGGCGAGCAGCGAGCCGCCGGCCGGCCAATCGATGCCGCAGCGGATCGCGAGCGATTCGGCGCGGAGCGTTGCGTAGCCGATCGCATCGAGCAGCGCGGGCAGCGCGAGTTCGGCCTCGACTTCGTCCATGCCCTTGCGATCGCGCCGGCGCCTCGCGAGCAGCATCGCTGGCAGCAGCAGCGATACGAACGAGGTGATGCGCAGCACGTCGAAGCCGGCAGCGGCGAGCTTTTCGCGAAGTTCCGCGCGCGTGTACCGGCGCACATGGCATGCGGCGATGTCGGTATCGCTCCAGAGCCACGGGTGCTGCGGCACGGTGACGAGCAGGCCGCCGCCCGGCCGCAACGCAGCGTGCACGTTTTCGAGCACGCGCCGATCGTCCTCGATGTGCTCGATGACGTCGAAAGCGCCGACGGCGTCGAACTCGGCTCGGAATTGGAGGTTCGTCGCGTCGGCCTGTGTCAGCGCTGCCGCATCGCCGAGCCGCTCGTGCGCGTAAGCGAGCCCTTCATCGTAGAGTTCGGTGCCGTGCAGCGTGAGCGCAGGAAATGCGCGGTGCAGTCGATCGAGCACGTAGCCGGTGCCGCAGCCGATCTCGAGGAAGTCGCGAGCCAGAGGAAAGTAGCGCGCGAGCGCCCATTCGATCAGGTCGCTGCGTCCCCGGAACCAGAAGCTCCGAGTCTCGATCTCGAAAAGGCGCGCGAAGTGACCGGGGTCGAACGACGCTCGCCCGGTCGCGGGTTCGGACGGAGAGGGCGCAGACATGCGCTTCGGCCGCTCAGGAACGCACGACGACGACGAGCCCCGCAACGACGAGCAGCGTGCCGATGACGCGTCCGCTGCTGACCTGTTCGCCGAACACGAACGCGCCCGCGAACAGGATGATCAGGAACGTGATGCCGGTGAACGGAAACGCGTACGTGAGATCGAGCCTTCCGAGCGTCAGCATCCACATGACGCCGGCGAGGAACGTCGCGAGGAACGCGGCCCAGACCCAAGGCATCGCGAGCAGGTTCAGGACGAACGCGACGCGATCGGCGTCCGGCGCGAGCGCGCCCGCGCCGCCGACGCGCCAACGCATGATCAGCTGACTGGCGACGGTGAAAACGATATAGAGCATCAGATAGGCATGACGTTGCCACCAGGTCATGGCGCGCTCCGGCTGTCGGGAATGGAAACGTCCTCGCGCGCCGCTCCCGCGCCGCGCAGTGCGAGCGATCCGGCCGCGAAGAACAGCGTGTCGCCGAGGAAGGTGACGACGCGGAAGACGCCGATCAGGAGCAGCGCGCGGCTTTCGCCGAGCGCGCCGCCGGCCAGCGCCACGAACGCGACTTCGCGCACGCCGAGCCCGCCGGGCGAGCCGACGACGATGAATCCCGCCGCCCAGCTCGCGGCGTTCGCGGCGAGCAGGATCGCGAACGAATCGAAGCCGATGCCGAGCGCGTGCGCGAGCAGGGCGAGCAGCGCTGCGCTCGCGATCATGAAGGAGAAATAGATCGCCGCGCATGCGGCCAGAACGCGGACATGCGGCGGAGGCGGCATCTGCCAGCGCTCGAACACGTGCATGCGCCGCGCGAACCGCAGCGCGATGCTGAGCCCGACAAGGATCACCACGAGCAATGCTATCCCGAGACGCGGATCGAGCGTGGATACGACACGCAGCCGCTCCGTGTCGCCGAGCAGGGACGCGGCGAGTGCGGCGACCAGCAGGAGCGCTGCCTCGAGCATCGCAGCGAGTCCGAGCGCCGCGTGCGGGATGCCGGCGCGCCGGCTCCACGCGTGCCGGAGCGCGTAGTGCGCGATGTTGCCGGGCAGATATTTTCCGTACTGGCTGGCGGCGTAGGTCGCGATCGTCTCCCGCGCGCGCGGCGGCTTGCGCG
>DASZYR010000317.1:0-4470 GCA_035545255.1 Rhodanobacteraceae bacterium
GCCAGCACGCCGATGATGATGAAATCCAGCTTGCGGCCGGTGGAATGGGCGATGGAGTCGCCGGGCGCGACCTCGCTCTCGCGCTTGAGGCCTTCGGGCGTGAATTCGTAAACCCACGCGAACGCGACCCAGAACGGGAACCCGATGGAGGCCGCGATCACGAACCAGCGCGTGCCCCAATCCGGCATCCCGAACGCCGGCCCCAGTTGCGCGATGCCTTGCGCCAGCGCCCACACCGCCCCGATGTAGAGGACGGCCGCGCGGATCACGTTGCGGCGTTGCAGCTCGGCGAAGAAGGACGGCCGCTCGCTCACGACAGAGGCCCCGCCGCTGCGGAGGCGCGCGGCATCACCGCACCCGGCCGATACGAACCCGGTTGCGGCAACGCTGCCTCGAAACACTCGTCGCTGCGGACCGGGTCGAACGCCCGAGTCCAGACCACCCCGCCGTCCACGCCCTCGCCCCGCGCCGCCAAGCGCTCAGCCTCCCCGACCCCGCATCATAACTCGCTCGGCGACATCGACCGCAGGCCATGTGGCCGCGGGCCGTTCGAATTTCGCGCGGCGATGCCTCGTCGCCGGCCCGGAGCACTTCTGCAACACCGCGTGGAGCGCACGATTGTTCGGACTTCCAGCGTGCGCTCAGCGCCTGGCGATCGGGACGTACTCGCGCCGGTCCGCGCCGATGTAGATCTGGCGCGGACGGCCGATCTTCGTCTCCGGATCCTCGTGCTGCTCGAGCCAGTGCGCGACCCAGCCGGCCGTGCGCGCGATCGCGAACATGACCGTGAACATCTCGGTCGGGATCTTGAGCGCCTTGTAGATGAGGCCCGAATAGAAATCGACGTTCGGATACAGCTTGCGCTCGACGAAGTACGGATCCTTGAGCGCAACCTCCTCGAGCGCGAGCGCGATGTCGAGCAACGGATCGCTGACGTTGAGATCGGCGAGCACCTTGTGCGTCATCTCGCGGATGATTGCCGCACGCGGGTCGTAGTTCTTGTAGACGCGGTGGCCGAAGCCCATCAGGCGGAAGCCCGACTCCTTGTCCTTGGCGCGATCGACGGCTTTCGCGACGTTCTTCGCATCGCCGATCTCCTCGAGCATCTTGAGGACCGCCTCGTTCGCGCCGCCGTGCGCGGGACCCCACAGCGCCGCGATGCCGGCCGCGACGCAGGCATACGGATTCGCGCCGGTCGAGCCGACCAGGCGCACCGTCGAGGTCGACGCGTTCTGCTCGTGATCGGCATGCAGGATGAAGAGGAGATCGAGCGCCTTCGCCGCGACCGGCGAAAGCTGGAACGGCTCGCTCGGTACCTCGAACATCATGTGCAGGAAACGCGTGACGTATTCGAGGTTGTTGCGCGGATAGCGGATCGGCCAGCCGATCGAGTAGCGATACGCGGCCGCCGCGATCGTCGGCATCTTCGCGATCAGCCGGATCGCCGCGAGGCGGCGCTGCTCGGGATCGGAGATGTCGAGCGTGTCGTGATAGAACGCCGAGAGCGAAGCAACCGAGGCGCACAGCATCGCCATCGGATGCGCGTCATAGTGGAAACCGTGCAGGAAGTTCTTGAGTGCCTCGTGCATCATCGTGTGATGCGTGACTTCGTGCTCGAAACCCGAGAATTCCTTCTTCGACGGCAGCTCGCCGTTGATCAGGAGATACGCGACCTCGAGGAAGCTCGACTCTTTGGCGAGCTGTTCGATCGGATAGCCGCGATAGAGCAGCACGCCGGCGTCGCCATCGATGAAGGTGACGGCGCTGCGCACCGACGCCGTGGAGACGAAGCCGGGATCGAACGTGAAATAGCCGGTTTCCTTGTTGAGCTTGCCGATGTCGAAGGCCGGATCGCCGAGCGTGCCTGTCACCACCGGGAGCGTGGCCGTCTTGTTCGAGGAGGGGTCGATGATCTGGACGGACTTGCTGGACACGAAGGGACTCCTTGGCGACGCCGCGCAGCGCGGATTCTGCACGCGCGTGTCGTGTCGAATGAAGGACGGACCGGCGAACGCGGCCCGCTCCGGATGCGCCGATTATTGCATAGCACAAATGGCGCGTGACGCGGAGCGGATCAAGCCGGAACGCGAAAACGAGACGCCGGCGCGAGGCCGGCGTCTGTCATGGACGTCAAGAATTTGCGTGCGATGCAGGAGCCGGCGCTGTCCGACCCTGCTTTTCAGCACGGAGACGAGCGCGGCGTTCTTTCGCAATCGGTCTTTCGCGACCCGGCTTCCTGCTCAATGCGCCTTGCGCACCGCCGGAACGGGCTCGTCCAGCGTTTATTTGGCGTAGCGCTTGCGGAACTTGTCGACGCGGCCGCCGGCATCGATGACTTTCTGCTTGCCGGTGAAGAACGGATGGGAATGGCTCGAGATTTCCACCTTGATCAGCGGATATTCCTTGCCGTCTTCCCATTTGATCGTGTCCTTGCTCGACATCGTCGAGCGCGTGAGGAACGAGAAATCGCTCGACACGTCCTGGAAAACGACCGGCTGATATTTCGGATGGGTATCGGTTTTCATGCTCGGACTCCGCCTCTGCGGGTTTGCGGGCGGGAAAAGAGCGGCATTTTAACCGGCCCGAAGAGATCGGCGCAAGCCGCCTACCCGGAACGCTACACCGGCCGGGTCCCCGGCGTGCGGCCCGCTCCCAATGCCTCTGCCGCCCTCCGCTCGAACCGCTCCGCATCGACCGAGACCACGACGCGCGCATTCGGCGGCTGGCCGAGCCGGTCTTCCCAGTCGACGACGGTCGCGCCGCGCGTGTTTTCGCCCGCCGTCTCGACGGCGACGTGATGCGTCCCGGATGCCGTGACGATCGCGGGATCGAGCGCCACCGCCATCGCGAGCGCGTCGGCCGCGATGACGCCCGGCCGTCCGCGCGCGCGGTTGAACGCGCGCGCCTTGCGCGAGATCGCCGTGTAGAAACGCGCACGCTCGTCGCCGCCGGCGAGCATCGTCTCGAAGCGCTCGAAATCGAGCGGATGGCGCAGGCATGCCTCCCAGTCGACGAGATCGAACATCGGCCACGACGAGAACACGACGTGCGCCGCCTCGGGATCGAAGCCGATGTTGAACTCGGCCGGCACGCGATCGGTGTTGCCGCGCCCGGTGGCGGCGCCGCCCATGACGACGAGACGCGCGATTCGATCCGGCAGCGAGGGATCGAGCCGGAGCGCCAGCGCGAGATTCGTCAGCGGCGCGAGCGCGACCAGCGTCAGCTCGCCCGGCCGCTCGCGCGCGAGACGGACGATCGCTTGCGCCGCATGCTCTTCCTCCGGCAGGCGCGACGGCGCGAAACAGCCGGTATCGCCGAAGCCGTCCTCGCCGTGCACGAACGCCGCATGCGGCGCGCCGAACACGAGCGGCGCCGCGGAGCCCGGAAAGACCGGAACATCGGCATCGATCGCATCGAGCAGCTTCAGCGCGTTGCGCGTCGTGTGGGCGAGCCCGACATTGCCACCCGCGATCGTCAGCGCGACGATCTCGGCGTGCTCGTGCGCCATCAGGATCGCGAGCGCATCGTCGATGCCGGGATCGGTGTCGATCAGGAGTCGGGGACGGAGCAAGGAAATACCTTCAAGCCTTTGTACGCGATCAGCACTGGAACGCCCGAAAGCCACGGTACGCAGTCGACTTCCATGATGCGGACACCGACGAAACCCGCGGCAATGACACGATCGACGATATCGCGACCGTAATCCCTGAACGCAAGGATGCCTTCGGGACGCAGCGGATCGAGATGGTAGACCGGATCCCGAAGATGCTCTATCCCGTCGCCGTCGCGCAGCCGCGCGCGCTCGACCGTCGTGGCACCGTCGTGCAGCGGCACCGTGAACAGCATCATCCCGCCGGGACGAAGCACGCGATGGAGCTCGCGAAGCGCGCATGCATCGTCCGCCACGTGCTCGAGCACTTCGGTGTGCGTCACGACGTCGAAGGTCGCATCACGATAGGTCAGCCGCTGCAAGTCCTCGCAGCGGATGCCGCCCCGGAACGCACCGGGCTCGATGTCGGCGAAGTATTCGGAAAACGATGCGCTGCGCGCGGCGCGGCTCAGGAATCTCGCGAACGGTCCGTGCGCCGAAAATTCGCAGACATCGCTGGAGCCGATCGCAGCGACGTGGTCGCCGAGCGCGCGTCGCATCGCGAGGTGGATCGCGCTGGCGCGGCAGCGCAGGCAGCGCACGCCGACCGGATCGGCACGCAAGCGCGCGAACAAGGTCGGCCCGCAAAAGCCGCAGCGACCGCGCGCGAGGGCGAGCTCGGACCATCGCAACAGCCAAAACGCGGCACGGAGACGCGAAAAGCTCGGCACGCGCTTCATGCCCCCCCATAACGCACGGCCGCGCCGATCCAGCGCTCGATCAGCCGCTGCACCGCGTCCGGATGGTCGCGCAAGAGTTCCGCGCCGACGCGCTGCACGGCCGGCAGGAGATGCGCATCGCGCGCGAGATCGGCGACGCGC
>DASZYR010000318.1:0-6828 GCA_035545255.1 Rhodanobacteraceae bacterium
CGTCGCATGGCACGCGCTCTCGCGGCGTTGCGGCCGTCGTCGACCAGCGGAACGGTGGCCGTCGCGACACGCGCGCCGCCGTCGGCGGCGCGCTACGCGAAAGCCGCCGAGGGGTGCTGAGCGCTACGCCGGGCGGCGCCCGCCGAGCAGGCCTTCGCCCACCTTCAGCAGATCGCCGAGTCCGAGCTGTCCGTCGCCGTCCTGATCGAACACCGCGCCGAGGAGGCCGCCCGCGCCGCTTTGGGCGATGCGCTGGTGCTCCTGCCCGAGGAGTCCGCCGAGGCTCGAGGCGCTCATGCCCTGGCGCTGGCTCATGCTGCCGAGCGCGCTCATGACGAGCGGCGCGAGCATCGCGAGCAGCTGCGAGGCGTTCGCCGAGCCGATGCCGCTCGACTGGCCGAGGCCCTGCGAGGCCTGATCCTGCCGCGCGCCGAAGATGTGGCCGAGTATCGACATGCCGCCGGCGAGTCCGCCGCCGCCGAGCATGCCGCCGAGAACGCTGCCGATGTCGCCGCCGGCGTGGTCGCCGAGCGCCGCGTGCAGCGCGCCGGCGCCGTCGGGCGTCGAGGCGTTGCGCGCGAGCCCGCCGAGCAGCAAGGGCATCGCCTGCTGGATCGCGCCTTCGGCTTGCGCGGGATCGACGCCGAGCTGCGAGGCGATCGCCTGGATCTGCGAGTCGTCGAGCTGACCGAGTACTTCGTTCGCGAGGTTCGTCATGGCAATGCTCCGGTCGGGTCGCGCAGCATACGGTCGGGCCCGTCGCGCCGGCGTAAAGAAATGTGCCGGCCCGGCGGCGGCGACATGGCTTGCCGCGACGATCGATGCGATTCTTGATGCGCGCGATCCGACGAAGGTCTCGCGCAAAACCGGATCGGAACGCATGAACGATGGCACGCAGCGCTTCGCCGAGCTTCGTCTCCGGTACGAACGATCGCTGCCGGAGAAACGCGCGGCGTTCGAGCGGGCGTGGCGCGCGCTGCTGCATGCGCCGGACGAGCGCAGCGCGGCCGTCCTGCAATCGCTCGCGCACCGGCTCGCGGGCTCGGCGCCGCCTTATGGCTTCGAAGCGCTCGGATCGGCCGCGCGTTCGCTCGACACGATGCTCGACGACTGGATCAGGCGAGCACCCGGCGATCGAGAAAGCGCCGACGTGCTCGCCGAGGTTCTCGCGTCCAGCGCGAACGCCGTGCGCGACGGCTTCGCGGCGGCGATCGCAAGCTCGACGAGCGCGGCCTGATCGCAGGCCGACGTCTCGGCGCGAGGCTCGATTTCGACGCCGCGTTATACTGGCTTCACGCTCGACTCGCAGATGCGATGCGCCTTTGCGTCGCGATGCGCGCAAACGGAATCGCACCGATGCCATCCACCGCACGCATCTCCCTGATCGGCGCGCCGACCGACATCGGCGCCGGCCATCGCGGCGCCTCGATGGGTCCCGAAGCGCTGCGCGTCGCCGGGCTCGGCGAGGCGTTGCGCGAGCGCGGTTTCGACGTCGCCGATCGCGGCAATCTCGCGGGGCCCGTCAACCCCTGGCAGCCGCCGCACGAAGGCTACCGGCATCTGCCCGAAGTCGTGGCCTGGACGCGCGCCGTCATGGATTCCGTCGGCAGCGAGCTCGCCGCCGGGCGCCTGCCGGTTCTGCTCGGCGGCGATCACTGCCTCGCCATCGGATCGATCGCCGCCGTCGCGCGGCACTGCCGCGAGCACGGACGCAAGTTGCGCGTTCTCTGGCTCGACGCGCACGCCGATTTCAACACGAGCGCGATCACGCCGTCGGGGAACATCCACGGCATGCCGGTTTCGTGCCTGTGCGGATTCGGACCGCGCGAGCTGACCGCGATCGGCGGCAGCGTGCCCGCGATCGACGCGTCGGAGATCAGCCAGATCGGCATCCGCTCGGTCGACGCCGGCGAGAAGAAGCTCGTGCACGACACCGGCCTCGACATCTACGACATGCGCTACATCGACGAGATCGGCATGAAGCGCGTCATGGAGGAAGCGCTCGGCGGCATCGACGCCGACACGCACCTGCACGTCAGCTTCGACGTCGATTTCCTCGATCCCGGCATCGCGCCCGGCGTCGGCACGACCGTTCCCGGCGGGCCGAACTACCGCGAGGCGCAGCTCTGCATGGAGATGATCGCCGACACCGGAAGGCTCGGATCGCTCGACATCGTCGAGCTCAATCCCGCGTTCGACGAGCACAACAAGACCGCGATCCTCGCGGTCGATCTCGTCGAGAGCCTGTTCGGGAAGTCGACGCTGATGCGCGACTGAGCGGACGCGACGCCAGCGGAGCGCAAACGCTCCATCTTTCGACGCCAGCGCGATGCTCACTCGAATCCGTTGCGGAAGATCTCGTCGCCGATCGCGTACGGATCGATCACGACGACGTCGTACGCGACCGTGGACGGCGCGCCGCCGCCCGAGATGCCGCTGACGACGACGTGATACGTCACGTCCTGCCCGGGCTGCGCGTAAGTCACGCCCTGCGGCAGCCAGACCAGCGTGTTGTCGCCGTAGCCGTTCTGCACCGATTCGTAAGACGGCGAGCCAAGCGCCTGGCCGTTGCGCGTCATCGTCACGCTCGCGTTCGTGAAATCCGCGTTCGGAAACGAGAACGACCATCGATTCGAGTCGGCCGGCAGCAGCTGCCACGGCACGTAGCCGCGCGGCGGCCAGGCGACTCCGTTCGGTGTCGGCGGGCGGCTGCCGAACGGTCCCAGCACCCAGAGCGCGTTCGACGCCCATTGCGGGTTGTAGGGAATCGAGCCCGAGGCCATCTCGGCTTGCGGAGGAAACAGCACCCAGCGGCGGTGGCCCGCCGCGGTATTGCCCGCTCCGCCGTCGTCCATGTAGAGATCGACGGCGCCGGGACCAGCCGCCGCGTCGTTGCCGAAGCCGAGCGCGATGTTCGAGTTCCCCGCGCCGTCCGCGCCGGCCTGCGTCCAGCAGAGCCAATCGTTGGGAGGCGAATGGCTCAATGCCTGGTTCGCGCTGAAGATCAACGCGGCGGCCTGCGTATCGGTGCCTTCGGGTTCCGAGAACAGGCCGACCGTGCCGGGGAGGCCGGCGAGCGCGCGATAGAAGTTGGCCCGCTCGATCGTTGCGCTCTCGTAGGCACCGCTCGTCGTCCCGGCATTGCAGCTGCCGACATTGCCGTTCCAGCCGCTCGGAACGTTGCCTTCCGGCAAGTAGATCGTCTGGTACGCCTGCGCGACCTGATTGCGATTCTGCGGATCGATGACGACCGATTCGATCGCCGGAGGCCGTGCGTTGAGCACGCCCTCCGGCGGCGCGACCGCGAGTCGCGGCGCATCGCCCAGCTGGACCTCCGCGCCGCCGCGCGAGGGCGCCAGCACGATCGGGAGCGCAAGAGCAAGGAGCAAGCCCGGACGCGTCATGGTCTCTCTCCGGAATCCGAGCGCGGAGCGTAACCGACCTTTCCGGCCGAATCCGCAACGGCGTGCACAGGCCGGATGCCCACGGACCGGCGAGGCTCGTCAACGCGCCGGCGGATCGGGCACGTAACCGCCCGGGAACGGCTGCGGATCGCGCCGCGCGACCGGCCGCTCGATGATGCCTTGCGCGACGAGGTTGCGATAGCTGTCGTACCGGATCGAGAGCTGCTCGGCCGGATACGCCGACGCGCGCTCGAACGTCGTCGATTCGATCGGCGAGTATTCGCGCGCGCCGTGGCCGGTGCCAAGATGCTCTTCGGCCTTCGTGAAGGCGCGCTGCTTCGCGATCGGCTGCGCGGCGGATGGCGCCGACACGGAAGCGGGTCGCGCCGCATCGGCTGCCGCGCCCGCCGTGCCGGCGGCTTCGCGCTCGTCGACCGATGACGGTGCCGGTTCCTGGCGCGCGATCTCGTCGCGCTCGCGCCAGGCCGGCGCACGCTCGGTGAATACCGCAACGCCGACGACGCCGACATTCGCCGGTCGTCCCGTGCGCGCCGCGTAGCTGTCCGGCAGCGCGGTGAAATTGAATTGCGCGATCTCCTCGTCGCTCTTGCGCCAGCCGGCGATCTCGGTGGATTCCCACGGCGACAACACGTATCCCGACTGGCTCGCGCTCGCGGTCTGGCCCGTGATCGCGTTGACGCCGTCGACGCTGAGAACGGTCAGGAGACGCCCGCCGGTGCGGTTCCGCAGGCGCACCGAATAACGATGGCCCGGCGTACCCGCGACATAGAGCCGGCCATGGTCGCGATACGTGCGAAGCGTCTCGCCGGTGTCGCGGTCGACGACGGCGAGATCGAGCAGGTTGCCTGCGTGCGCGGGCATCGGCGCGGCGGCGCAGGCGGCGAGCGCGGCAGTCAGGGCGGTGGAAAACAGCGTGCGCATCATGGACGGTCTCCTCGGGTTGGTGAGCCGTCCAACGTCCGCGGGCCCGGCGCGGGGTTAAGTCGGGAAGCGCCGATCCCGTACACTGGATGTCCGTCCTCGAAGAATCGCTGCAATGAGCATCAAGCGCCGCGTCCTCACCGGCATCACGACGAGCGGCACGCCGCATCTCGGCAATTACGTCGGCGCGATCCGTCCCGCGATCGCGGCGAGCCTTCGCTCCGACGTCGAATCGTTCTATTTCCTCGCCGACTATCACGCGCTGATCAAATGCGGCGACCCCGTGCGCGTGCAGCAATCGACGCTGGAGATCGCGGCGACGTGGCTGGCCTGCGGACTCGATCCGGACAAGGTGTTCTTCTATCGCCAGTCGGATATCCCCGAGATTCCCGAGCTGACCTGGCTTTTGACCTGCGTGACCGGCAAGGGTCTCCTGAATCGCGCGCACGCGTACAAGGCGGCCGTCGACCAGAACGCGGCGAGCGGCGAGGACGCCGACGCCGGCATCACGGCCGGCCTCTACATGTATCCCGTGCTGATGGCCGCCGACATCCTGATGTTCAACGCGAACGAGGTGCCGGTCGGTCGCGATCAGGTGCAGCACATCGAGATCGCGCGCGACGTCGCGCAGCGGTTCAATCACGTCTACGGCGACGATTGTTTCGTGCTGCCCGAAGCGAGCATCGAGGAGAGCGTCGCGACGCTGCCCGGCACCGACGGGCGCAAGATGTCGAAGAGCTACGACAACACGATTCCGCTCTGGCTGCCCGCGGTCGAGCTGAAAAAAGCGCTTCTCGGCATCAAAACCGATTCGCTCGCGCCGGGCGAGCCGAAAGATCCGGACACGTCGAACATTTTCTCGATCTATCAGGCGTTCGCGAGCGCGGACGAAACCGCCGCGATGCGACGCGCGTTCGCCGACGGCATCGCATGGGGCGAAGCGAAGCAGAAGCTCTTCGAGCGCATCGATGCCGAGCTCGCGCCCGCCCGCGAGCGTTACGACGCGCTTGTCGTGCGTCCACAGGAGATCGAGGACCGCTTGCTCGACGGCGCAAGGAAGGCGCGCGAGCGAAGCCGCGTGTTCATCGAGAAGCTGCGCTGGGCAGTCGGCGTGCGCAAACTCACCGATCGATCAGCGCCCATCGAGCGTGCCGCGACCGCCACGGCTCTGCCGGAGTTCAAGCGCTATCGCGACAAGGACGGCACGTTCCGCTTCAAGCTCGTTGATCGAAGCGGCGCAGCGCTGCTCACGAGCCGCGGGTTTGCCGATCCGAAGGAAGCGGGACGCCTCATCGAGGCGCTAATCGAAGCTGGCGGCGATCTCGACGCATCGAACGAGGCACTGCGCACCGCGCTCGCCGACGAACGTGAGTGGGAAATGAGCGGCGCGCATGTCAAAGCGGCGCTTGCGGCGCTGAAAGAGGACAAGCGCATCAAGGCGGCACGTTAAGACGTGATTGGGTTCTACAATAGCCACGCGAGTTACTTCCGTAGTTCCCGACGAGCACATGGGGTGGGCCTCGGCCCACCGTCTTTTCGAACACAGTCGACGGTGGGCCAAGGCCCACCCTATGATGGCGCACGTTGAATCGGCGCTGCCGCGACGCCAGCTCACGATCCTCCGGAACCGTACTGCCGTGCCGCATCTGTCCGTCCGCCTCGCCCTCGTCGCGCTGCTTGCGATCTATCTCGCGAGCGTCGCGTTCGTGCATTTCCGCGGCCGCGCGAAGCTCCGCTTCGGCCGCCAGATCCTCGATCACTCCGGCATCTTCGCGCCGTACAACGTCCTGATGTACGCGTTCTCGGCCGTGCCGGCAAAACCCATCCTCGATCGGCCGAAATTCCCGCATCTCGATCCGCTGCGCGACGGCTGGCGGACGATCCGCGAGGAGGCGCTGCACCTCTTCGACGAAGGCTTCATCCGCGCCGCCGAGAAGCACAACGACGCGAGCTTCGGCTCGTTCTTCAAGGAAGGCTGGAAGCGCTTCTATCTCAAGTGGTACGGCGAGCCGCTGCCATCCGCGCATGCGCTCTGCCCGCAGACCGTGGCGATGCTCGAGAAGATTCCGGGCGTGAAGGCCGCGATGTTCGCGCTGCTGCCGCCGGGCTCGAAGCTGAATCCGCATCGCGATCCGTTCGCGGGCTCGCTGCGCTATCACCTCGGGCTCGTCACGCCGAATTCCGACGATTGCCGCATCTTCGTCGACGGCGAAATGTATGCGTGGCGCGACGGCGAGGACATCGTCTTCGACGAGACCTTCGTGCACTGGGCCGAGAACAGGACCGGCGAGACGCGCGTGATCCTCTTCTGCGACGTCGAGCGTCCGCTGCGAACGCCGGTCATGCGCGCGATCAACCGCTTCGTCAGCCGCGTGCTCGGGCAGGCGACGGCGACGCAGAACGTCGAGACCGAGCGCGTCGGCGCCGTAAACCGGCTTTACGGTTTCGCGCATCGCATCGGCGAGCGCAAGAAGGCGTTCAA
>DASZYR010000319.1:0-2025 GCA_035545255.1 Rhodanobacteraceae bacterium
CGGACGACACCGCCTTCCGTCACCGCGACGGGGCAGCCCGAACAATTGAAGGGCGTGCGCCGCAACATGGCGCGCGTGATGGCCGACGCACATGCGAAGGTCGTGCCGACGACGCTCGCCGACGACGCGGACATCCACGCCTGGCTGCCGGGAAACGACATCACGGGCCGCCTGATCCGCGCGATCGTGCGTGCGTGCAAGGCCGTGCCGGCACTCAACGCGTGGTTTGACGGCGAGAGCCTGACGCGCACGCTGCATCCGCACGTCGACATCGGCATCGCGGTCGATACCGACGACGGATTGTTCGTGCCGGCGCTGCGCAATGCCGACATGCTGGATGCGGCGGGCGTTCGCGCCGCCGTCAACCGCCTGCGCGCTTCGGTCGAGGATCGCAGCATTCCGCCATCCGAGCTTTCCGGCTACACGATCTCGCTCTCGAACTTCGGCGTGTTCGCGGGCCGCTATGCGACTCCGGTCGTGGTGCCGCCTTGCGTCGCGATCATCGCTGCAGGCAAAGGACGCTTCCAGATGACGCCGGTCATGGGCGGCTTCGAGCCGCATCGCGTGATCCCGTTGTCGCTGACGTTCGATCATCGCGCCGCGACCGGCGGCGAGGCGGCGCGGTTCCTGAAGGCGATGCTGGACGATCTCGCGCTGGCGCAGTGAGGCCGGGAATCGGGAATCGGGAATCGGGAATCGGGAATCGGGAATCGGGAATCGGGAATCGGGAATCGGGAATCGGGAAGAGCTTACAAAGTCGTCGTCCCGGCGAAAGCCGGGACCCATATTGATCTTCCGACTTGAAAATCAAAATGGATTCCGGCTTTCGCCGGAATGACGGAACGGGCGACGGAACCGGATAACGCGATGCATCACAGCCGCCTTTGCACGATCGTCATCGACTGCCGCGTCGACGATCTGAAATCCGCGGCCGACTTCTGGAGCCGCGCGTTGGGCAAGCCGGTCGAGTCGTACGACGAGGACGGCGACGGCAAGTACGCGCGGCTCGCAACCGGCGCGGACGAGCCGATCGTCCTCTTGCAGAAAGTCGGTCACGAGAGCCGCGTGCATCTCGACATCGAGACCGACGACATCGAGGCCGAGACCAAGCGCCTCGAAGCGCTCGGCGCGAAGCGCGTCGACGCGCCGCACGGCGGACGCTGGCAGGTCATGGAAGCGCCGAGCGGCCAGCGGTTCTGCATCGTCCGCCGGCAGCGCAAGGAATTCGGGCCGCATCTCAACGCGTGGCCCGACTGACACGAGCGGGTCCGACGGAAATCCGCGGACGCCCCCGTTCCGTCATCCCGGTGAAGGCCCGACCGCGGAGGCAGGATGCCGGAGCGAACATTTCGCCGCGAGGCGAATGGCCCGGAGGGCGTCCGCAGGAGCGGACCGTAATCCATCTGCTTCCGGCGCAACCCGTCAAGACGGATTCCGGCCTTCGCCGGAATGACAGCGTTACAGACCATAGGATGGGCTTCAGCCCACCGACGCCTGCCGATAGACAACCCCGCGGTGGGCTGAAGCCCGCCCTATAGACTATGCGCATGACCGCAGCCGACCGCCGACCGCTCGCATCGCGCGACACGCGCTGGGCGCGAGGCATCGCCTCCGCGCTCGCGCGCTCGTCGATCACGCCGAATCAGATCTCGGTGCTCAGCATCGCGTTCGCCGCGTTCGGCGCGGCTGCGCTCGTCGATGCGCGGCCGCTTGCTCTCGTCGCGGCAGCTGCCTGCGTGCAGCTTCGGTTGCTCTGCAACCTGCTCGACGGCATGGTCGCGATCGAAGGCGGCAAGCAGTCGAAGGTCGGCGCCCTCTACAACGAATTCCCGGATCGCATCGCGGACTCGGTACTGCTCGTCGCGCTCGGCGACGCGGCCGGTGCGGACTGGCTCGGCTGGCTCGCGGCGCTGCTCGCGGCATTGACGGCGTACGTGCGCTCGACAGGCGGCGCGCTCGGACTTCCGCAAGACTTCCGCGGCCCGATGGCGAAGCCGCATCGCATGGCCATGCTGACCGCCGCCT
>DASZYR010000320.1:0-3951 GCA_035545255.1 Rhodanobacteraceae bacterium
CGCCGCCGACCGCTACGCCCAGCGCCACGATGAGCGCCGCCGCCGCGAGCAGGCGGCCGGTGCGCACCGGCGTCCGCACGCGACGCTCGTCGATCGCGCGCACGACATCCTCGGCGCTCTGGAAACGCCGCGCGGGCCTGAGCTCGAGCAGCCGCGAACACAGGCGCACGGCGAAAGCGGGGAGATCCGGCTGGATCGTATCGGGCGGAGGCGGGTCACGCACGATGCGCTGGGCGAGCATCTCCGCCGGCGTGCCGCCGCGGAACGGAAGCGTGCCGGTGAGCATCTCGAACAGGATCAGGCCGAGCGCGTAGAGATCGCTGCGGCCGTCGACCGGATCGGCGCGCGCCTGCTCCGGCGAGAGGTATTCCGGCGTGCCGATGATGACGCCGCTGACGGTGATGCCGGTCGATCCCGCCGAGCGCGCGACGCCGAAGTCGGTGATGCGCGCTTCGCCGTCTTCGCCGATCAGCACGTTGGCGGGCTTGAGATCGCGATGCACGACGCCGCGCTGATGCGCGGCCGCGAGTCCCTGCGCAAGCTGGCGCACGATGCGGATTGCATCCTCCGGCGGCAGCGATCCCTTCGTGTCGAGCAGCCGTTCGAGCGACTGGCCCGGCACGTAATCCATGCTGATGAGCCAGACTTCTCCGTGGCGCACGAGGTCGTGGATGCGTACCACGTGCGGGCTCGACACCTGCCGCGCGAGGAGCAGTTCCTGCCGGAAGCGTTCGAACGCGTCGGGCCGGCTCGCGAGCTCGGGGCGGAGCAGCTTCAGCGCGACATCGACGTCAAGCTCGACGTCGTGCGCGTGATAGACGACGCCCATGCCGCCCATGCCGAGCAGGCGCACGATGCGGAAGCGGTCGGCGACGACGTCGCCGGGCCGGAGCTCGACCATCGTCAGCATGCCGGTAACGGTGGCGCCGCCAGCGTGGGAAGGAGCGAGCGTACGGCCGGCGGTCATCCCGTCGTTCCTTTCCGGGGTGCCGGCGCTTGCACGATCGCGACGCCGACCGGCCAGCGCATCGCGGCCGCGTTGCCGAGCCGCGATTCCATCTCGGCCAGCGTCGCGTCGATCTCTATCGCCGCGAGCGCGGCAGCGGCGCGCGCGGCGAAGGCTTCGAGAAGGTCCGCGTCGAGATCGGAGAACACCTTCGCGTCGTCGTCGGTATCCGCATAGGCGACGCCGAGCAGCCGCTCGTCGTGCTGCAACGGCAGGCTTGCGAGCGCGCGGATGCCGCGCGCGACGACGCTGGCCTTGTCCTGAAGCCAGTCGTGATCGCGCCGGTCGGAAAGATAGACGGCGCGGCGCTCGAGGATCGAGCGATCGACCGCGCTGCGGCTGCCGGAAAAGGCAGCGCCTTCGAGATCGCCGGGATTCATCGCATGGCAGGCGCGCACGCGAAGCGCATCCGCGGAATCCATCGCCAGCAGGAAGCCGCGGCGGCATTCGGCGATCTCGACGATGCCGCGCAGGAGCGTGTCCATGAGGTCGTCGACGTTGCCGCTCGTCGCGATGCGGTCGATCCAGAGCTGCGAGGACTGCCGGCGATGCAGCGCGCGTGCCCGGAGATGCTCGAGGGCTTCGGCGCCGACGCGCTCGAACTCGCAGAACACGTCGCCGATCGCGAGCCACTGGCTGTCCGCGAGCTTCGCGGAAACGACGCGGCGTCCGTCGACGCGGATTCCGTTCTTCGATCCGGTATCGTCGATCGACCATTCGCCGGACGGCAGCTGCCGGACGCGCGCGTGGCGGCGCGAGACCGAGTCGTGGGCGAGCACGCAGTCGTTGTCCGGCGCGCGGCCGAGCGTCAGGTCGGCGCCGTCGGCAAGAACGTGGATCGCGACCGCCTGCGTCGGAACGTGGATGGCGAGCTTCGCGGGCACGGCGGTCAGGGCGAGCCGCTGAGACGGCCCATCATGAAGCGCAGGTTGTCGGTGTTGCCGACGAGATCGCCTTCGACATTGTCGAGATCGCGCGCGGAGCGCCAGCGGTTCGGCAGCGCCGGGCCGGCGGATGCCAGGCTGTGCGCGTCGAAGATCGCGAGCCGCGCGATCGCGTCGGCGTAGTTTCCTGCTTCGTAGGCGGCGCGGCTGATCGCAAGATCGGTCTCGAGCACGCGCCGTACGGCCGGGCTGATCTCTGCGGTGCGCAGGCGCGTCGCGATATCGCTGTATTCGGTGCGGCAATCGACGGCGTAGCTCGGCGATGCGTCCTTGATCATGACGAACTCGGAGAAGCCGCCGCTGCTGCCGCGCGATCGCACGCTGCCCGACGTCACTGCGCTCGTGACGTAGCGGAACGGTCCGCCGATCGGCGCCTTCACGAGGCGATAGACCGAGAACGGCGCGTAGACGAGATCGCCTGTATCGAGCGACACGTCGTAATGATTCTCGAACGAAAGTCCGCAGCCGGCGGGCGGCTCGACCGTGACGCGCACGGGGAATGCGGGATCGACCGTCTGCCAGTCGTGCGGAAGGCGGCCCTCGACGTCGGCGATCTCGCCCGCGTCGAGCACGTCTGCGCTGATGCCGATGCACTCGGGCGTGAGGTTCTCGAGGCCTTGGGCCTCGAACTCGATCTCGAACTCCGCCGTGTAGTCGCCGCCGCCCGGTTTCGCGAGCGTGATGTCGGCCTTGGCCTTGCGCCCGTCGACGATCGTCACGACGACGCTGTCGCCCGCGCGCGCGCGCGTCGAGCCGAGCATCAGTGCGCCGGCGATCGCCAGGAGCGGGAGCATTCGCCTGCGCATGTGACCGTCCACCCTTGCCTCGCTTCGGCGCAGCGGCGCCTCGTGCTTCGCGAAACGCCTGTTGCAGGCCCGCATCTCGCCGCGGTCACACTAATGCAGCCGCATGCGCGAGTCGATAGTCCGCGGTCGCGTCGCGATCGAACTGGGCGGATGCACCCGCGACGACTGGGTGGTTTCACCCAGCGCGGTTCGCGAATGCCGCGTGAGCCGTCGCGGAAAAGCGCCCGGCAAATCGGCGTGCGCGTCGCGAATCCGCCGGCGTTGGGTTGCGGCCGTTCGCGCTGCTGGGTGGAAGTGCTCATTGTCCGGACGGCGATCGCCGACGAGCATGGGCACCGCACGGACACGGATGGCTGACGGCGCTATCCGCAAGGACGCGCACGATCGAAGAGTAGAGGATCCGGTTCCCCATCCGGATCCGCTTGGCGCGGGAAGCTCCCCGGCACCGCGTCGCTCGAGGTGGGCTGCGATTCCCTCGGTCGCAGCTCACCTCGGCATTTTCTGCGGCTCGATGAAGGCCTCGCTCCGTCCGGGGATCGGGAGGACGACCGGCGCGGTTCGGGAGATGTGCGGTGCATCTTCGGCGCGCGATTCGCGGTTGCCGGTGTATCGTGTCCGGCATGACTGCATCGCCGCGCATTCCTCCTCCGCCGATGCCGGAGATCGACTGGTCGTCGACGACGGCTTACCTCAAGTCCTGTCATGCATGGCTGGATGCGATGGAGCGTTGGCGCGTCGAGACGCTGCCTGGCTGGATCGACGCGACACGCACGTATCTTCTGGGGCATGCGTTGCTTCATCCCGGCAGCGCGACGGCGCTTCCCGATCCTCGCGACGGCACGGAGCGCGTGCCGGCAAAGCCGCTCGATACGATTGCGGAGATCCGCCTTCCGGCGCTCGACTGAGGAGGCGCGTGCCGCGCTCTCGCGTCGTTCGACCGCCTCCAGCATGCATCCGATGCGCCGGTGTTGACGGGCAGGAGTCCCGTCACTATCCTTCCGCGCCTCTCTCGGGGCCATAGCTCAGCTGGGAGAGCGCTACAATGGCATTGTAGAGGTCGCCGGTTCGATCCCGGCTGGCTCCACCAGGTTGGGTCTGAAGTTCCCTCGGTTTCGATGCGTCCCCATCGTCTAGAGGCCTAGGACACCGCCCTTTCACGGCAGTAACAGGGGTTCGAATCCCCTTGGGGACGCCA
>DASZYR010000321.1:0-18201 GCA_035545255.1 Rhodanobacteraceae bacterium
CGTCTCGCCGGCGAGGCGCGCGACGGCGTCCTCGTAGGCCTGGCCGGCCGGCGAAGTGTCGTCGAGGATCACCGGCACGCCGGCGTTCGACGCAGTCAATACGCCGGGCGATTCCGGGATCACGCCGATGACCTCGATGCCGAGGATTTCCTTCACGTCGTCGACGCCCATCATGTCACCGCCGGCGACGCGATCGGGGTTGTAGCGCGTCAGGAGGAGATGCTGCTCGACCGGCCCGTTGCCGAGCTCGGCGCGGCGCGTCTTGCTCGAAAGAAGGCCGAGGATGCGATCGGAATCGCGCACGCTCGAGACCTCGGGATTCACGACGACGACCGCGCGGTCGGCGAAGTACATCGCGAGACTCGCGCCTTTCTCGATGCCGGCGGGCGAATCGCAGACGACGTAGTCGAAGCCGTCTTCGGCGAGCTCCTTCAGCACCTTCTCGACGCCTTCCTTCGAGAGCGCGTCCTTGTCGCGCGTCTGCGAGGCGGCGAGCACGTAGAGCGTGTCGAAGCGCTTGTCCTTGATCAGCGCCTGTTTCAGCGTGCACTCCTCGTGGATCACGTTGACGAAGTCGTATACGACTCGCCGCTCGCAACCCATGATGAGATCGAGGTTGCGAAGGCCCACGTCGAAGTCGATCACGGCGACCTTCTTGCCGCGCCTGGCGAGGCCGACCGCGAGCGAGGCGCTCGTCGTGGTCTTGCCGACGCCGCCCTTGCCGGATGTGACGACGATGATTTCAGTCAATGCAGTTCTCCCGGGACTGGGCAATGACGCGTCGGGTACGGGCGCGGCAGGCGTCTCGGCGTGCGAGGGATCGTGCTGCTCGTTTTCCATTCCCGCTTCCTCGATAGGATGGGCCTCGGGCCCACCGGATGTCATGGTGAGCCGAGGCCCACCCTATAGCTTCTGCACCACGAGCTTGTCGCCGTCGAGCCACGCCTGCACGCGCTGGCCGCGAAGGTCTTCGGGCATGGTCTCGAAGACGCGGTACTGGCCCGCGATCGAGACGAGCTCGGCATGGAACTCGTGGCAATAGATCCGCGCCGCGCCGTCGCCCTGCGCGCCGGCGAGCGCGCGACCGCGCAACGCGCCGTAGACGTGGATCGAGCCGTCGGCGATCACCTCGGCGCCGTTCGCGACGAGCTTGGTCAGAATCAGGTCGCGTCCGCGCGCGTAGATCTGCTGGCCCGAGCGTACGGGCTTGTCGTGAACCTGTCCGATGACGGCGGCGCCCTCTGTCGCGGCAGCCGCAGCCGGTGCATCGTCCCGGCGTTCGCGAGCCGGCGGCGGCGTTTCGACGACGGGCTCGCTGCGTCCGCCGCGTTCGAACGCTGCGCGGAACTTCGCGAACAGCGGAACGCCGAGCGCGCGCGCGAGCGCTTCGTTCTCGCTCGTTCCGTAGGAGAGCCCGACCGGCGCCATGCCGGCTTCGCGGATGCGATCGAAGAGATCGCGCACGGTGTCGAAATCCGGCAGCGAGGGCAGGTGGCTCAGATCGACGACGACCGGCGCGTGCGCGAACAGGTTCGGCGCATGCCGGACCTTGTCCGCGAGTTCGTGCTGCAGGCCTTCCGCATCGAGACGCTTCAGGCGCAGATTGGCAATGCCGACCTGGCCGAACTTGATGTCGGCGATCGGCTCCGGGATCACGCCGGGAGAGGCAGCCATTGCGTGTCAGGCGCCTCCGGCGGCGCGCCTCGCGGCCGGCTCGCGCGTGCGCTCGCGCTCGGCAAGCCAGGCCACGCCGGGCAGGCCGCCGGCGCGCAGGTACGTATCGCGCACGAACGGATAGCTGCACAGATCCTTCGCGAGCAGGGCGACGCGGCGCTCGATGCCGGGCATCGTCTGCTGTCCGACTTCCTGAAAACCGTAGGTGCCGTGGAACAGCACCGAGACGTCGTCGCGCGGCTCCAGGAAGACCTCGCACGTCAGCACCGGCACGCGCACCTCGGCGTAGCTCGTGACGTCCGCGTAGAAAACGCGGCCGAGGCCGAGCCTGCGAAACGGCCGCGCGATGACGATGCGGTCGATGTAGACGAACTCGGGATAGCGATCGCCGAACCAACGGTAGTTCGGGCTTTCGTAGCGCGTTCCCTCGCGCAGAGCGAGGAGGAATCCGGCGATCTGACCGTCCGCTTCGGCGACGCGCAGATACGAGGCGTGGTCGGCAAGCCGCGCGATGCCTGCGCCATCGAGCGGGAGGATCGTCGATCCCGCCGCGTTGTTGAGTGCGAGAATGGCATCCAGCTCGTGCGGGCGCACGTCGCGGACGGTTAAGCTCATGTCTTGCTCCTGCGACCCCGGTTTGCGGCGTTGTGCGGACTTCCGTGCCGCGCCGCCTTGTTGCCGGATTATCGCATGGGGCGGCGTGCGGGTCATGACGCCGTGAGGGCTCGAACGTTAAAGGGTTGTTGTCGTGACTCGTCATGGTTTCGCTTCCCTTTTGTAGGAGAGGGCAGCGCCAGTCTTTCCCCTCTCCCGCTTGCGGAAGAGCACGCGCTCCCCTCTCCCACTTGCGGGAGAGCACGCGCTTTCCCCTCTCCCGCTTGCGGGAGAGGGCAGGGTGAGGGCAAGCGGGTTCGACGTTCGTTGTGTTGTCCTCCGTGTCTTTCGATCTTGCCGCGTCTTCGCGATAGCCGACCCACGTCCCTGTAGGTCTTGCCGGCCATCCTGGCCGGCGCGTGACTTATCTCTTGCTCGTGCAAGTGAAAGTCACCAAAGAGAACACGCCCTCGGTGCCGCGCCGGCCGCAAGCGGCCGGTTCGCTACGGGCGGCCGGGGTTCGGCTCCTGCCTCGCAGCCGAATGCGCGCGATCCCTCGCGCGCGCACCCGCGCGTTCGCGCGGGCCTTTTCCGTCCGCCCTTCGCCGAGTCGCAGAGGGTTCGAGAGCCGAAGCTGAAAGCAAACCGCAAAAAACATGCGTGCTTCGACGGAGTGACTTCGGACAGGTTGCGGGCGATGCGAGCGGGCCTATGATGCGCGGCATGGCCTGGCCGCAGTTCAATCACGCTCAGCTCCTGCGTTACGCGGGGCTCTTCACCTACGCGTGCGTCGGCATTCCGCTGCTGCGTTATCAGACGCTCGTCGACGAGCAGCTTCTCAAGCAGCGGCCGGGCTACTACGTCGATCTCTGGCTCGCCTGCTATTTCCTGTTCGGGCTCGTGTTCTGGTTCCTGACGCACAACCTCGGCGCGCGGCGGCCGACGTGGCTCGAGCGGTTCGGCCAGATCGTGTTGCTGCTCGTGCTGAACGCGACGGCGATCGTGATCGGCTGGATCAGCCAGAGCGGGCTTTGTGCGCTGCTGCTCGTCGTCGTCGCGCTCGTGCTGCCGTGGCTCCTGCCGCTGCGCGCATCGGCGGTGTGGATGGTGTTGCAGAACTTCTCGCTGATCCCGGTGTTCATGAGCCAGCAGGCCGTCGCGTACGCGGTCGTGGATGGCACCTTGCAGGCGACGCTCGAGCCGGTCAACAGCTTCACCGACGCGTTCCTGCAATCGAGCCTCTACATCGGCATCGGTGCCGCGGTGTTCGTCGCGGCGGTCGTCGCCAAGCAGCAGGCCGAGGCGCGCGAGGATCAGCGGCGCCTCAATTCCGAATTGCGCGCCACGCGCACGCTGCTCGCCGAGTCGAGCCGCCTCGCCGAGCGCATGCGCATCTCGCGCGAGCTGCACGATCTCATCGGGCATCACCTGACCGCGCTCAGCCTCAATCTCGAGGTGGCGAGCCATCTCGTCTCCGGGCAGGCGCAGGATCACGTGCGCCAGGCGCAGTCGGTCGCGAAGCTCCTCCTCGGCGACGTGCGCGAAGTCGTGAGCCAGCTGCGCGACGAGGACAGCATCGATCTCACGCAGGCGCTCGGCAGCCTCGTCGAAGGCGTGCCGGGGCTCGCGATCCATCTCGAGCTGCCGCCGCGCTTCTCGGTCGACGATCCCAAGCGCGCACAGGTGCTGCTCCGCTGCGCGCAGGAGATCATCACGAACACGGTGCGCCACGCCGGCGCGAAGAACCTGTGGCTTCGGTTCGAGCGCAACGGCGAGAAGCAGATGGTGATCCATGCGCGCGACGACGGCCGCGGCGCCGTGCAGCTGCGGCCCGGCAACGGCCTGGCCGGCATGCGCGAGCGTCTCGCCCAGTACGGCGGGCGTCTGGACATCGTCACCGCGAAGGATCAGGGATTCGCGCTCGATGCGTGGCTGCCTCTGGAGGGTGCCGCATGATCGAAGTCTGCCTCGTCGACGACCAGACGCTGGTGCGGCAGGGGATCCGTTCGCTGCTGGAGCTGTCCGATTCGATCCGCGTCGTCGCCGAGGCGGGCGACGGCGTGCAGGCGGTCGAGACGATCCCGCGCGTGAAGCCCGACGTCGTGCTGCTCGACATGCGCATGCCGGGGATGTCCGGTCTCGACGTGCTGAACGCGCTCGCTGCGGCAGGCCAGCTGCCGCCGACGATCATCCTGACGACGTTCGACGACGATCAGCTCGTATTGGCCGGCCTCAAGGCCGGTGCCCGAGGATATCTCCTGAAGGACGTCTCGCTCGATCAGCTCGTCGACGCCGTGAAGACCGTCGCCGCCGGCGGCTCGCTCGTCGCGCCGGTCGTCACGCAGAGGCTTCTGTCCGGCCTCGAGCGCATGCAGAACGAGTTCGTCAGCCTCGACCGGCCCGATCCCCTGACCGACCGCGAAACCGAGATCCTGCGCCTCATGGCCGGCGGCTACAGCAACAAGGAGATCGCGAACTCGCTCGGCGTCGCCGAGGGAACCGTGAAGAATCATGTCTCGAACATCCTGTCCAAGCTCGGCGTGCGCGACCGCACGCGCGCGGTGCTGAAGGCGTTCGAGCTCGGCATCGTTTAGCGGGGGAAAATCGTGGCGCCGGGTCCGGCGACGATCGTCGGCCCGGAATCGTCTAGGAAGAACGTCGTAGTCCGCCGGGCGGGTCCGGCGTAGCCACGGCGCGCCCACTCAAGTACCATTCCGCGCCCGGACCCGAGTGTCGCGGCGTGCGCCTGCCGGCCATGTCCCGAGGGGCGGCGGCGCAGCAGCGCGAACGCCGGAGATCCCCGAGTCCCTGGAGAAGCCCCGTCTATGACCCGTGTTCTCGAACTCCTGGTTTCCCTCGTCATCGTCGCCGTGCTGGCCGTCCTCGTCGGCTTGGTGCTGCCCTCGCACGGACACATCGAGCGCACGGTCGAGGTCTCGAGCCCGCTGCGGCAGGTCTTCGACTCGGTCAACACGTTCCGGCGCTTTCCGGAGTGGTCGGCGCAGCGCAAGCTCGATCCGCAGGTCAAGATGACGTTCGAAGGGCCGGAATCCGGCCAGGGCGCCCGCGTCAGCTGGGTCAGCGCCGCGCCGAACGTCGGCGACGGCAGCCTCGAGATCAAGTCGTCCGAGCAGGACAGCAAGGTCACGATGGCAGTCGAAAACTCGTGGAGCGGCGAGAACAAGACCTACACGATCACGCTCGTTCCCTCGCAGAACGGCAAGACCCTCAACATCAACTGGGCCTACGACGCCGACTACGGCTGGAACCTGCTCTGGCGCTACGCCGGGCTCTACATCCACGGCGATCCGGCGACGCACATCCAGCTCAGCCTGTCCGACATCTCGACGATGCTCGCCTCGTTCCCGAACGTCGACTACAAGGACGTCAAGATCGACGTCGCCGACGTCACGGCGAAGCCGGTGCTGCTGGTCGCGACGAAGGCCAAGCGCACGCTCGACGACGTCGCCGAGGCCACCGACAACGCGATGAAGGAGATCGAGGCCGCCTTGAAGAAGACCGGCCTCAACGCCGCCGGTCCGCGCATGACGATCACGACGAACTGGGGCGAGGAAGACTACGCCTTCAGCGTCGCGCAGCCGGTCGACGCGACGACGTTCACGCTCGACAAGCAGCAGTACACGATCGAGACGCCGACGCCGAAGGCGAGCGCGACCGATTCCGACGAGGAAGAGACGCAGACGTTCAAGCCCGGCGACAAGGACGACGACGGCATGCTCGTCGTCGACGGCAACGTCCGCGCCGCGCTCTGGTACCAGGGCAAGGCGCTCGTCACCGAATACACCGGCAGCCCCGCGCAACTCCCGCTGCTGCGCCTGATGGAGAAGGAGTACGCCGAGACGCACGGCTATCCGTATGCCGAGATGGGCGAGGGACGCTTCTGGGACGAGCTGACGTCCGCGCCGGACGCGCCCGAGGACCAGCAGTCGTTCAAGGTGTATCTGCCGATCCAGATGCAGTAGCGCGGCGCGTCACGCATACGAGCCTTGCATTTCCCCCTCTCCCGCTTGCGGGAGAGGGTTGGGGTGAGGTCGAAGCCGCCCTCAGGCGGCTGAGGGTGAGGCAGGATGCCGATCGGCAGACGCGCCATGGATGGCTGTTTGCGCATCGGGCGATCGGGGCTCGAACCACGCTGGCCCTAACCCTCTCCCGCGAGCGGGAGAGGGGAAAGACGAGCGTCAACGAACCGGCGTTTTCACAATCAGCCTTTCTCGTAGCGAACCTCGATCACGACGAACCGCATCTTCCCGCCGGGCAGCTCCGCCTCGAATTCGTCGTCGACTTTCGCCTTCAGCGCCGCGCGCGCCAGCGGCGAGTCGATGCTGATCCAGCCGCGTGTCGCGTCGGTCTCGTCCGGCCCGACGATGCGGTACTCGTGCATCGCGCCATCGTCGGCCTCGAGCCGAATCCAGGCGCCGAAATAGACGGCCTTTGCATCGCTCGGAGGCGCCTCGACGACGCGCAGGTCCGGCAAGCGTTTCGTCAGATAGCGCACGCGCCGGTCGATCTCGCCGAGCTGTTTCTTGCGATAGATGTACTCGGCGTTCTCCGAGCGATCGCCCTCGGCCGCGGCGTCCGCGAGCGCGCGCACGACTTCGGGGCGACGCACGCGCCAGAGCTCGTCGAGCTCGTCCTTGAGCCGGCGATGTCCTTCGGCGGTGATGATCGCGGTCGACGGCGCCTGTGCGGCGCGCCAGCGGCTCATGACGGGCTCGTGCGGAAAGCAGTCCGTCCGACGCTAGCCCGAGCCGCCGCACACGTCAACGCGTTGCTTTTCCCCTCTCCCGCTTGCGGGAGAGGGCAGGGCGAGGGCAATCGCTTTTCCCCTCTCCCGATTGCGGGAGAAGGCAGGGTGAGGGCAATCGCTTCTCCCCTCTCCCGCTTGCGGGAGAGGGCAGGGTGAGGGCAATCGGAGCGAAGATAAAACATCGGAGCAACGCGCCCGATCCTTCGCCTCACGCGCCAGCGGACTTCACTGCGAGCTTCTCGAGAAACGCTCGATACGCCGCGATCTCATCCGCGAGCGCATCGCCGGGAAAGCGTTCGGCGACCTGAGCGAGGAGGTTTCGAGCGACATCGTCCTTGCCCATGCGTTCGGCGAGCACTTTCGCCGCGAGCAGCGCGTTGGCCGGCACGTCGCGATGGCGCGGATTGGCCTTGAGATACGTCGACAACAGCTTCAGCGCGACCTGCGTCATGCCGAGATCGACGGCCTTGCGTGCAATGCGCGAAACGTCGTCCGGATTCGCCGGCTGGAACGCGGGATCGAGATCGAGACATTCGCGCGCGACGTCGACCGCGCGGCGCTCGTTGTCCTGCGCGAGGAGCGCGGTGATCCATTCCCGGCCGTGATGGAGCTGCTCGTCGTGACGGCCGAGCACGCTGAGCAGCTTCCGGTAGTGCGCGTGCATCGCGTCGGAGCCGCCGCGGCTTCGAATTTCTTCGCGCAGAAGATCGGCCGCGGCTTCGGGCTTGCCGTCCTCTGCGAGCGCGGCAGCCTCGTCGAGCAGCGGCTGATCCGGCGCTGCCGCAATGCGCCGCATCGGTTCGCTATGGGTCGCCGGTTCGTAACCAACGTCGTCGTGGTACTGGTAGATGAGATAACCCATCAGATGGAACGTCGCGACGATCGCGTAATCCGAGACGAAGATCGCGGCGAATTTTGCGAGGAAGCCGGGAAGGATCAGCGCGGCGAACGCCTGCGCGTAGACCTGGCATAGGAACACGACGAAGCAGAGCGCCGCGGCTGCGAGATAGGGCCGGCCGAAGCGCGTGAGGATCGCGAGCCATTGGCCGGGGTTCAACGCGTTCGGCAGGTTTTCGTCCATCGCCAGCGTCATCGTCGCCGCCGGATAGAAGAAGCCGAGGACGAGAAGGCCGATCAAACGGGCGCCTGCTCCGCCGAGAAAGAACAGCACGAGCGCGACGAGGATGAAGACGAGCTGCAAAAGGATCTGCTTGCGGCCGAGCTCATCGCTGACATCGAAGGCGATCTCGGGTGGCTCAAGAAAACCGTTCGCGGAATCGCGCAGGCACTGGAACGCGTATTTGTAGAGCGCGACCCAGATGACGAGGCTCAACAGGAAGCCGAAATATCCCAGCGGCAGATAACCGACGACGAACTCCGACACCGACAGCGCGACGATCGTCGTCAGCGCCTTCGGATGCGCGGGATAGCTCGCGATTTCGCCGAGGCGGTTCCAGAACGGAACGATGTCTTCCTCGACGCGGGCCGAGGGCACGGGCCCGGAAGTCATCGCCGCGACATCGAGCCGAGCACGCCGCGCAGGATCGAGCGTCCGAGCTGACCGCCGGCGTTGCGCGCGACCGATTTCGCCATCGCTTCGAGCAGACCCTGGCGGCGGCTCGTGCCGAACACCATGTCCTTCGCGGCGCCCATCCATCCGTCGTCGCCCTTTTGCGAAGCGGCGCCGCCCTTGCCCGCAGGCGCGGACGGCGGCGCGTCCTGCGCGTCCTGCGCGCGCTTCGCGAGCGTCTCGAACGCAGATTCGCGATCGACGGTCGTGTCGTATTTGCCGCCGACCGGCGAGCGCGCGCGAACCTGATTCCGCTCGTCGTCCGTGATCGCGCCGATGCGGCAGCCGGGCGACGTGATCAGCGCTCGCTCGACCGGCATCGGCACGCCGCCTTCCTGCAAGGTCGAGACGAGCGCCTCGCCGACGCCGAGCTGCGTGATGACATCGGCGACCTTGATCTTCGGATTCGGCGCGAACGTCTCGGCCGCGGCCTTCACGGCCTTCTGGTCGCGCGGCGTGAACGCGCGCAGCGCATGCTGGATGCGGTTGCCGAGCTGGCCGAGGATCACGTCGGGAACGTCGTCCGGATTCTGCGAGCAGAAGTAGACGCCGACGCCCTTCGAGCGGATCAGGCGAACGACCTGCTCGACGCGCTGGCGCAGCGCCGGCGGCGCGTCGTCGAAGAGAAGATGCGCCTCGTCGAAGAAGAAGACGAGTTTCGGCTGGTCGAGATCGCCGACTTCGGGCAGCTTCTCGAACAGCTCCGAGAGCATCCACAGGAGGAACGTCGTGTAGAGTTTCGGCTTCAGGATCAGCGACTCGGCCGCGAGGACGTTGACGATGCCGCGCCCGGAAAGGTCCTGGCGCATGAAGTCGGCGAGGTCGAGCGCGGGCTCTCCGAAGAATGCATCGCCGCCGGACTGTTCGAGCGAGAGCACCGCGCGCTGGATCGCCGCGATCGACGTCGGCGAGATCAGTCCGTAGTGCTGCGAGATGTCCTTCGCGTTGTCGGTCGCCCAGCCGAGCAGCGCGCGCAGGTCCTTGATGTCGAGCAGCAGCAGGCCGCTGTCGTCGGCCGCCTTGAAGACGATCTCGAGCACGCCCTGCTGCGTGTCGTTGAGTTCGAGCAGTCGGCCGAGCAGCGTCGGTCCCATCTCCGAGATCGTCGTGCGCACCGGATGTCCGGCCTTTCCGTAGATGTCCCAGAACACGACGGGATCGGCCGCTGCCTTCCAGTCGATGCCGAGCTTGCCGATGCGTGCCTTCAGCTTGTCGTTCATCGTCCCGGCCTCGGCGAGCCCCGCGAGATCGCCCTTCACGTCGGCGAGGAACACCGGCACGCCGAGCTTCGAGAAGCCCTCGGCGAGCACCATCAGCGACACCGATTTGCCGGTGCCGGTCGCGCCCGCGATCATGCCGTGGCGGTTCGCGTATTTGGCGAGCAGGTAGACGGGCTTGTCGCCCTTGCCGATCAGGATCTCGCTCATGTGCGCACCGGCTCACAGCGGAAGGACCGCGCGATTGTAGCGATCCCTGCGCGCAAGCGGTTGCCGATACGCGGATCAGACGTTACCTTGCGGCGGGTTTTCGCCGGAATCGCGCAATGCTGCCTGCTTCGAGATTCACCCTTGTCTGCGCGCTCGGCGCGCTTGCCGGCTGCGCCGCGACGCCGGCGCAGAAGAAATCCGCCGCCGTCGACGACGCCGGCATCGCCGCGTTGTACGCGCGGCTCGATCAGGATTCGCAGCACTACGAGAACGGCCTCGCGCTCGCACGCGAAGGCAAGAACGACCAGGCCGACGCCGAAGTGACCGCCGCGCTCGACGATTTGCGCGCGGCCGCGACGCGGTGCGGCGAGGTCGCGGGCTGCGAGCAGCAGCGTTTCGTCGCCGCGTTCGATCGCCTGCTGCGCCTGTCGACCGGTGGCGACGCGAACGAGGAAACCGAAGGCGAGACCGGCGGCACGACGCCCGAGGCCGTCGACGAAGCGGGCGAGACTTCGCCGGTCGTTACCGCGGTTCCGGCGCTCGGCCGCTCGGTCACGCTGCTGAAGGGGCGCGAGCTCGGCGACATCATCGCGCTGAACGGCCCGGTCAAGGCCGCGCTCGAGGAATGGCTGACGCAGTACCGGCCGAACCTCGTCAGCGCATACGTGAACTACGAGTACATGCGTTACCTCATGTGGCCCGAATACGAGAAGGCAGGCCTGCCGGAGGCGCTTCTCTTCGGCATGCTCGCGAAGGAATCGGGCGGCAAGGTCCACGCGGTGTCGCGCTCGGGCGCCTCGGGGCCTTTGCAGTTCATGTACGCGACGGGTCTTCGCTTCGGACTCGGCACCGTCGACGGCTTCGACCAGCGCTTCGATCCGAAGCTCGCCGCGCGCGCGAACGCGGCCTACGTCAACGAGCAGCTCGCGATCTTCAACAACCAGCTCGAGCTCGTGATCGGCGCCTACAACGGCGGCGAAGGCGCGATGCAGCGTCTGGCCGGAAAGGGCGGGGCGCAGAGCTTCTGGGATCCACGGGTATACTACGCAGTCTCGCAGGAGACGCGCGAATACGTGCCGATGGTGCTCGCGGCGGCGTGGCTCTTCATGCATCCCGAGCGCTACAACCTCGTGTTTCCGAAGATCGCGGGTCAGCCCGGCAGCATCACGCTCGCGCGGCCGGCGTCGATCGCCGAGCTCACGATTTGTCTCGGCAACGACGCCGGCGCCGAAGGCGGCTGGTTTCGCACGCTGCGCAATCTGAACCCCGCGCTCGATCCGCAGCAGCCGGAGCCGGCCGGTGCGAAGCTCGCCGTGCCCGTCGAGCTCGAAGCCGTCTACGCGCGCAACTGCGCCGACGGCAAGTGGCCGGCGCTCGCCGCAGAGCTTCATTCGGCGGTCGTGCCGTCGCCGCCGCCGGGGAGCCTCGTGCATGCGAAAGCGCTCTCGCCGCGCGCCTACGTCGTGCGCAAGGGCGACACGCTGTCGTCGATCGCAAGGAAAGTCGGCTGCCGCGGCGTGCGCGAGATCGCGGCTGCGAACGATCTGCACGCGCCGCGCTATGCGATCAAGCCGGGAAGGACGCTGCGCATCCCGTCGTGCACGCGGCGCTGAGGCGAGGCGAGGCGAGGCGGGAAACCGGCAGCCGTCCGGGCTTCCTTTGCGCGCCGCGGCACGAAATGCATCCCGGCCTTCGCCGGGACGACGATCAGAAGAACGAATCCATTTTGCGAAGCCGATCCGGGATGCTCGCGCGAACTCTGCGCGCAGACTGGCCTCAGGCGGCCTTTGCCTCGTTCGCCGAGGCGAACCACTGGTTCAGCTCGGCCGAGGGGATCGAATCCTTCAATGCGCGGATCGCGCGCTGCACCTGGCGATGCACTTCCTGCTGCTCGGCGAACGGCGAATCCTTCGTTTCGTGGTAGGCCACCGCGAGCCAGAGCGCGACGCCGCGCAGGCGCACCTGCACGTTGTCCGAGCGCATGCGCTCGAGGCCGATGTCGGTGCCGCTGCCCCAGGGCTGATACTTCTGCTCGGGAGGCGTTCCGTAGAGATGCGGGAACTCGCTCTTCGAAGCGTTCTGGAACTCGCGCAGCGAAATCGCCGCCAGCTGCCGCCGCGCGCTCGGCGCAAGCTCGGCCAGCGCCTTTTCGATGCCGCGGAACTGACGGCGCAGCTGCACCCCACGGCTGAGTGCGATCAATCGGGTGACGAGCTGCATGCGGATTCCCCTGGGATTTGCGGTCGGCTGCTGGACTCTGGCCGATGAACCGAAATCTAACGAGATCGGCGTGAACGGACTGTCCATTTAGTCACAGATCGTCGTAAAGCGTCACAATTTGACGCAAGCCTTTCAGTGCGCGGTGCGCGGATTCAGCTTGCCGATCTTCTGGCCGACGCGCAGGGACTGACCGGGAGCAAGCGCCGCCGCGAGGCTTCCGAGCCGTGCCGGCACGAGCAGGACGACGGTCGAGCCCATCTCGAAGCGTCCAAGCTCGGCGCCGCGCTTCAGCCAGACGCCGTGCCCGCGCCAGTCGCGGCGCACGGGCGCTGTCGCGTACGGAGGTACCGCGACGCCATCCCAGACCGTCGCGATGCCGGAAACGAGCATCGCGCCGACCAGCACGACCGCGAACGGCCCGAGCGCGCTCTCGAAATGGCAGACGAGCCGCTCGTTGCGCGCGAAGAGGCGCGGGATCGCCTCGACCGCGAACGGGGCGACGCTGAAGATGCGTCCGGGCACGTGCACGGTTTCCACGAGCTCCCCGGCGAGCGGCATGTGCACGCGGTGGTAGTCGCGCGGCGAGAGATAGATCGTCGCGAAGCTGCCGTCCGAATACGGTGCCGCGCGCGCGTCGTCGCCGAAGAGCTCGCCGGTGCCGAAGTCGAAACCCTTGGCCTGGAAGATGCGGCCGTGCGCGATCGTTCCGGCCTGGCTGACGCGCCCGTCCGCGGGACAGAGGATCGCTTCGGGATCGGGGTCGGCCGGGCGCGCGCCGGCCTTCAATGCGCGCGTGAAGAACGCATTGAAGTTCGGATAGGCGCCGAGATCGGCCGTCTCGGCCTCGGAGAGATCGACGCCGTAGCGCGCGACGATCGTGCGGATCAGGAAATCCTTCCAAGGCGCGAACGTCCAGCGCGTTGCCCGGCGCACGAGGCGCGAGAGCAGTCGATGCGGAAGGAAATGCTGCGCGGCGACCGCGATCGACATCAGCCGCCGTCCGCGAGCGTCTTGAGGTCCGCGGCGATGCCGTTCGCGTCGAGCGGCGGGCGGAACAGGCCGATCTCGCGGCCTTCGGGATCGATGATGACCGCCGATGCGCTGTGATCGACCGCGTAGTCGCCCTCGCCGGTCGGCGCAACCGAATAGACGAGCCCGAGCGCGCGCGTGAGACGCGTCAGCTCCTCGTCGCTGCCGGTCGCCGCGACGAAATCCGGGCTGAAGAATCCCACGTACTTCTTCAGGTGCTCGGGCGTGTCGCGTTTCGGATCGACCGAGATGAAGTCGAAGCGCACCTTGTCCGCACGGCCGTCGGCGCGAAGCTTCGTCCAGGCCTGCTTGAACGTTGCGAGCGTCGTCGGACAGACGTCCGGGCAGTTCGTGTAGCCGAAGAAGGCGACGGTCCAGCGGCCCTTCCAGTCGGCGTGCGTGAGAGCGCCGCCGTCGGCACGCGTCAGCATGAAATCGGGCAGCTCGCGCGGCGTCGGATAGAGCACAGCCGACGAAAGCTTCGGCATCGAAGGAGAAAATGCGCGGCTGCCGAACCAGAGCCCGATCGCCGCGGCGACGGCGGCGACGAGGATGAGGAAAGTCGCCGAGACGCGGCCGGCACGGAGAGAGGGAAGCATCGGCGGATTATAGCGGCGCGCCATTCCTTCATTCCGGCGAAAGCGCGAACAGCCAGAACGCAGTACGCAAGTTGCCGAAGCGGACGGCCTGCAGGACGAACGGCTTGAAGCCGCTGGCTATCCACCGCGGGCTTGCCGTCGGCACGCGGAACAGGCGCAGGATCGGTCCTGGTTTCGCCCGGACGGCGAGGATCGGGCGTTTCCACCTATACTTCGCGGCGTTTCCCCCGCATCGCTCGACGTGACCCAAGAGCTCGCCACGATCATCGATTTCATCCGCTACGGCGCCAGCCGCTTCGGCGCGGCCGGGCTCGTCTTCGGTCACAGTTACGACAACGCGATCGACGAGGCGACGCACCTCGTGCTGCACGTACTGCACCTGCCGCCCGATCTCTCGCCGGCCTACGGATCGGCACGCCTGACCGCGGCGGAGAAGCAGCGCATCCTGGAGCTGATCGACCGGCGCATCGACGAGAAGAAGCCGGTCGCGTACCTCACCGGCACGGCGTGGTTCGCCGGGCTTGAGTTCAAGTCCGACGCGCGCGCGCTCGTGCCGCGCTCGCCGATCGCCGAGCTGATCCAGAACGGCTTCTCGCCGTGGCTCGACGATCGCGAAATTTCGCGCGCGCTCGATCTGTGCACCGGATCGGGCTGCATCGGCATCGCGATGGCAGTGCGCAATCCCGACTGGCAGGTCGATCTCGCCGACATCAGCGAAGAGGCGCTCGCGCTCGCGCGAGAGAACATCGAGTATCAGGATTCCACCGATCGCGTGCGCGCGATCCGCTCGGATCTCTTCGGCGGCCTTGCGGGCGAGCGCTACGATCTCGTCGTCAGCAATCCGCCGTACGTCACCGAACAGGAGTTCGCCGTGCTCCCGCCCGAATACGGACACGAGCCCGCGTTAGGTTTGCGCGCGGGCGAGGACGGGCTCGATTTCGCGGTACGCATTCTCGCCGGCGCGGCGGAGCACCTGACGGAAGAGGGCGTGCTCATCGTGGAGGTCGGCGAGAGCGAGAAGGCGCTCGTGAATCTGCTGCCGGGAGTGCCGTTCAACTGGATCGAGTTCGAGGTCGGGCAGATGGGCGTGTTCCTGCTCGATCGCGACGATCTCGTCGAACATGCGGACGCGATTCGCGCGGCGGCAAAGCGTCGCTGACTGAATTCCGCTGCCGTTCGGCGACGGTGAGGCGTCGTGATTCGGCGAAGGCCACGAGGTCTTCATCCCGGCGAAAGCCGGAATCCATTTTGATTCTGCTTTCGCGACGAACAACAAGAGCAAAATGGGTCCCGGCTTTCGCCGGGATGACGATGTGGCGTAGCCATCCACAGGAAAGCGGTACCCATCGAGTGTCCAGCAACTCCTTCGGAAAACTCTTCACCGTCACGACCTTCGGCGAAAGCCACGGTCCCGCGATCGGCTGCGTCATCGATGGTTGTCCGCCCGGCCTCGCGATCGCAGTCGACGATTTCCGCCGCGACCTCGATCGCCGCGCGACGGGCCGTTCGCGCTACACCTCGCAGCGCCGCGAGGCCGACGATGTCGAGATTCTCTCCGGCGTGTTCGAAGGAAAGACCACCGGCACGCCGATCGCGCTCCTGATCCGCAACACCGACGCGCGCTCGAAGGACTATGACGATCTTGTCGACGTGTTCCGCCCGGGGCACGCCGACTACACGTATCTCATGAAGTACGGCATCCGCGACCATCGCGGCAGCGGGCGCGCGTCGGCGCGCGAGACGACGATGCGCGTCGCGGCCGCAGTCGTCGCGAAAAAATGGCTCGCCGAAAAGCATGGCGTCGTCGTGCGCGGTCATCTCGCGGCGATCGGCGAGATCGTGCCGCGCGCATTCGACTGGAATGCGGTCGAGGAGAATCCGTTCTTCTGGCCTGATGCGGCGATGGCGCCCGAGCTCGAAGCCTTCGTCATGGCGCTCCGCAAATCCGGCGATTCGGTCGGTGCGCGCGTCGTCGTCGTCGCCGAAAACGTGCCGCCCGGCTGGGGCGAGCCGGTCTACGGCAAGCTCGACGGCGACCTCGCGGCCGCGCTGATGTCGATCAACGCAGTCAAAGGCGTCGAGATCGGGGCGGGCTTCGCGTCGGTCGCGCAGAAAGGGAGCGAGCATCGCGACGAGATGACGCCGGAAGGTTTCCTCTCGAACAACGCCGGCGGCATTCTCGGCGGCATTTCGAGCGGGCAGCCGATCGTCGCGTCGATCGCGCTGAAGCCGACTTCGAGCATCCTGATTCCTGGCCGCACGGTGAACCGCGCGGGCGAGCCGGCCGAGGTCGTGACGAAGGGACGCCACGATCCCTGCGTCGGCATCCGCGCGACGCCGATCGCGGAGGCGATGGTCGCGCTCGTGCTGATGGATCATGCGTTGCGGCATCGCGCGCAGTGCGGCGATGTCGGCGAAGCCGCGCCGCGCATTCCCGGAATGATCGACTCCAGAACCTGATCATCGTCATTCCGGCGAAAGCCCGAATGACGAGAAAAAAGAGCATCCATGACCCAGAAGACCTTCAACATCGCCATCGCCGGCGCCACCGGTGCCGTCGGCGAGATGCTTCTCTCGATCCTGAAGGAACGGAAGTTCCCCGTCGGCGAGCTCGTCCCGCTCGCGTCCGAGCGCTCGGCTGGCAGCAAGGTCGAATTCGGCAACCGCTCGATCACGGTAAGGAATCTCGCCGACTGCGACTTCAACGGCATCGACATCGCGTTCTTCTCGGCCGGCGGCTCGGTCTCGCGCGAGCACGTGCCGCGCGCGGCGGACGCGGGCGCGATCGTGATCGACAACACGTCGGAGTTTCGCTACGAACCGGATGTTCCGCTCGTGATCGCGGAAGTGAATCCGCACGCGATCGAGCAGTACAGGAACCGCGGCATCATCGCGAATCCGAACTGCTCGACGATGCAGCTGCTCGTCGCCCTCGCGCCGATCCATCGCGCGGTCGGCATCGATCGCATCAACGTCGCGACCTATCAGTCCGTGTCGGGCACGGGCCATCGCGCGCTCGAGGAGCTCGGCCGCCAGACCGCGGCGCTGCTCAACTTCCAGGACGTTGAACCGGACGTCTATCCGGTGCAGATCGCGTTCAACGTGATCCCGCACGGCGGCGATTTCCTCGAGAACGGCTACACGATGGAGGAGATGAAGATCGTCTGGGAGACCCGGAAGATCCTCGAGGACGATTCGATCCAGGTGAATCCGACGTCGGTGCGCGTGCCGGTCTTCTACGGACATTCCGAGGCAGTGCACGTCGAGACGAAAGAGAAGATCACGGCTGGCGATGCGCGCGCACTGCTCGAGAAAGCGCCCGGCGTCGTCGTCGTCGACGAGCGCAAGGCGGGCGGCTATCCGACCCCGGTCACGCACGCGGCCGGCAACGATCCCGTTTTCGTCGGCCGCATCCGCGAGGACATCTCGCACCCGCGCGGCCTGGACCTCTGGGTGGTCTCGGACAACATCCGCAAGGGCGCCGCGCTCAACGCGGTGCAGATCGCGGAAATCCTTGCGCGGACGCTGTAGCGTCCGTTCCGGCCGCCGGACCGCTGAGGGCAAAAGCCGGCGGCCGCGGGCGGCCGGTTCGCTTGCGGCGGAAATCGAGTCCCATTTCCGTTCTTGCGAAATCGTATCTGTAATACATAGTTACGATTGTGTTATAAGCCCGTTTCGAGATAATTCATTCCGTGTGCCGGCCGCGGGAAACGGTCCTGCGGCCGCTCTGATGCCTTAGTTGGGGGGCTAGCCAGATGAAACGACCGCTGCAGTTGCCGCTCGCGATCGCGCTTGCGTTGGGCGGGACGAACGCCTTCGCGCTGGGGCTCGGCACGATTCACGTCAATTCGAAGCTCAACCAGCCGCTCGATGCCGACATTCCGGTCATTCAGGGCACGCAAGGCGAGGCCGAGGGCCTCATCGTGCAGCTCGCGGCGGCCGAGGATTTCGATCGCGTCGGTCTCAGCCGCTCGCGGCTCTCGGTGCCGCTCGAGTTCTCGGTGGTCAAGGACGCGCGCGGCGGCCTCGCGATCAAGGTCACGAGCAAGGACGTCGTCCGCGAGCCGTTCCTCGATTTCCTCATCGAGGCAAACTGGCCGAAGGGAAGGCTGTTGCGCGAGTACACCGTGCTGCTCGATCCGCCCGTCATGGCGCCTGCGAGCGGCTCGGCGGTGACGAGCGCGGCGAAGACATCCACGCGCGCGCCGACGCAGCCGCTGCCCGAAGCGAAGCCGAAGACGTCCGCGCCGAAAGCGGCGCCCGTCGCGGCGTCACCGCGTGCCCAGCCAGCGTCGTCTCCGCCGAAGGCGGCGACGCCGG
>DASZYR010000322.1:0-2592 GCA_035545255.1 Rhodanobacteraceae bacterium
TGCTGCTCGCTGATGCCGAGCCACTTCGCCCAGTACTGCATCGAGTGCCAGTTGCGAACGTCGACCGCGGCCGTGTCGCGCACGCAGCTTTCGACCTTCGCCGTGCGAACCGCATCGACGCGGTAGGCCTCATGTGCCACGGATTGTCGTTGAGTGACCAAGAAAGCGTGGTTCATACGTCTGTCCATCTGCCGTGCTTGCACACGGGACGGCGGCATGCCGCTGTCCGAGATCCCGCGAGCCGATCCATCGCCGGCTCCGGACCGCACGAACCCTCCGTCGCCGAAAACGCGACGTTCGGAGTCCGAGACGTGTGCGCCCCCCATGCGATCCGTCGATTCCGTCCGCCTGGACGGAAGGCAGTCCATTCACCTCGGTGAAGGATCAATCAAGGTTCGTGCCAAAGGCGTGGGCTCGTGCGGGATTCCCCGCAAGCGTGGAGGTTTTTCACCTCTCCCGCTTGCGGGAGAGGTCGCGCCGCCAAGGCGAGGACGAGGGAAGCCCGGAGCGAATCGCTGGACATGTCCGACGCAGCGCCTCGCAAGCTTGCCTCGCGCTGCCCTCTCCGCGTAGCGGAAGAGGGAAAAAACCATCGGCGTCGCGGGTCAGCGCATCACGGGAACGAGGCGCATGCGATCGATCGTCCACAACGGATCGTGGCCTTCGGCCGCGAACTCGAAGCAGAGATCGTGCGCGCCGGCGATCGGCGGCCACGACGCGCCGAGCGTCGTCAACGCCGGGTTCGCGAGCGCAGGGTCGAGTGGAATCCGTGCGATCACGCGGCTCTTGCAGCCGTCGAGCATGACAAGCAATTCGCCGTGCGGCGTCGACGGCTTCGGCCTCGGCACGATGTTCTTCGCGTCGCCGGCGAGCTGGAAGTTGTACGGAATCTGTCCGACCGTGACCTCGATGCCGGCAATGGCGTCGAGCGGCGCACGCGGCCAGAGCCAGCACGGATTGAAGAGATCGACGTCGAACACCGCGCGCGGACCTTCGCGGGGCGCGTCGTCCTCGAGACGCAGCACGAGTCCGCCGGTGCATTGCTTCAGCTCCCGATCGGTTCGCACGAGTGCGCTGTCGCGCGTCCGCGCGTACGTCGCGACGGGACCGACGCGCTCGGCGCCGACGAACGTCGCTGCGCGCAGCGTCGACGGCGTCTTCAACACGACCGGCGATGCATAGAGCGGCGACGACGCGACGGGATCGCCCGCGTCGATCGCGTACCGCATCGCGAAGCCCGCCTGGTTCGACAGCGCGATCGTTCCCGCTTCGTCGTCGACGTGTACCGCGAACGCGCTCTCCGCAGGCTCGACGCCGAGCGCGCGCTGGCGCGCAGTCTCCGGCACGACGCGCGCGACGAAGCCGCGCCAGTCGCGCGCGTTCGCGGGCGACCACAGCGCTTCGGCGAGCGCATCGAGCCGTGGAAACGCCGCGTGCTCGACGCGCGCTTCGGTGCGCATGTGCTCGGTCCAGAGCGCGGCTTCGGCGCCGAGCACATGCCGCGCGACATCGGGCGCCATGTCGCGCGGAATCGGATCGAACGCGTAGACGTCCGCGAGCGTGCGCAGCGCCGGGCGGCCCGGCGGCTCGTCGGCGCCGTCGCCCTGCAGGTGATCGAGATAGAGATCAGGATCGGGCGTCATGACGACGTCGTGTCCCGCGTGCGCCGCTTCGACGCCGCCTTTCGCGCCGCGCCACGACATCACGATCGCATCCGGCGGCGCGCCTCCTTCGAGGATCTCGTCCCAGCCGACGATGCGACGGCCGCGCTTCGCGAGATGCCGGGCGACGTGCGCGACGAACCAGCCTTGCAGAGCGTTCTCGTCCTTCGCGCCGACTTCGCGCATTCGTTCCTGAACGCGCGACGACGCCTTCCACTGGTCCTTGACCGCTTCGTCGCCGCCGATGTGGACATACGGGCCGGGAAAGAGACCGACGATCTCGTCGAGCACGTTGTCGACGAACGCGAGCGTCGCATCGTCGGTGTTGAGGAGATACGAATGCACGCCCCAGTCGGGCGAGACGACCGGCGCGTCGCCGCGCGAGCCGAGCTCGGGATACGCGGCGATCGCCGCCTGCATGTGGCCCGGCATGTCGATCTCGGGAACGATCGTCACGTTGCGTTCGCTTGCGTACCGCACGATCTGGCGGATCTGATCCTGCGTGTAGAAACCGCCGTAGCGGACAGCCTTGCCGTCGGCGTCGGTGCCGGCCGCGCCTGCGGGACGGCGCCATGCGCCGATCTCGGTCAGCTTCGGATAGCGCTTGATCTCGATGCGCCAGCCCTGATCGTCGGTCAGATGCCAGTGCAGCGTGTTGAGCTTCAGCAGCGCGAGCTGGTCGATGAAGCGCTCGATGAACGCGACCGACTGGAAATGGCGCGCGGAGTCGAGCATCGCGCCGCGCCATGCGAAACGCGGTTGATCGGCGATGTGGAGCTGCGGCACTTCGATGCGCGGGGTTTTCTCGATGCCCTGCGTCAGGAGCTGCCAGAGCGTGACGCTGCCGTAGAAAAGCCCGCGTGGATCGCGCGCGATCAGCAGCACGCGATGCGAGTCGACCGCGAGATCGTAGCCCTCGCCCGATGGAACG
>DASZYR010000323.1:0-3666 GCA_035545255.1 Rhodanobacteraceae bacterium
GCCCCCCCATAACGCACGGCCGCGCCGATCCAGCGCTCGATCAGCCGCTGCACCGCGTCCGGATGGTCGCGCAAGAGTTCCGCGCCGACGCGCTGCACGGCCGGCAGGAGATGCGCATCGCGCGCGAGATCGGCGACGCGCAGCTCGATCTGCCCCGTCTGCCGCGTGCCGAGCAGCTCGCCGGGGCCGCGAAGCTCGAGATCCTTCTCGGCGATGCGGAATCCGTCGCTCGTCTCGCGCATGACTTCGAGCCGCGCGCGCGCCATCGACGACAGCGGCGTGCGGTACATCAAGACGCAGCTCGACGCCGCGCTGCCGCGCCCGACGCGTCCGCGCAGCTGATGCAATTGCGCGAGACCGAGGCGTTCGGCGTTCTCGATGATCATGAGGCTTGCGTTCGGCACGTCGACGCCGACTTCGATCACGGTCGTCGCGACGAGAAGCTTGATGTCGCCGCGCTTGAACGCCTCCATCGTCGCCTGCTTCTCGGCAGGCTTGAGGCGGCCGTGCACGAGCCCGGTCCTCAGGCCTGGCAGCGCACCGGCAAGCTCGGCGTGCGCGACTTCGGCCGCCTGCGCTTCGAGCTGGTCGGATTCCTCGATCAAGGTGCAGACCCAGTACGCCTGCCGTCCTTCGGCGCAGGCGGCGCGGATGCGCTCGACGACTTCGGCGCGCCGCGCACCGGAGATCGCGACGGTCTGCACCGGCGTCCGGCCCGGCGGAAGCTCGTCGATGACCGACACGTCGAGATCGGCGTATGCCGTCATCGCGAGCGTGCGCGGGATCGGCGTAGCGGTCAGCACGAGCTGATGCGGCACGGTGTCGCCTTGCGCGCCCTTGTCGCGCAAAGTCAGGCGCTGGTGCACGCCGAAGCGGTGCTGCTCGTCGATGACGACGAGTGCCAGATCGCGGAACGAGACGTCGTCCTGCATCAGCGCATGCGTGCCGATCGCGAGCGCGGCACCTTCGGCGATGCGCGCGCGCGCGGCGTCTCGCGCGCGACGGCTGCCCTTGCCGGCGAGACGCACCGGCTCTATGCCGAGCGGCGCGAGCCACGCGGACAACGTGCGCCAGTGCTGCTCGGCGAGGATCTCGGTCGGAGCCATCAGCGCGGCCTGCCGTCCCGCCTCGATCGCCGCGAGCGCCGCAAGCGCCGCGATGACGGTCTTGCCGGAGCCGACGTCGCCTTGCACGAGGCGCAGCATCGGCTCGCTCCTGGCGACGTCGCCCTCGACGTCGCGAACGACGCGCTGCTGCCCCTTCGTCAGCGCGAACGGCAGCTGCGCGCGCAGCGCCTTGCGCAAGCGGCCGTCGCCCGCGAGCGGAAGCGCGCGATGACTGCGCATCCGTTCGCGCAGCCGCTTCAGGCTGAGGTGATGCGTCAGGAGCTCCTCGAACGCAAGCCGCTGCTGCGCCGGATGCGTGCGCAGCGCGAACGCGGCGAGGTCGCTGCCGGCCGGCGGACGATGCACGGTCATGAGCGCGTCGCGCAGCGATCCGAGATCGAGCGGCGCTCGCAGCGCCGCGGGAATCAGTTCGAGGTCCTCGTCGCCGGGCAGGCGTTCGAGCGCGCGCGCGATGACACCGGCCAGGCGCTTCTGACCCAGGCCTTCGGTCGTCGGATAGACCGGAGCAAGACGATCGTCGACGACGGCAGAGGCATCGGCGGCGAGACGCGCGTACTGCGGATGCACCATCTCGGGCCCGTGCGCACCGTGCCGCACCTCGCCGTAGCAGACGACGCGCACACCCGGCGCGAGCTGCTCGACCTGGCTGCGGTTGAAGTGGAAGAAGCGCAGCATCAGCGTCGCGCGCGAATCGTCACCGATCGCGACGCGCAATTGCGGCCGGTAGCGAAAGCCGCGCTCGACGGCTTCGACGACGCCGGCCACCTGCGCGCTCTCGCCGATGCGAAGCTCGCGGATCGGCGTGATGCGCGTGCGATCCTCGTAGCGAAGCGGCAGATGGAACCACAGATCCTGCAACGTGCGCAGCCCGAGCTTGCCGAGCAGCGCCGCCAGCGCGTCGCCCACTCCCGGCAGCGACGTCGCCGGCAGCGCGCCCGCGTCGGCCAGCGGGGCTGCGGAGCGCGGTCGGGCGAAAGGCGGCGTCATCGGCCTAGCGTATCAAGCGCGGCCCCGCTTCCGCCCTCGCGGTAGGATCGCGATTCCGCCGGACAGACAGGAAGCGCGCGTGAGCGAGTTCGAGTACATCACGGTTCTCCTGTCGATCATCATCGGCCTCGGCGTCACGCAGCTCCTTTCCGGCGTCGCGCGCCTGATTCGCGACGGCCGCGCGCTCGGCGGCGGCTGGTGGATATTCATCATCGTCGCGACGCTGCTGCTCGCGGACCTTCAGGTCTGGTGGGTCTCCTTCGGCTGGCGGCAAATCGAGGAATGGACCTTCTTCGGATACGTCGCGTTCCTGATCCTGCCGATCCTGCTCTATCTCCTCTCGTATCTCGTCTTGCCGAGCGATCTTCATCTCGACGGCGACGCGCTCGCCCGCGCGTTCATCGCGAAGCGCAAGCCGTTCTTCTTGCTGATGATGCTGATCGCGCCGGCTTCGTTCTTCCAGCAATGGATGCTGGCCGGAGGCATCCGGCCGGATCTGGACAGCGCGATGCGCCTTCTCTGGATCGTGCTCGCGGTTCCGGGCTTCGTGTCGAGCCGCATCGCGGTGCAGGCGGCCGTCGCGGTCGCCTCGTTCGTGCTGCTCGCGACCTACATCGCGCTCTTGTTCGTGCGCATGAGCTGAAGCGGCGGTCAGCGATCGAGCACGGCGATCGCGTCGACCTCGATCGCGGCGCCGCGCGGCAGCGCCGACACGCCGATCGTCGAGCGTGCGGGATACGGTTCGGAGAAATACTGCTTCATGACCTCGTTGACCGCGGCGAAATCGCCAAGATCGGCGAGATAGATGCCGACGCGCACGACGTCGGCGAACGACGCGCCGCCGGCATCGAGCACGGCCTTCAGGTTATCGAACACGCGGCGCGCCTGCGCCGCGATGTCGCCGCCGACGATCTCGCCGGTCGCGGGATCGAGCGGAATCTGGCCCGAGAGATACAGCGCGTTGCCGGCGCGGACAGCCTGCGAGTACGGGCCGATCGCCTGCGGGGCGTTCGAGGTGCGGATGATGTCGCGATCGCTCATGGCGACGCAGTGTAACCGACCGCGCGCGCTCAGTGCTGCCGCTCGCGCTCCGCCGCGCCGGACGCCGGCGTGCCGGCGGGCTGGACTACCTTGTCCGATGCGTCGCGCCGCGCTTCGGCGGCGACGTCCAGCGTCCGCACCGAGCCGACCTTGACCGTGCCCGTGATCTCCTTGATCAGCGCGTCGACTTCGTCCTTCTTCGCTTCCATGTACTTCCAGGACGGCACGTTGATGTTGTACGCGCTGCCGGCCTCCGAGATGCGCAGGTCCGCGTCGGGAATGCCGAAGTTCGTCATGCTGTGGCTGTCGAGCACGTAACGGTCGAGGGCACGCGGCAGCGAAACCTTGTCGCCGTATTTCGCGTCGAGCTCGTGCCAGATCGCGAACGCCTGCCGGCGCTCGTCGTCGCCGAGCTCGGAAAGCATCGCGTTGTAGGTGGCGACCGGAAGATCCTCGTGCGCTTCGGCGGCGATGCGCATCCAGGCGACGCCTCGCGGGCGATCCTTCGGAA
>DASZYR010000324.1:0-3088 GCA_035545255.1 Rhodanobacteraceae bacterium
ACATGTCGCGCACGCGGGCGGCGCCGACGCCGACGAACATCTCGACGAAGTCGGAACCGGAGATCGAGAAGAACGGCACCTTGGCTTCGCCCGCGATGGCCTTCGCCAGCAGCGTCTTGCCGGTGCCGGGAGGGCCGACGAGCAGCACGCCGCGCGGGATCTTGCCGCCCAGCTTGGTGAACTTGGAAGGGTCGCGCAGGAACTCGACCAGCTCGCCGACTTCATCCTTGGCTTCCTCGCAGCCCGCGACGTCGGCGAACGTGACCTTGACCTGATCCTCGCCCTGGAGCTTCGCGCGCGAGCGCCCGAACGACATCGCGCCGCGTCCGCCCGCTCCGGACTGCATCTGGCGCATGAAGTAGACGAGCAGTCCGATGAAGATCAGGAACGGCACCCAGTCGAGCAGGATCTTCCAGAGCGCAACGTTGTCGGCCGGAAGCTGCTTGAACTCGACGTTGTCTTTCACGAGCAGGTCGACGAGCTTGTCGTTCGCGCCAAGCGGAACGTTCGTCGAGATCGACGAGCCGTCCTTGAGCTTGGCCATCGCCTTCGACGGCACGTCCGGGCTCAGCGCGACCGAAGCGACGCCGCCGTTGCCGATCTGCTGCACGAAATCCGAATACGCGACATCCGACGGCGCCGAAGCGCGCGGATTGAAGCTGTTGAAGACCGTCAGGAGGACGATCGCGATGATCGCCCAGAGGAGGAGATTCTTGGCCATGTCGTTCATGTTCGGACTACCGCCGCAACCTTTCGAGTTACCCTACTGTCACCTCCCCCGCTTGCGGGAGAGGTTGCGCCGGAGGCGCGGGTGAGGGAGGAGTCGCGACAAGCTTCCCTCATCCGCCTTCGGCACCTTTTCCCGCACGCGGGAGAAGGGAATTTCATTTCCTGCCGATAGCCAGCGCGTAAACCTCGGAGCTGCGCGCCCGCGAAGCCTTCGGCTTCCGCATGCTGACGCGCTCGTACCGCTGACGCAAGCGCCGGACGTAGGCGTCGAAGCCTTCGCCCTGAAAAAGCTTCGTCAGGAACGCGCCACCGGCTCGCAAGTGAACCGCCGCGAACTCCTCGGCAAGCTCGGCAAGATGCATGGCGCGCGGCTGATCGACGCTTCCCATGCCGCTGAGATTGGGGGCCATGTCGGAAAGCACAAGATCGACCGGGGCGCCATCCAGATGTTTTTCCAGCGTTTTCAGCACGTCCTCGTCACGGAAATCGCCGAGGATGAAGTCGACGCCGCCGATGCCTTGCATCGGCAGGATGTCGAGCGCGATCACGCGCCCGCTCTCGCCGAGCCGCGAGCGCACCACCTGCGACCAGCCGCCGGGCGCGGCGCCGAGATCGACGATGGTCATTCCCGGCTTCAAGAGGCGATCGCGCTCGATCAGCTCCTCGAGCTTGTAGACGGCGCGCGAGCGCCAGCCTTCGGCTTGCGCGCGCTTCACGTAGGGATCGCTGAAATGCTCCTGGAGCCAGCGGGTGCTCGATTTGCTGCGCGCCATCGTCAGCGCCGCACCGCGCCGGTTTCGAGTGAGGACGACGCGCATGATACCCTCAAGCGCTCGTCCGCTCCGCAACCGTCCGTCCGCATTCGGTTTCCGTTCATGCCGCTCAGCTCGCACCAGAAGCGCTATCTGCGCGGTCTCGCGCACGCGCTCGATCCCGTCATTCTCGTCGGCCAGAAGGGCGTGACGCCTTCGCTCGTCAAGGAGTTCGACGGCGCGCTTGCGCACCACGAGCTCGTCAAGGTCAAGCTCGCCGACGCCGATCGCGACGAGCGCGCCGGTTCGATCGAGCTCCTGCGCGAAGGAACGAAAGCCGAGCTCGTGCAGACGATCGGCCGCATCGCGTGTTTCTACCGGCGCAATCCGAAGCAGCCGAAGATCGAGCTGCCGCGCAAGTGATCGTCGTCCGGTCCGAAACGATCCGATGCAGCTGACGCAGGACAAGCCCGAAGGCTATCTCTTCGTGCGCAATTGCGCGCCGCGCGCGATCACGATCGTCGATCGCGCGCTGACGCGAAGCTTCATTCTCGCGCCGGATCGCGTCGTCGAGGATTGGCCGGTGACGGAGGCTTCGGAGTTCGACGTCGCCGCCGCGGAGGCGATCGCCGCGCTCGAACCCGAGGTCGTGCTGCTCGGTACCGGCGAGCGGCAGGTGTTTCCGCCGCGCGAGGCGATCGTCGCGCTGCTGCGACGACACATCGGCGTCGAAGTCATGGACAACGCGGCGGCGAGCCGGACGTACAACCTGTTGGTATCCGAAGGCCGACGCGCGGTTGCCGCATTCATGCTGCCTCGCGAATAACGCAACTTGCCTTGCTGGTAACGCGAAGCGTTTCAACGGCGCTCGCCGTGTTCCCTCTCTCGCTTGCGGGAGAAGGTCAGGGTGAGGGAATGCTTTTCGCGAGAAACCTGCGACGCGTCACTCCGCTCGCCCTCACCCGCCGCTCCACGGCGACCTCTCCCGCAAGCGGGAGAGGCGAAAACGTCGCGCATCGGGCTCGTTATCTTCCGCCTCACTCATCCTGCGAAAGCTTCCGCAACTTCCGCATCGCCTCTTCCTGAATCTGCCGCGCGCGCTCGCGCGTGATGCCGAGATCGCGGCCGATCTCGGCGAGCGACTGCACCGGCGCGCCGCCGAGCCCGAACCGGCGCTGCATGACGGCGCGCTGGCGCTCGGTCAGGCGCGACAGCCAAAGGCCAAGACGACCCGCCTCGGCCGGCGAGAGCGCGTTTGCGGATTCCTCGCGCTCAGGCGGCAACGCAAACGGCTCGCCGGCTTCGACGGCGGCATCGAGCGAGGTCACGCCTTCGCCGACGCGGAAGAGCTCCGCGACTTCGCCGAGCTCCTTGCCGACCGCGGCCGCGATCTGCTCGAGGCTCGGCGGCGTGCCGCCGCGCGCCGCGAGCTCGCGCTCGGCGCGCAGCACGTGCGCGAGCTCGCGCAGGACGTGCACGGGCAATCGCACGGTGCGGCCCTGGTGCATGACGGCCTGCTGCACGGCTTCGCGAATCCACCAGACCGCATACGTCGAGAAGCGCAGACGCCGCGCCGGATCGAATTTCTCGACCGCGCGGATCAGGCC
>DASZYR010000325.1:0-10684 GCA_035545255.1 Rhodanobacteraceae bacterium
CGCGATCGCGACACCGGACTGGCTGCAATGGGCGCCGGGCCTGCCGAAGACGCGCTCGGGCAAGATCATGCGGCGCGTCCTGCGCAAGATCGCCGAGAACCAGCCCGAATCGCTCGGCGACGTGTCGACGCTGGCTGATCCGTCGGTGGTCGTGGCGCTCGTCGAAGAGCGGCTGATCCGGTAAGGTCCCGCGGTCGCTCCGGTTGAGGGTTGCCGCATCGGCCCGAAGACGCGATCCGTTTCCGCATCGATGCACCGCATGGCTGTCGACGATTTCATTTCCACTCCGGCTGCACTGCCACGACTGGGCGACGAAGAGATTCATCTGTGGCGGCTGGCACTCGGAGAGTCTGCAAACTTTCGTGACGTCTCGTCCGCTGCGCGATGCCTGCTCGATCACCTGCTCGCTCACTATGGCGGCCTCGCGTCCGCTCCGGAGATCGAGCGCGGCGAGCACGGCAAACCCTTCGCGCCTTCGCTGCCCGGTATCGATTTCAATCTGAGCCACGCGCGCGATCACGTGCTGATCGCGGTTGCGCGCGCGCAACCGCTCGGTGTCGACATCGAGCACATCGATCGCAAGACCGACGTCGACGGCCTGGCCCGGCGCTTCTTTGCCGCGAGCGAGGCCGAAGCGCTCCGCGGGCTGCCAGAAGCGCAGCGCCTCGAGGCATTCGTGCGGCTCTGGACCTGCAAGGAGGCCGTGCTGAAAGCGCTCGGCGAAGGCCTCGCCTTCGGACTCGATCGCGTCGCCTTCGCGCTCGACGGCGCCGGGGTGCCGACTGGGCTCTCCGCGCTCGCGGCCGAAGCGGGCGATTCCGATGCCTGGCAGCTCGCGCTGCTGGAGCCCGCTCCGGGATTTCTCGGCGCGCTGGCCTGGCGCGGCGGCCGGCGCGCGATCCGCGCATTCGTCGCGGCGGACGCCTGACGCCAAAACCGGACCGCTGGTCGGGTTCTTCGGCTTTTGTGAACCGGCGCAAATTCCGCGTCACGCCACCGGGCTAGCTTGGCCCGAAACCCTGTCTGAACGAGGCTGCCGCTGCGCCGCGGTATCGCCCTATGTGGAAGTCGCTTCGCCTCGGAGCCCTCGTCGCGCTCGCCGCGCTCTGCGCGCTCAAGCTGGCGCAGCACGTAGCCGCGAAGGCCTCGGTCGAGCGGCTCGCGGCCGCGCTTGCTCCCTCGATGCGGCTTTCCTACGACGGCGTCGGCGGTGCGCTCGACGGGCGCGTCGTGCTCGATGCGCCGCGGCTCGAAGTGCGAGCCGGAACCGCGCGCGGGGCGGTCCTGCGTGCGACCCGGGCGACGATCGCTCCGAACGGCATGTTCTGGCTGCTGCGGCGCGCAATCGCCGGCGAAACCGGCGTTCCGGCGAGCCTCGACGTTCATCTCGAAGGCGCGTCGCTCGCGCAGGAAGCGCTGGAGCGTTACGCACTCGAGGGATGGTTCGGGCCGACGAGCCTCGTGCCTTTCGAGAGCCTCGGTTGCGATCCCGTCGTGACGTTTTCGCCGCGCGACTACGCGCGCATGGGCGTCGCGACGCGGCCGCGCGAGGACGATCTTCGCTACAGCTACGACGCCGTGACACACGAGCTGCGCACCGATCTCGTCTCGACGGCGCCACCGTTTTCGACGATCACGGCGCATCTCGATCTCTCCGGTTTCGAGCCGAGCGCCTGGATCGGCGACGGGCGCGCCGCACGGGCAACGCGCATCGAGCAGTTCTCGCTGACCTATCTCGATGGCGGCTATCTCGCGCAACGCAACCGTTTCTGCGCGCAGCTGACCGGCACCGATGCGGCGGGTTACGCGACGCGCCATCTCGCGGCCGTCGAGGCGTTCCTCGAAGCGCGCGGCGTCACGCCTGGCGACGACGTCGCAGCGCTTTACCGAAAGCTCGTCGCCGAGGGCGGCAGCGCGGAGCTTTCGAGCCTGCCCGAAACGACGTTCGCCCCGGCGGATTTTGCCTCGTACGCACCGGACGATCTGCTGCGGCAATTGAACGTGACGCTGCGCCGCAATACGGCCCAGCCGATCCTGCTGCGTCTCGGCTTCGCGGCACCGCCGGCCGAAGCCGCGACACCGGAGACCGAGGCGATCGCCGCCGCAACCGATGACATCGCGCCCGCGGACGTCGCCGCCGCGCCTTCGCCCGATGCAACGCTCCGCCTTGCCGAGCTTCCGCCGGCGCCAGAGCCCGAGCCCGCGCCTTCCGCGAGCGAAAGCCTGCCGCTGATGTCGGTCGCGAACGCGGCGGCGCTGCCGCCCGCCGAGATTCCTCCGCCCGCGCCGCAGCCGGCGCCTCCGGAAGACATCGTCGCGATCGCGACACCGGCTCCGGACGCGGCGGCCTGGAGCGGCGCCGTCTCCGAGCATCCGGCGATCGACCCGCGCGAGGCGACGGGTCCGATTCCGGCCAGCGCGCCGCCGCCGCCGCCCGGCACGTCGGCGGCCCTCGTCTGGCGAGCGCCGACGATCGAACGCCTGGCGGAAAGGGCTCCGGAGGTTTCGGGTTACGTCTCGGTGCCGGTCGCGGCGCTCGCGGGGTATCGCGGCGAGCGGGTGCGTCTCGTGACCGCCGGCGGAAAATCCATCGAGGGTCGCGTGCAGGGACTCGACGGCGCCGACGTGCTGCTGCGCATCGTCCGTGACGGCGGCAGCGCCGAGATGCGGATTCCGCAAGCGGGGATTCGCGACGCGCGCGTGCGTCGCGCTTCGCGCTGACCGGCGCCCGCGTCGGGGGCTGCATTCAGGCCCGGGCGCGCATACGCTTGGAGGAGGCGCCCGGAACCGCGGCTTCTGCGACGGTCCGGCGCGCTCGACCGTCCAGAGGTGCGACGTGACGAGCCAGACGCCCCCGCATGCGAGATCCGGCTTCGGCCAGGACCTCGACCGCATCACGCTCGAGCGAGCGCGCCGCGGCGACATGGACGCGTGCGCGGCGATCTATCGCCGGTTCGGCACCGCGTGCTTCAACCTCGCGCTCAGGATCCTCGGCGAACGCGCAGCGGCCGAGGACGTCGTGCAGGAGGTGTTCCTGAAGATGATCAACACGCTGCCCGGCTTTCGTGGCGACGCGCCGTTCGGCGTCTGGCTGAAGCGCATGACCGCGAACGCGACGATCGACGCGCTCCGCGCGGGCCAGCGCTTCGCGGACGAGGATCCCGAAGCGCTGTTCGCGACGATGGCGAGCCGCTCGATCGACGCCGATGCGCGCGTCGATGCGTTCTCGCTCCTGATGCAGCTGCCGCCGCGGGCGCGCGCCGTGCTCGTGCTGCACGAGCTCGAAGGGTACACGCACAAGGAGCTCTCCGAGCTGTTCGGGCAAAGCGAGAGCTATTCGAAATCGATCCTCGCCCGCGCGCTGCGCAAGCTCGGCGGCGCCGACGAGCCGGTCAGGCATGAAGGAGGAATCGCCGCATGCGCAGGCAGTCTCTGAACGAGGCGCACGCGCCGCATCCGCTGCTGCTCGATCTGCCGGTGTTCGAGCCGGACGCGACGTTGTGGCCGCGCATTGTCGCGGCGCGCGCGGCCGCCGGAGCGCCGAAGCGGCAGCGGGTTTCGTGGCTCATCGGTGCCGCGGCGGCCGCGGCCGTCTTCGCGACGCTGCTCGCGGTCATGCCGCACGCGCCGACCGAGTCTCCTCTGGCCGAAAGCCAGCGCGAATCGCAGTCGCTCGAGCGCGAGTGGCATGCGCTGTCGCCGGCGACGGCGCAGCCGGCCGGACTCACGCGCCTGCACGTGATCGATGCGAACCTGCAATCCGCCTACGACCGCGGCGCCGAAGCGGACGAGCTCGGCCCCCTGTGGAAGCAGCGCAACGACGCGCTGCGCGGACTGATCCTCGCGGCGCGCGCCGATGCGGTGACGCGAATCTGAAGGGCCGGACCGTCCGACGAAACGTTCGCACGCACTTCGACGTCTTGTGAAACATGGATACGCTGAATCGGAGATGGCAATGAAAGAACGAACTTTCCTGCGTCGAACGCTGTTCGCGCTGATCGCGGCAAGCATCATCGCGGCCGCGGGCTCGGCGCTGGCAGCCGGCGAGGAGCAGGCGATCGCGAACGCTTCGGCGGCGACGGCTCATTCGGGCGCTGCTGCCGGCCTCACGGTCGAGCAGCGCGTGCGCGAGGAGCTCAGCGTCGTCATGATGGATCTCATCCAGAGCGGCGCCTTCGGCAGCACGGCGCCGCAGCAGATCGCGCTCGACGTCGACGCGCCGGCGAAGAAGGTCAGCAATCTCGGCCTGCTCGTCGACAGCAAGCACGGCGGCGGCGATGGCCTGCACGTGCTGGCCGTGACACCGGGCGGCAACGCCGAGCGCATGGGACTTCGCGCCGGCGACGTGCTGGTCGCATTGAACGGCACCTCGCTCGCGACGAGCGACGGCGCGGCGGTCCTGCGGCGCACGGTCGATACGTTGCCCGAAGGCGGAAAACTCGCTTTCGATCTGCGCCGCGACGGCCGCGCCGAGACGGTCGGCGGCACTTCGGCCAGCATGTATCTGCCGGCGATGCATCTCAGCATCGGCGAAGGCTCGGCGCTCGCCTCGAACGGCGCGGCCGGCTCCGCTGCGGCACCCGGCGCGACGGATGCGGCGGGCGCCGTGGAAGGCTGCGGCCGCATCAGCGATTTCGACGTGGCGCCGCGAGGAAAAGGCCTGCACGGCGCGAAGATCATCACCATCGACGACAAATCGCCGGGTCCGAGCGGTGCGAAGGCCTATCGCGTCGATGCCGGCCGGCACGTCCTCAAGATCGGCGAGAAGATCGAGAGCCGCTATCTCTCCTTCAACGATCGCCAGCGCAACGCGCGGATCGGCGGCGGTTACAAGACGCTGACGGTGGAAGTCGCACCGGACACGACGTATCTCGTTGCCGCGCGCCTCAACGAGGATCAGCGCGACAATCCCGCCAACGGCGCCTACTGGGATCCGGTCGTCTACCAGGAATCGCCCGAGGCGTGCCGCTGAAACCGGTTGCGGCGTGACCGCCGACGAGGTCACGCCGCTGACGCACCGCGCAGGCTAAGCTTGCGCGCATGCGCGCGATCCGCTTCTTCCGTCTTTCCGTTGTCTGCGCGCTCGCATTCGCCGCACGCGTGCACGCGTTCGACCTGCCAGCCGATTTTCGCGCGGCGATCGAGCAGGGCATCGCGAACGGACGCTACCAGGGCATCGCCATCGGGTTCATCGATCGCGACGAACGAGGCGAATGGACGTTCGGCGCGGCGGAGCCCGGCGGAGCGGCACCGACATCGGCCGATGCGTTCGAGCTCGGATCGACGACGCGGAGCTTCACGGGCCTTCTGCTCGCCGACGCGATCGTCGCGCGCAAGGTCCGACTCGACGAGACGCTCGGCAAGATCTTCGCCGACATCCGATTCGCCGATCCGCGTCTCGCGGCGGCGACGGTCGCCGAGCTCGCGACGCATCGGGCCGGCTTGCCGACGATTGCGCCCAATCTTTTTCCGCGCAGCGTCGACGATCCGTACATCGCGTACGACGATCGGGCGCTGCTCGGCTATCTCGCGCACGCGCGGCTCGAATCCGCGCCCGGCCGCTATCTCTACTCGGATCTCGGCGTTGCGCTGATCGGCGAGGTCGTCGCGCGTGCGACCGGAGCGGATTACCGCAACGCGCTCGCGAGGCGCGTGCTCGCGCCGCTGGCGATGACCCAGAGCGGTTTCGGCGCCGTGCCGCGGCTGCTCGACGGTTACCGCGACGGCATCGTCGTCCCGCACTGGCAGCACCAGGCGCTTGCGCCGGCGGCCGGCCTTCGCGCGACACTGACCGATCTCATGAAATTCGCCGCGATCGAACTGCGGCCGGAGGCGAGCCCGCTGCGCGAAGCCATCCTGCTTGCGCGTGATCCGCGCGCGGCGGCCGGCGGAGGCGAGACCGCGATCGCATGGCAGATCGTGCCGGTCGAGTCGGACGGGCAGAACTGGCCGCTGCTCTGGCAGGCCGGCATCACCGGCGGGTTCGCGAGCTTCGTGGGCCTTCGCACCGACAAGCAGCGTGCGGTGGTCATACTCGGCAACGCCGGCGTGGACGTCAGCCTGCTCGGACTCAGCTTGCTCGCCGGGCGGCCGGCGCCGTCCGCGCCGCCGAAGCTGTTGCCGATGGTCGCGCCGGCGACGCTCGCGTACGAGGGCTGGTACCGTTTCGATACCGGCGGCGATCTCGTCGTCCGCGCGACGTCCGACGGGCTCGTCGCGCAAGTGACGGGTCTCCTGCCGCAGACGATGTCCGCTTACGATGACGATGCGTTCGAGCTCGCCGGCGGCATGTCGCAGCTGACTTTCCAGCGCGAGCAGACGAAGATCGCCGGCGCGATCCTGCACCGGCACGGCTCGCACTATCACGCCGAGCGTCTCAGCGACGGCGCGCCGACGCTGAGGCGCAAGTCGAGCGCATCGAGTGCGGCCGATCTTGCGGCGTTCGCGGGCGATTACGCCTTGTCGCCCTCGATGCGCGCACGCGTCGTCGTCGCGACGCCGGGGCTGCGCGTGCAGCTGACCGGATCGGTGCCTTCGTTCGTGCAACTCTGCGCGGTCGACCGTTTCTGCGATGCGGATGGCACGCTCGAGGTCGCTTTCGAGCGCGACGCGAAGCGCAAGGTCAGCGGGCTCGACTGGCGGCAGGGCGTATTCGAGGCGCGTGCGCCGCGGGATGATTGGGCGGCCGAAGAACACGAAAACCGCGAGCAGGATCGCAGATGACGGCCGTCGCGATCCCGGATTTGCGATTCGCGATCGGCGCCGCGCCCGTCGCGATCGAATCGAGGAGTCTCGCAACGTGACCCGGCTCAGCGTCAACGTCAACAAGATCGCCGTGCTGCGCAACGCGCGCGGCGGCTCGATGCCCGATCCCGCCGTGGCGGCGCGCGCCGCGCTGGCCGCGGGGTGTGAAGGCATCACCGTGCATCCGCGACCCGATCAGCGGCACATCCGCGTCGATGACGTCGAGCGGATCGCGGCCGTGCTCGGCGATGCCGAATACAACATCGAAGGCAATCCGTTCGCTCCGCCGCGCGGCACGTATCCCGGACTCGTCGCGCTCGCGCGCGCGGTCCGGCCGGCGCAGGTGACGCTCGTGCCGGACGGCGATGCGCAGATCACGTCGGACCACGGCTTCGATCTTTCGAAGGACGGCGCACGTCTCGAGCCGATCGTGCGCGCGTTCAGGGAGATCGGTTGCCGCGTCAGTCTCTTCATGGACGCGGGCTCGGACGAGATCGAGCGCGTCGCCGAGCTCGGCGCCGATCGCATCGAGATCTACACGGGCCCGTTCGCGCACGCGTTCGCGGGAGGCGACGCCGGGCGCGAGCTCGATGCGTGTGCGCGAACGGCTGAAAGAGCGCGCGGCGCAGGGCTCGGCGTCAACGCAGGTCACGACCTCGATCAGAGGAACCTCGGCGCATTGAAACGCGCGATCCCGTTTCTCGACGAAGTCTCGATCGGTCACGCGCTGATCGGCGAAGCGCTTTACGACGGACTCGCGGCGACTGTCCGCAATTATCTTTCGATTCTCGCCAGGCCTTAGCGCTTCGGCAGCTGCCCACCCTTCCTGATTGGTGGTCGCGTCTTTCCCCTCTCCCGCAAAGCGGGAGAGGGCAGGGTGAGGCAAGCGGTTCGACGCTTCGTTGTCGAGACAAGAAGCGCCGCGGCGCTCCTCTCCGAACGCCGTCATGCTGGCTCTTTTTCGCTAGCGAGAGAGCGGAAATGCGTCGCAAACAAAAACGGCGCTGCATCGCTGCAGCGCCGTCGAGTATCGCGCGAGCGCTTGCGGTGCCTACTGAGCGGCGCCCGCGGAGGTCGTGATGAAGCCGATCTTGACCATGCCGGCGCTCTTCGCGTCGGCCATGACGGTTGCGATCAGCTGATAGCGCGTGTCCTTGTCGGCGCGGATCTGCAGCTCGGGCTGCGGATTCTTCTGCGCTGCGACGCGGAGCTGCGCCTGCAGCATCGCCTCGGTGACGAGCTCGTCGTTCCAGAAGATCTCGCCGGTCTGCTTGACCGCGAGGTCGATCGGCTCCGGCGGATTGGTTTCCTGCTGGTTCGGATTCGCCTGCGGCAGGTCGATGCGGATCTTGTGCGACATCAGGGGCGCCGTGATCATGAAGATGATCAGCAGCACCAGCATCACGTCGACGAGCGGCGTGACGTTGATCTCCGCCATCGGGCCGCCGCCCGAATTGCTGGTGAATGCCATGGCTTACTTCCTTGCGGCAATCGGTGCCGCACCAGCCTCGACGCGCGAACCCGTCGCGAAGAAATCGTGCAGATCGTGCGCGAACTCGTCGAACCTCGCGTACGTCAGGCGGTTCTGGCGAACGTAGAAGTTGTAGGCGAGCACCGCCGGAATCGCGACGAAGAGACCGAACGCGGTCATGATCAGCGCCTCGCCGACCGGACCTGCGACCGCTTCCATCGATGCGTTGCCCGAAGCCGCGATGCGGATCAGCGCGTGGTAGATGCCCCACACCGTACCGAGCAGGCCGACGAACGGCGCCGACGAGCCGACGGTGGCGAGCAGCGTGAGACCGCCTTCGAGACGCATGCTTTCGCGGGCGACGGCCTGGCGCAGCGCGCGATCGATGAACTCGGAACGGTTCAGCGCCTCGACGAGGCGGCTGCCTTCATGACGCTGGTGATGCGCGGCGGCCGAGGCGGAATCGAGCGCGATCTTCGAGAACGGCTCGCCCTTGGGCTGCTCTTCCATGAAGCGCACGGCGTCCTGCGCCGAGGGCGTGTCCCAGAAGGTGTGGATCACGCGCTCCATGCGCGCACGGATCATCGTGTTGCGCAGGAAGTTCGCGACGATGAAGAACCACGACGCGATCGACATCACGCACAGGACCACGAACACGATCCAGCCAAGGAAGTCGAAGTTGTGGATCAGGTGGTCGAAGCCCATCTGGGTGAGGGCTTCGGCCGTATTGCCCCCACCAGTACCCGGCGGAGGAACGGTGCCCGGCTGAACCGCCGGCTGGGCCTGAGAGGGATCTTGCTGCATGGCGTTACCTGTGAGTGGTTACTGTTCGGACAAATTGAAATCAATCGGAACCAAGGCATAACCCGGAGCGGGCTTGCCACCCTTTTGACCCGGATTGAAGACCCAGGTCTTCACCGCCGCAATCGCGGCCTGATCCAGCAGGCGTGATCCGCTCGATTTCTCGACCGTGATTTCCTGCGGCACGCCGTCCGCGCCGACGAGCACCTTCAGCAGCACCTTGCCCTGCTGATGCTGGCGTATCGCCTGCACCGGATACTTCGGCGGCCTGAGCTTACGGTAACTGATGTTCTCGCTCGGCGCGATGTCGGCCGGCGGCGCTGGCGGTGCCGGCGGCGCGGGAGGCGGCGCAGGCGTTGCCATCGGCGACGGCTCTTCGGTCACGACCGGAGGCGGCTCCGGCGGTGGCGGCGTCGGCGGCGGCTTGACCTTCTCGATGACCTTCGGCGGCGGCTTTTTCGGCGGCTCCGGAGGAGGAGGCGGTGGCGGTGGCGGCGGTGGCGGCGGTTCGATGAACTCCACCATCACCTTCTTGTCCTGATTCTTGTCCTTCGGCGGCGGCGGCGCGACCGGCGCCAGCAGCATCGCGAACGCGAACGCATGCAAGGCGAAAGCGAAGGACAACGCAGTGACGCGACGCCAACTGAACGTATCACTGCCAGATTGGTAGGTATCTGCCATCAACGTTGACCAACAGGATTGTGACCGTACTGCGGTGCGACCGCGTCGGCGTGCCGGGGTTGACCCCGGACGGACGCCGGAGGGCCGGGCACGGTACAACAGCCGGCACTCATACTACAAGCCTTCGGGCAGCCCTGCCCTTCGTGTGTTGCGTTTCGTAACGCAGCAGCGTCAACCGTGGGGTTTCTTCGACGCTCGCTTGATCCTGACGCCGCCCTTTGCCGCCTTGATCCGCTGCTCGGCCATCGTCTTCGTGCTGGCGTATCCAGACGCTTTCTGCCAGTCCGCCGTCGCAGCCGAGAGCTGGTTCATGTCGTTCTCGGCATCGCCGCGCAGGAGATAGGCTTCGCCCTCCTGCCGCAGGCCGCCTTTCGAGATCGCGCGCGTCAGCGCGTCGGCCGCGTCCTTCGACTTGTCGGAATAGAACAGGAGATAGCCGAGCTGGTAGTCGATGTTGCCGTCCTTCGCTTGCGGAGAGGCCTTGCTGTACGCGTCGATCGCGCAGGCATCGTCCTCGCCTTGCGTGCAGACGTCTCCGAGCAGCTTGTATGCGTCGAATGACGGCTTGACGATGCCCTTGTCGAGGCCTTCCTTCAGCGTCGCGGCGGCGTCCTTGTGCTTGTCGGCGGCGGCGTAGAGCTTGGCGAGCTGCATGTAGTCGTCGCTCGTCGTGATGAGGCCCTGGCTCTTCGCCTTGGCCATGAGGTCGAGCGCCTGCTGCGGCTTGTCGGCCTGGATGTAGATCGTCGCGAGCTGGTTCAGGAGCTTCTTGTCGTTCGGATTCTTCTGCATCTGCTGCTGCACGACGGCGGCCGCCTGATCGTACTGGTTGAGCTCGAAGTAGCTCGCCATCAGGATCTGCGTCCAGCTGTCGTTCGGCTTGTCGGTCATCGACAACGCCTTCTTCATCGTGTCGACGGCTTCCTGGTACTTGTCGGTGCGGTAGTACGCGTTCGCCTTCAGCGCGAGCTCGTCGGCGGTGGTCGA
>DASZYR010000326.1:0-12480 GCA_035545255.1 Rhodanobacteraceae bacterium
CGCGTTGCATCGAATTAAACCACATACTCCACCGCTTGTGCGGGCCCCCGTCAATTCCTTTGAGTTTCAGTCTTGCGACCGTACTCCCCAGGCGGCGAACTTAACGCGTTAGCTTCGACACTGAGTGGCTAAGTCCACCCAACGTCCAGTTCGCATCGTTTAGGGCGTGGACTACCAGGGTATCTAATCCTGTTTGCTCCCCACGCTTTCGTGCCTCAGCGTCAGTGCTGGTCCAGATGGCCGCCTTCGCCACGGGTGTTCCTCCCGATCTCTACGCATTTCACCGCTACACCGGGAATTCCACCATCCTCTACCGCACTCTAGCCCGCCAGTATCCACTGCAATTCCCAGGTTGAGCCCAGGGCTTTCACAACGGACTTAACAGACCGCCTACGCACGCTTTACGCCCAGTAATTCCGAGTAACGCTTGCACCCTTCGTATTACCGCGGCTGCTGGCACGAAGTTAGCCGGTGCTTATTCTTTGGGTACCGTCATCCGCACGGGATATTCACCCGTACGATTTCGTCCCCAACAAAAGGGCTTTACAACCCGAAGGCCTTCTTCACCCACGCGGCATGGCTGGATCAGGCTTGCGCCCATTGTCCAATATTCCCCACTGCTGCCTCCCGTAGGAGTCTGGACCGTGTCTCAGTTCCAGTGTGGCTGATCATCCTCTCAGACCAGCTACGGATCGTCGCCTTGGTGGGCTCTTACCCCGCCAACTAGCTAATCCGACATCGGCTCATCTTGTCGCGCGAGGTCTTGCGATCCCCCGCTTTCACCTCTCGGTCGTATGCGGTATTAGCGTAAGTTTCCCTACGTTATCCCCCACGACAAGGCAGATTCCGATGTATTCCTCACCCGTCCGCCGCTCGCCGCCAGGTATTGCTACCCGCGCTGCCGCTCGACTTGCATGTGTTAGGCCTGCCGCCAGCGTTCACTCTGAGCCAGGATCAAACTCTTCAGTTGAATTTTCAGGCATTCGGGCTTTTCGGCCTTCCTGCCAAACTTCTGAGTGTGAACCAAGCTTGGTTAAAGCTGCTGCTTTGACGTTTGCTTGGACGCACTGATTTCTCGATGGACTTTCGATCCACCGCAAGGCGCCCACACAAGTCACCTGCGCACACTGTCAAAGATCAAATGCTTGCGGGATTTTCTTGATCCCGCACCCGAGGACCTTTCGTCCGAGGGAGCCGCATATCATACAACCAATTCCCGAACCGTCAACACCTCCGGCGCAAAAATTTCACGCCGTATCGAGGCAGGAAAAGCTTGGGAACCTCCGTCGCCGCGAGGCCGGTTCGGCCGGGCGTCGAAGGGGCGCGCATCCTATCCGGGCCCAATCGATTTGGGAAGGGGGTTTCGACAAAGAATTTTCCTGCCTCGACGCCGCACGCGAGGTTCGCGCGAACGGCTCGATGGAATACCTCAGCCGCCGCGAATCAGACGCACGCGCGCGAACCCGCGTTTGCCGAGCTGCAGCAGATGCTCCGCGCCCGGCGCCAGCAACAGATCGCGCGCCTCGACGACCTCGCCGTCGACCCGCACCGCGCGCTCGCCGAGCTTTCGCATCGCCTCGGACGTGCTCGGCGCGAGCCCTGCCGCCTTCAGGAGCGCCCCGATGCGGATGCCTTCGGCCGGAACGCCGATTTCCTTCAGCGGAAGGTCTTGCGGAACCCCGCCGCCCTGCACGACCTCGTGCCAGTGCCGCACGGCGTCTTCCGCGGCCGCCTTGCCGTGGAATCGCGCGGCGAGCTCGCCGGCAAGCTCCATCTTGAGATCGCGCGGATTCGCGCGCCCGTGCGCGACGGCGCTTCTGAGCTCACTGAGGTCAGCCAGCGACTTGTCGAACGAGAGCAGCTCGAAATACCGCCACATCATCTCGTCCGAAAGCCGCATGACCTTGCCGAAGATCTCGTTCGGCGGCTCGTTGATGCCGATGTAGTTGCCGAGCGACTTCGACATCTTCTGGACGCCGTCCGTCCCCTCCAGCAGCGGCATCGTCAGCACGATCTGCGCCGGCTGGCCGGCGTCCTCCTGCAACTGGCGCCCGACCAGAAGATTGAACTTCTGGTCCGTGCCGCCGAGCTCGACGTCCGCCTTGAGCGCCACCGAGTCGTAACCCTGCACGAGCGGATAGAGGAATTCGTGGATCGCGATCGGCTGCTCGGCCTTGTGACGCTTCGAAAAGTCATCGCGCTCCAGCATGCGCGCAACCGTGTGCTTCGCGGCGAGGCGCACCATGTCGGCCGCCGACATGGTTCCGAACCACTCGGAGTTGAAGCGCACCTCGGTCTTCTCGCGGTCCAGCACCTTGTAGACCTGATCCGCGTAGGTTTTCGCGTTCGCCTCGATGTCCTCGCGCGTCAGCGGTTTGCGGGTCACGTTCTTGCCGGTCGGATCGCCGATCATCCCGGTGAAGTCGCCGATCAGGAAGATCACCTGATGGCCGAGATCCTGAAATTGCCGCATCTTGTTCAGCAGCACGGTGTGGCCGAGGTGCAGATCCGGCGCCGTCGGGTCGAAACCCGCCTTGATGCGCAAAGGCCTCCCGAGCTTGAGCCGGGCCTCGAGCTCCTCGCGCTTGATGACCTCGTCGGCGCCGCGACCGATCAGATCGAGCGCGTCTTGCAAGTTGGACATCGGGGGATTCCTGGCTGGCTGTCGGACGCCCCGCGATCATCGTCGCGCGGCAAGATGCGGTCGTTCCGACCGCGACGGCCCGGCCGTCCAAATCGGAGCTTCGGGTTAATTATTGGTTAATCGCGAAGTTCACGCAAACCCGCGCCGCCATTAACAATTGACGCCGCGTACACGCCGCAATTATGGTACCGGCCCGTCAGCCCGAACACGACCGCGACGTGACTTCGAACAAGCCGCCTTCCCTGCGTCGCAACCCGCGCTGCATGGCGATCCGGCGCCATGCGCAGCGCCGGCATTTCCCCTTCTACTCGCGCTGCTCGCAATGGACGTTCATGCAGAACGTCGCCGCCGCTCCGATCAGCTGGCGAGCCGAGCACTGGGTGCTCGGCGGGGTCGCGCTGCTCCTGACCGCGCTCGTCGGCATCGTGATCCCGGGCTGGGCCGGCGCGACGCGGCACGATCCCGCGCCGACGGCCTACACGACACTTGCGATCCAGGTGCCCGAACTTCCGCCAGGCGCCGAAGCCGATCCTTCGATCGGCGCGTACGGCATCGGCGCGAACGAACCCGCATGGCGACGCGTCACCGTGCGCGCCGGGCAGTCGCTCGCCGACATCTTCCAGGAGAACGGCCTCAGTCCCGGCGACCTGCAGCGCGCGCTCGATTCGCAGGACGACGCCTCGGCGCTGCGCCACATCCATCCCGGCGACGAATTCGCGTTCGTGACCGACGCGAACGGCGCGCTCGCGCTGATGCGCTTCGACCGCGGCGACGCCTCGCGCGTGACGCTGCACTTCACGCCGGACGGCGTCAACGAGACCGTCGACGAACGCTCCGTCGAACGCCGCACGCACGTCGCGCACGGCGTCCTGACGCGCTCGCTGTACGAAGCCGGCGCGCAGGCCGGCATGAGCGACACGATGATCTGGAAGCTCGCCGAGGCCTTCGGCTACGACATCGACTTCGCGCAGGACCTTCGCGAAGGCGACAGCTTCAGCGTCATCTACGACGACGTCTACCGCGAAGGCGAGCACATCCACGACGGCGACATCATCGCCGCGACCTTCATCAACCAGGGCAAGCGCTACACCGCGATCCGCTACACGAACCCGAGCGGCGAGACGCTCTACTACTCCGAAGACGGCCGCCCGCTGCGCAAGGCGTTCCTGCGCACGCCGGTCGAATTCACGCGCATCTCGAGCGTGTTCTCGGTCGGCCGCATGCATCCGATTCTCGGCTACATGCGCGCGCACAAGGGCGTCGACTACGCGGCGCCGACGGGCACGCCGATCCGCGCCGCCGGCGACGGCAAGATCACGTTCCGCGGCTGGAAATCGGGCTACGGCAACTTCGTGACGATCCAGCACAACAGCCACATCTCGACCGCGTACGGGCATATGTCGCGCTTCGCGAACGAAAAAGTCGGCCAGCACGTTAGCCAGGGCCAGGTCATCGGCTACGTCGGCATGACCGGTCTTGCGACCGGCCCGCACCTCCACTACGAATTCCGCGTCGACGGCGAGCACCGCAACCCGCTGACGGTCACGCTGCCGAAAGAAGAGCCGCTGCCCGCGACGCAGCTCGCGCTCTTCAAGCAGAAGTGCGCGCCGCTGCTCGCCAAGCTCAAGTTCGTCGACGGAATGCAGCTCGCGCGCAACAACGACTGACGCGTGAGCGCGTCGCTCCATCTCGGCCTCATCTCCGGAACGAGCGCCGACGGCGTCGACTCCGCGCTGGTCCGCTTCGCGCCATCGACTGAGCAAGCTGTTCCCCCTCTCCCGCTTGAGGGAGAGGGCCGGGGAGAGGGCCGGTCCGGCTCACCGATCCAAATCGTCGGCGCCGCGACGCTTCCCTATCCGCCGGAGCTTCGCGCACGCATCCTCGCGCTCGCGACCTCACACGCCGCGATCGACCTCGACGATTACGGCGCGCTCGACGTCGCGATCGGCGAATGTTTCGCCGACGCCGCGCTCTCGCTCCTGCGCAAGACCGGCACGCGCGCGAGCGACGTCGCCGCGATCGGCTCGCACGGCCAGACGATCCGCCACCGGCCGACGGGAGCGCATCCGTTCACGCTCCAGATCGGCGATCCCACGGTCATCGCCGAGCGCACCGGCATCACGACGATCGCGGACTTCCGCCGCGCCGACGTCGCTGCCGGCGGACAAGGCGCGCCGCTCCTGCCCGCGCTGCATGCCGCGCTGTTCGCGGGCACGCAAACGCGCGTCGTGCTGAATCTCGGCGGCATCGCGAACGTCACCGTGCTCGCGCCCGGCCGCGATGTCGTCGGCTTCGACACCGGCCCTGCCAACTGCCTGCTCGATGCGTGGGTGCAACGACATCGCGGCAGCGCGCGCGACGAAGGCGGCACGTGGGCGACGAGCGGCCGCGTCGATCGCGCGCTCCTCGCGCGATGGCTTTCCGATCCGTATTTCGCCGCAGCACCGCCGAAAAGCACGGGCCGCGAAGAGTTCAATCTCGATTGGCTCGCCGCGCGCGGCGGCAGCGACGCCGCCGCCGCCGATGTCCAGGCAACGCTGCTTGCGCTCAGCGCTGAAACCATCGCGCACGCGATTCGCGCGATCGCGCCCGACGCGCGCGAGGTCTTCGCCTGCGGCGGCGGAGTGCACAACCCGGCATTGATGTCCGCCATCGGCGAGCGCATCGCGCCCGCGCACCTCGCGAGCACGGCCGCGCTCGGGCTCGATCCCGATTACGTCGAAGCGGCCGGATTCGCGTGGCTCGCACGCGTGCGGCTCGCGAACGCGCCCGGAAACCTTCCCGCGGTGACGGGTGCGCGTGGCTCGCGCGTGCTCGGCGCGATCCACGCCGCGCCGCATCCGGCATCCTGAGTCACGTCATGGGGCGGGCCTTGGCCAGCCGATGCGTACTCGCGCGGATGACCGATACCGGTGGGCTGAAGCCACCTTATGGTTCCCGAATCGATCTGCTATTCGTGCTTGCGCCGCTTCGGCCTGTCGCCTGGCGTCGGAACGCGCGCTCCATCCGAAAACAGCGGCGTTCCGCCCATGTGCTCGAACGCGCTCAAGGCTTCGCGGAATGCCGCGGTCTCGCCCGAGTTCCACGTACCGCGCAGATGCGCGATGTCCTGGCGATCGCGGCGCACGAGCTCCTCGCCGCCGAGACCGAGCGCGTAGCGCAGCGCATGGACGATGACCTGATCGATCGACCAGTTCCGCTCGACCGCGACCTGGCGCAAGCGCTCCGCGATCGTGTCGTCGACTTCGCGGATCAGGATATCGGTCATGCGCTCGCGCCGGTGTTGCCGCGTCGGCGCGATTGTCTCACGCTTGCGGATCGGTCGCCGGCGCGCGCGCGGCGGCAATGCGTGGCCACACCCAGACGAACACGGCGACGGCCGGCAGTATCGAGAACATCGTGATCAGGAAGAACGTCGCGTAACCCGTCGCCGCCACGATGCCGCCGGCGAAGAAGCCGAGGATCTTGCCGGGCAGGTTCACCAGCGAGGCGAGCAGCGCGTACTGCGTCGCCGTATGCCGCTGGTTCACGAGCGAGGAGAGGAACGCGACGGTCGGCGGCCCGAGGAATCCGAGCGTGAGATCGGTCGCCGAGATCACGAACGTCAGCGCGACAAGGTTCCCGGGGTGCGCGAGCAGCCAGAGGTACGAGAGATTGCTGCCGCCGCAAATGACGATCGCGAGCAAAAGCGTGCGCTCGACGCCGAAACGCGCGACCGCAGCACCGCCGAGGAAGACGCCCGCGATGCCGATCCAGACGCCCCAGATCTTGCTGACTGCGCCGATCTCGGTCTGGCTGAAACCCATGTCGCGATAGAACGGACTCATGATGCCGCCGATCGTCGCCTGCTCCGGAATCTTGAACAGCAGGATGAAGGCGAGCGTCGCGAGCGCGAGCGGCCAGCGATAGCGGCGGAAGAAATCGACGAACGGCTCGACGACGCCGTCGCGCATGACGTCGCGCCAGCGCGCGCTCGGCTTTTCCGGAGCGACCGGCTCGACCGCAAGCAGGTTCGCCGCGATCGGTATCGCCATCGCGATCGCCATGACGACGTAAACCCAGCGCCAGTCGACGTGGTCCGCCATGATCGGCGCCAGCGCGCCGGCGAGCAGCAATCCGAAGCGGTAGCCGAGCGAGTACGTCGCGACGAGCGCGCCCTGCTCCGACAGCGGGGCGATCTCGATGCGATAGGCATCGACCGCGATGTCCTGCGTCGCGCCGAAGAACGCGACCGCGAGCGTCGCGAGCACGAAGGCGCCAAGCTGCGAGGGCGTCAGCACCGACATCGCGACGAGGCCCGCCGCGACGCCGATCTGGGCGAACAGGAGCCAGCCCCGGCGACGCCCGAGCAGCGCGAATCCAGGCAGCCGCCAGTGGTCGAGCAGCGGCGCCCACAGGAACTTCAGCGCATAGCACATGCCCGCGCTCGCGATCATCGTGATGTCGCGCAGCGCAATGCCGCGCTCCTTCAGCCAGTACGCGAGCGTGCCGGCGACGAGCAGGAACGGCAGGCCCGACGAGAATCCGAAGAACAGCATCGTCCGCGCGGACGGCTGCGAGAACGCACGCAGGATCGGCGTCTTTCCCGACACGGGCTCAGCCGTCATGCGTAGTCGACCGTGTACGGCGCATGATCCGAAAAACGCGGCGTCGGCGCGATCGAGCAGGCCTTGAGCCGCGCACCGAGTCCCGGCGTGACCAGCTGGTAGTCGATGCGCCAGCCGACGTTCTTCGCGCGCGCGGCACCGCGGTTGCTCCACCAGGTGTAGTCCTCCCCTTCCGGATGGAGCGCGCGATAGCTGTCGACCCAGCCGCCGTCGCACAGCCTGTTGAGCCACTCGCGCTCGGGCGGGAGGCATCCCGAATTCTTCTGGTTCGAGGTCCAGTTCTTGATGTCGAGCCGGCTCCGGACGATGTTCCAGTCGCCGCAGACGACGTAATCGCGCCCGCTCTCGAGCCACTCGTCGAGCACGGGCCCGAACCATTCCATGACCTTGAACTTGAACGCCTGCCGCTCCTCGCCCGAAGAGCCCGAAGGGACATAGAGCGAGACGACACTGAGATTTCCGTAGCGCGCCTCGATGTAACGCCCCTCGTCGTCGAACGGCGCCCATCCGAGCGACGTGCGCACCTCGTCGGGCTCGCGCCTCGAATAGATCGCGACGCCGCTGTAGCCTTTTTTCGACGAGGCGTCGCGATAGAAGCAGTGATGGCCGTCCGGGCGGAACATCGGATCGATGAGCTGATCCTCCTGCGATTTCGTTTCCTGGAGGCACACGACATCGGCCGACTGCGCGCGCAGCCAGTCGAAGAAGCCCTTGTTCGCGGCCGAGCGGACGCCGTTGGCGTTGAAAGTGGTGATGCGCATGGGAAGCAGGGGCGACGGATGAGGGACGAGGGGCGAGGATGCTTCGACGAAGGGTAACTCACCGGGAACGGAATACGGCCGTGCTTTTTCTTGTGTTTGCGAAATCGGACTCGTCCTATCATGACGCGTCCTCGCCCCTCGTTCCCAATCCCTCGCCCATGCTTCAAACCCAACACGCCTTCCTCGACCTCGCGGTCGCCCGAAACGCATTGCGCTTCGGCGAATTCACGCTGAAATCGGGCCGGATCAGCCCGTATTTCTTCAATGCGGGCCTTTTTGATTCCGGTGCAGCGCTCGCGCTGCTCGGCCGGGCGTATGCCGACGCGGCGAAGGCGTCGGGACTCGCCTTCGACATGGTGTTCGGGCCGGCCTACAAGGGCATCGTGCTCGCGGCGTTGACGGCCGCCGCGCTTGCGGACCAGCACGGCCGCGATCTGCCGTTCGCATACAACCGCAAGGAGGCCAAGGATCACGGCGAAGGCGGGCTCATCGTCGGCGCGCCGCTCGCGGGGCGCGTTCTCGTCGTCGACGACGTGATCACCGCCGGCACCGCGATCCGCGAGTCGCTTGCGCTGATCCGCGCGGCCGGCGCCGAGGCGGCGGGGGTGCTGATCGCGCTCGATCGCGAGGAGCGCGGCCAGGGCGCGCTGTCGGCCGCCGAAGAGCTTCGCGCCGAGTTCGGCATCCCGACGATCGCGATCGCGCGCCTGTCCGACCTCCTCGCCTACGCCTCCGGCAAGCCCGAGCTTGCCGAGCATCGCGACCGTCTGGCGGCCTACCGCGCCCGTTATGGCGTCTCCGCGGCGCTGTGAACGGTCGCCGAGCGGCGCGGCGGACGGCTGACCTATACTCCGGCACGGAGGATCTTCCGATGCGTCGCGTCCTGACCGCCCTCATTGCGCTCGCCTTCGCCGGCTCGTGCGCAGCCGCCGGCACGCAGAATCACAATCGTTTCAAGTGGACAGACGCCGAAGGCAACCTGCATTACGGCGACGTCCTGCCGGCCGAAGCCGGGAAATACGGCTACGACGTGGTCAACGCGCAGGGCATCGTCATCAAGCACGTCGAGCGCGCGAAAACCGCCGACGAGAAAGCCGCCGCAAAAGCCGAGCTTGCGAAGGCGCAGGCGGAAAAAGACGCGGCCGAGCGCCGTTTCCATACCGACCAGCAGCTGCTTGCGGCGTATCCGACCGAAGACGATCTCAAGCGCGCGCAGCGGCACCAGTCGGAAATGATGGACCAGAACCTTTCATCCGCGCGCATCAGCCTGCAAAGCCAGGAGAAATCGCTGGCCGAACTCCTCGGTCACGCCGCCGAGCTCGAATCGAGCGGCAAGGCCGTGCCGCCGCCGCTCGCCAGGCGCATCGGCGACATGCGCAAGCAAGTCGAAGACCAGCGCGCCTACATCACGCGAAAGGAAGGCGAGCGCGACGCGACGGTCGCGCGCTTCGACGAGGATCTCGCGCATTACCGCGACCTGAAAACGCCGAAGGAAGCGGACCGGCAATGACGCCATAGGGCGGGCTCCAGCCCGCCGAAGCCCGGATGAATCGTTGCGATGGCGGGCCAGGGCCCCCATGGATTGGCGAATTCGCGATTCGTCTCAGAACGGCAACGGCAGCGACGAATCGAGCTTCAGCAACTGCGCGCGGAACACGTCCTGCACGCGCTTGAGCGCCTGCGGACTGTCCGCATCGAAGCGCAGCACGAGAACCGGCGTCGTGTTCGATGCGCGCACGAGACCCCAGCCGTCCGGCCAGTCGGCACGCACGCCGTCGATCGTCGTGATGCGAGCGCCTTCGAATTCGGCGCGCTGGCGGAAATTCTCGATGAAGCGGTAGTGCTCCCCCTCGCGCATCGGGATCTTGAGCTCGGGCGTCGAAACGCCTTTCGGCAAGGTATCGAAGATCTCCTGCGCGTCGCGGCCCCCGGGATCGCTGCCGATGATGTCGAGCAGGCGCGCCGCCGCGTAGATGCCGTCGTCGAAGCCGTACCAGCGCTCGCCGAAGAAGAAGTGACCGCTCATCTCGCCGGCGAGCGCGGCGTCGGTCTCCTTCATCTTGGCCTTGATCAGCGAATGACCCGTGCGCCACATCAACGGGCTGCCGCCGTGCTGAAGGATCAGCGGCTGCAGATGGCCCGTGCATTTGACGTCGTAGATGATCGTCGCACCGGGATTGCGCGTCAGGATATCGGTCGCGAACAGCATCAAGAGGCGATCCGGAAAGATCACCTCGCCGGTCTTCGTCACGACGCCCAGCCGGTCGCCGTCGCCGTCGAACGCGAGGCCGATGTCGGCGTCGAGCTGCTTCACCGAGAGGATCAGGTCCTGCAGGTTGTGCAGATCCGAAGGATCGGGATGATGGTTCGGAAACGTGCCGTCGACCTCGCAATAGAGCGGCTCGACCTCGCAGCCGATCGCCTCGATCACGCGCGGCGCGATCGCGCCCGGGATGCCGTTGCCGCAGTCGACGACCACTTTCAGCTTGCGCTCGACCTGGATGTCGTTCGCGATGCGCTGCAGGTAGTCGTCCGTGATGTCGATCTGCTGCAGTCCGCCGTTGCCGTCGACGAAGCGGTTTTCGGCGATGCGCGCGTAGAGCGCCTGGATCGCGTCCTCCGAGAGCGTCTCGCCGCCGAGCACGATCTTGAAGCCGTTGTAATCCGGCGGATTGTGGCTGCCGGTGACCGAGATGCCGGAGCCCGTGTTGAGGTGATAGCAGCCGAAGTAGACGACCGGCGTCGGCACCGCGCCGAGATCGATGACGTCGATGCCCGTCGCGCGCAATCCCGCGACGAGGGCGCCGACCATGTCCGGCCCGGAGAGCCGTCCGTCACGGCCGACGACGATTTCCTTCAGTCCGCGCTCGCGCGCCTCGCTGCCGATCGCCCGGCCGAGCGTGCGGGCGACGGCAGGCGTCAGTGTCTCGCCGACGACGCCGCGGATGTCGTAAGCGCGGAAGATGCTTCGATCGATGGTCACCGGTGCCTCCACGGCATCGCTGGATTTGCTGGGACGTGCGGATTGCGTCGCGGGCGCGGACTTGCGCGCCGCGATGTCCGGGACCGGCGTCTGGCGCAACGCCTCGGACAAGGTCATTTCGGGTTCGGCCGACTTGGGTTCCCGCCGCAACGACGCCATCGCGCCGCCGATGCCGACCTTGCGCAGCCAGAGCGCGGCGAATCCGCCGAAGAAGCAGAGCAGCGTCAGCGCGACCAGCGTGCCGAAGTCGTGCGGTCCGACGATGAAGTATTCGGGCTCGCCCTTGCCGATGCGCAGCATCGAGCCGGGGATCGGCTCGCCGAGATCGCCGAGCGAGCTGCCGCTGCCGGCGCCGGCGCTCGCGATGACGAGGTCGCCATGGCCGTCGCCCTGGCGCAGATCGAGCCGCGCGCCGGAGATTCGCGTCAGCGAGAACGCGTGCACGATCGGCTCGAACGGCATGTACGCGACCGCGAACGCGACGATCTCGTCGCCCTTCTTGACCGGCAGCGCGATCACGAGCCGCTGCTCGCGCTCCTTCGTCGTGCGCATCTGCAACGGCGCCGGCGCCGCGCGCGACTGCGCCTGCATCAGCATCTGCGCCTTCGCGTAACCGAACCGTGCAAGATCGCCGGCGAGGATCTCGTCGAGCGCCGGCGAATAGAACTCGACCTGCTTGAGACCCGGCAGCACCGCACGCGCCGCGTCGGCGGCCGCCTGCCGGCCGGCGTCGTCGCCTTTGGCGAGCGCGTCGACGACCGCGGGCTCGGCCAGAGCCGATTCGACGCGGCCGAGCATCTGCTTCAGCTCGCCGCCGACGCGCTCGATCGCGGCCGCGCGCACGCGGTCGGCCTCGAGCGCGCCGCGCTCCTCGTCGTATACGAGCCAGGCCTGCCAGGCGAAGAAGACGCCGAGCGCAAGCAGGAGCGTGCCGAGCGCGAGCGGAAGCAGCACGCGCGCGATGCGCTTCAGCGGCGCGAGCACGGGCGCGAGGCGCGCGCGGATGTCGATGCGCGGCTTCTTCGCCTTTTCCTTCGCCGGTTTGTCCTTCGCCGCCATCGCTCTCCAGACGCTCTCAATGACGGCCGGAATGGCCGAAACCGCCTTCGCCGCGCGCGCTCGGCGCGAACTCCGCGACGACATCGAATGCCGCGCGCACGACCGGCGCGAACACGAGCTGGGCGATGCGCTCGCCGGGCGCGATGGTAAAGGCGCTGCCGGAGCGGTTCCAGCACGAGATCATCAGCGCGCCCTGATAGTCGGCATCGATGAGGCCGACGAGATTGCCGAGCACGATGCCGTGCTTGTGGCCGAGGCCCGAGCGCGGCAGCACGAGCGCGCAGAGGCCGGGATCGCCGATGTGGATCGCGATGCCGCTCGGGATCAGCGCGCTCGCGCCGGCTTGGAGCGTCAGCGGCTCGGTCAGCATCGCGCGAAGGTCGAGCCCGGCCGACGCGGCCGTCGCATACTCGGGCAGCGGATAGT
>DASZYR010000327.1:0-8513 GCA_035545255.1 Rhodanobacteraceae bacterium
GTCCGAATGCCCGTTGAGATACTTCGTCGCCGAGTGCACGACGAGACTCGCGCCGTATTCGATCGGCCGCTGCAGCATCGGCGACGAGAACGTGTTGTCGACGACGAGGATCAGGCCCCGCTTCTTCGCGAACGCGCCGAGTTTGGCGAGATCGACGAGCTTCAACATCGGATTCGTCGGCGTCTCGGCCCAGATCATGCGTGTGGTCGACTTCACGGCGGCCTTGACGGCCTCCATGTCGCCGAGGTCGATGAACGTGAAATCGAGCCCCGCGCTTCGCCTCCTCACGCGCTCGAACAGGCGATAGCTGCCGCCGTAGAGATCATCCATCGCGACGACGTGGCTGCCAGAGTCGAGCAGATCGAGCACGGTCGCGGTCGTTGCCATGCCCGACGCGAATGCGTATCCCGCGCGGCCGCCTTCGAGGTCGGCGACGCAACGCTCGTACGCGATGCGCGTCGGATTCTGCGTGCGCGAGTATTCGTAGCCCTTGTGGACACCGGGGCTCTTCTGCACGTAGGTCGACGTCGCGTAAATCGGCACCATGATGGCGCCGGTCGAGGGATCGGGGTGCTGGCCGGCGTGGATAGCACGCGTGCCGAGGCCTATGGACTTAGTTTCCATTGATCGGTGAGTCCCATTGTTTTTGTCTATTGTTCCCGGCTATCGATCCGAAATAATTGCCGGATGTGCCTACCGTTGTCGACGGTTCTTCGACGAGGCGAGTTAATTGCAGAACAAACGTAGAAGTACGAGACTTGGTATCCGAGTACACCGAAGACTGAGCTACCAAGACAAGATATCAATCAAACGAAGCGAGGCGTTGCTTTTAACGGAGATACGTCATCATCAGGAACGCAACCAGGTATTAAGGTAACTGGTGATTAAAGCTATCTTCGAATTAGCAATGCAGTACTAAATTACTGCTCTGGCCACGGCGATCTAATAGATATTACAAGCGCATTGTCGTTTACTTCGATTGTTGGTTCGAATTTGGTTGGCACAGCGAATTTTTCTGCTCAAGGACGCGGAGCTTTTTCCGGAAATCGTTGGAATGAATGCCCAACAGGAAATTTGAATTTAGTTCGAGCAATGGCTAATCTCGGTTGTCCGGACCATTAATGCGTCGGATTGTGGCAAATAGGCCACAGCTCGCGATGTGCCGTCTGCTCTGGTGTTCGATGTTGTTGCGCTATTCAGACATCAATTTCGATCTCTGGGTTTCTTGGTCGCCCCGATGATCGCTAGCTCAACGCCTTTTGCAGGTCGAGTGACGAATGCTTCAAGAGTCCACGGGTTCATACTTATCTGAATAATGTTGAACTCAATGCATTCTAACTCGCTGCGGAGCTGTGTCAGTCGATTTTGCGCAATTCGACGCTTCGCAACTCGATCACATCGTGAGCGCCGACGCGAACGCGGAATTCCATGTCCACGACCGCCTCTCTCAGATGGAATTTCGTGCGCGCAAGGACGCCGCTATCGCGCGTCATCGCGATCTCCCGAAGCACGTCCTGACCCGCGCGGCAGGCGACTTCGGCGACGGCCGTCGAGACCTCACCCTCGAGCGCACCTTTCCAGATGATTTCATAGGTTCCGGCCTCGAGCGGCTTGTACGGCCCATATGCGAGATATCCGGCCTGCCCCTGGCTCTGCAGCGTACCCTGCTCTGAATCGCGCCGGCCACACTGCGTCATGATGACGGCATCGCTCGCGTGCCAGACATACAGCGGCTCGTTGGCGTTGCCGGCGTTTCCCGGATTCTTCAGCGCGCGCCGGCAGATCCAGATATCCGTACCCGGGGATGCGATGCTCTGCACGCAGCGATACGTCCAGCCTGTCCGGCGCAGGACCTCGTTGAAATAGTCGAGACGAAATCCGAGTTCGAGCCAGCCCTGGCGGCGTATCGCCCAGAGGCTCATGCCGTCCATGCGAAGGCCCCAGGGGTACGGCACGACGTCCGAATCGCCGGGAACGATCGGCTCGCCGGCGAAGACGAGAATGCCGTCGTCGGCGAGGCAATCGCCGATTCGGCGCAGCAGCTCCGCGTGATCCAGCACATGGTGGAACGACTCGAAGAACACGATCGCATCGTAGACGCCCGTGGCGGTGAAATCGTTCATGTCGCAACGGATTGTCTCAACGGGGCCGGGCAAACCGGCGCATCGCGTGCGCACGTAGTCGAGCAGGTCCTCGGAGATATCAGCGCAGGTCACGCGATAGCCCATACTCGCCATCTGGTGCGTCAGCGGGCCGTAGCCGGATCCCATCTCGAGGATGTTCGCGCTTGCGGGAAGATTCATTTCGCGAATGATCTCTCCGTACATCATCAGATACCTGCCGACCGTCACCGCACTGCGCGTCGCATACGGAAAAGGCCAGCGCAGCATATGCTCGCGGTTGAACTTCGTTGCCTCGTTATCGACCGCGTAGGTGCGCTGCGTCAGCTGTTCGTAGAACCTGAGCTGCGCCGCGCGGTATTCATCACTCGTCGGATCCTGCGGCAGCTTGCCAAGCATCCGGTCCGGCCGCAGCATCACGTCGGACAGGGTCTTGCGGTAAGCATCATCGGATTGCGCGCGCGCTGCCGCAGCACGATCCAACGCGGCATCGAGCGCCTCGAGCGTGTAGACGACCTGAATCGAGCTCACGAATTTACCGTCTCGACGAGATGGAGTCGCCTCACGCGCCTCATCCCGCCCTGCGCCGCAGATAGTTGAGGAGATCGATCCGCGTAATAAGCCCAAGAAACTTCTCCTCATCCATAACAATCGCCACGTGCCCGACCTCGAACACCGGCAGCAATGATTCGATCGGTGATTTCACGTCGAGCACCTGCAGTTTCGTCACCATCGCGGTCGACACCGGATCGCGGAATTTCGTTTCGTCGAGATAGACGTGCAGCAGCACGTCCGATTCGTCGACGATGCCGACTATGCGGTCGCCGTCCATGACCGGCAGCTGCGAGACGTCGTAGAGCTTCATGCGGTTGTACGCGGTGATCAAGAGATCGCCCGGCGCGACGACGACCGTGTCGCGGCGCAGGTACGGGCGCAGGATCAGGTCGCGGAGATCGCCGAAGTGCTCGCGCTCGATAAAGCCGTTGTCGAGCATCCAGTAATCGTTGTACATCTTCGAGAGATACTTGTTGCCGGTGTCGCAGACGAACGTCACGACGCGCTTCGGCGTCGCCTGCTCGGCGCAGTACTTCAGCGCCGCGGCGACGAGCGTGCCGGTCGACGAGCCGCCGAGCACGCCTTCCTTGCCGAGCAGCTCGCGCGCGGTGAGGAAGCTTTCCTTGTCGGTGATCGCATAGGCCTTCTTCACGCGCGAGAAGTCGCTGATCGTCGGCAGGAAATCCTCGCCGATGCCTTCGACCATCCAGCTCGCCGATTTCGTCGATAGCGTGCCTTCGTTGATGTACTGCGCGAGGATCGAGCCGACCGGGTCGGCGAGGATGAATTCCGTCTGCGGCGAGACGCGCGCGAAGTAGCGCGAGAGGCCCGTCATCGTGCCGGACGATCCGCAGCCGAACACGATCGCGTCCACGCGTCCGTCCATCTGCTCGAAGATCTCGGGGCCGGTCGTCGTTTCGTGCGCGAGCGGGTTGTCGGGATTGCCGAACTGGTTGATGAAGTACGCGCCCGGCGTCTCTTCGGCGATGCGCGCGGCGAGGTCCTGGTAGTACTCGGGATGGCCTTTCGCGACGTCCGAGCGCGTCAGCACGACTTCGGCGCCCATCGCCTTGAGGTTGAAGATCTTCTCGCGGCTCATCTTGTCGGGCACGACGAGGATCAGCCGGTAGCCTTTGGCCTGCGCGACCAGCGCGAGGCCGAGCCCGGTGTTGCCGGCCGTGCCTTCGACGAGCGTCGCGCCGGGCTTGATCTTGCCGGCGCGCTCGGCGCCTTCGATCATCGAAAGGCCGATGCGGTCCTTGATCGAGCCGCCGGGGTTGGCGCTTTCGAGCTTCAGGTACAGCTCGCAGCCGCCGGTATCGAGCCGCTGTGCCTTGACCATCGGCGTCGCGCCGATGAGCTCGAGCACGCTCCTTGAGATCGTCATGCACGCTCCGGAATCGCGCCGGACCCGCGCGCGAGGGCGCGGGCCAGGTCCCTCAACGAGACCGTGGCGTCACTGGGCCGGAATGATAACCGAGCGGCAGGCGCCGCAGCCGACAGGCGCGGCGCCGGGGAAAGACGGTGGCGATCCCGCTTCGGGATCAGTGCGCGGCGACAGGCCTCGCGTGTTCCCATATCGAGGTCAGGATGTCCTTCGTGCGCAGCTTTTCCTTCTTCATGTTGTGCAGCGTCACGTCGTCGATCGGAAGGACGCCGAGCTCCGCATCGCGCACCTTGCTGTCGAGCTCCTTGTGGCGTTGATACAGCGTGCGGAATTCGGAGTTGCTCTGCATCAACGCTTCGATCTCTTTCTCGTTCTGTTCGAACATCAGCTGACCTCCTCTTGGACATGCGTCACGGGCACGGTGGCGCGACGACGCCGCGCCACCGGGTCCGGGACGATTACGACGGGATTGCGCGATGGCTCGGAAGGAGCCGCTTCGACCCGAGCGAGGCGCGACAGAACGAGTTCCGCAAGGCGACGCTGGACGCCACTGCCAGGTACGTCCGCGTGCGTATGGCTCTTGGGGAACTGAGGCGTTTGCATCCTCGGTCGCTTGGGCTGCACTCATGGCCGACTGCCCCAAGTGGACGGACTTGCCGGACCACCTGGGAGCCAAACGCTACTCCCTCGTTCCGGGGTTGGCAACCGCGCAAGAAGCATGCCCGCAGGATCGGTCACGCAGGCGCAGCGGCCGATGATATTCCGTTTTTTATCAATAAGTTATGAAATAATAACGCTCGTGACGATCGGCTGGATGGCCTCGTCTACGAAGAGAAGCGTAGGTGCTGGCGTTCGAGGCGCGGCGACCGCTTTTTCGGCGTGGCGCGCGGGCAAATCTCGCGGTGTGTTCGCCTTCCCTCTCGACTTTCCGGCTCTCGATTTCCCGCCTCTCGACGCTGGCGTCTTCTTTTCGAGCTCTCGCATCCGGCGGTTCTACTTCGGCGCCTCGAGCCGGATCTCGACTCCGCTCCGGCCTTTCGCGGCCGTGCCGACCGCCTCGATCCGGCCGGCAGCGACGCCGGAAGCGACGAGCGCGTCGCGAAGCGCCTGCGCGCGCGCGGCGGCGAGCGTGCGATTGCCGCCCGCACCGGCCTCGACGCGGACCCGCGAGCCGGGCGAGGCATTGATGAAATCGACGACGGCGCCGATGCGCGACTGGCCGGCGGAGGTGAACGTCGACTGGCCGCGCACGAAAGCGCTCTCGCCGAGCGTCATGCGCGAGCCGCCCGCTGCCGTCTTCGCCGGTGGCGGCGATGGCGAAGAGAGGCTTCCCGCAAGCTCCGCCTCCTTCTTCGCGAGCGCGGCTGCTTTCGCCTGCGCGTCGGCCATGCGCCTGGCCTGCGCGGCTTCGGCGCGTGCCGCTTCGGCCGCCTGCGAGGCTTCTTCGCCTTCGGCGCGCGCCGCTTCGGCTTCGCGTGCGAGACGCTCGGCTTCCTCGGCGCGGATCTGCGCCTGCAGCCTCTGCTGCTCGAGCTCGCGCCGCGCCAGCGCCGCGTCGCGGCGCGCGGCTTCGAGCTGGAGGCGATCGTTGTCGCGCTGCAACGCGGTGCGCTCGCGCTCGGCGAGCTCGGCTTCTGCCGTCGTGCGTGCGATCTCGATGCGATGCTCGGCGACGTAACCGAGATAAGGCCGGTCGCGCCGGCCTCCTTCCTTGAACGCCTGCAGCGAAGCGCGGGCGAGATCCATCTGCGCGGGCGCGAGCGTGCCGAGCTTCGGATCGGCGGCAAGGCTGTCGAAGCTCGCCGCGAGCCGTTCGTAGTCCGCATCGCGCGCGAGCGCGTCGCGCGGCGTGCCCGCGAACGCGGTGGCGGCGAGAATCGTGAAGGCGAACGCAAGACGAAGGCTCATTGCGATGCGCCTCCGTCGGAATGGCGCGCGGCGTCGCGTTCCAGCTCGGCGTTCTGCTCCCTGAGGTTCGCGGCCGCTTCGCGCGCCTTGGCCAGGCGCGTGCGCGCTGCCGCGAGCTCGCTGTCGACGGCCGACTGGCCGGCCAGCGTGGCCGCATCGTCGTAATCCTGCCGCGCCGAAGCCGCGTTCGCCTGGGAAAGGTGCTGCTCTGCCGCGCGGAACTCGTCCGGCGCATAGCTCGCGGCCCCGGCCGAGCGCGCGGCGGCGAGGTTGCGAGTCGCGACGCCGAGCACGTCGGTCGGCGGCCTGGTCGGGCCGCAGGCGGCGAGGCCGCACGCGAGAATCGCGATCAACGCATGGATTTTTGGGGCCTTTGGTGTCATAAAGCCGACGGCTCGAAAGATGCAGGGACGCTGTATTGTGGGAAGCCGCCCGCTCGTTTGGCAACGGGCTGGCGCTGAGGATGCTCGAAACGGCAGCGGCGCGGCATCCGGCGAGATGGCGGGCGCGCGTTCCATCCGGAAGCTTGCCGTCCACGCGACGAAACGAGGGCACGATGGATATCGGCTACTTCCTGAAGCTGATGACCGAGAAAGGCGCGTCGGACATGTTCCTGACGACCGGCGCCCCGGTGAACATCAAGGTCGAAGGCAAGCTCTATCCCCTCGGCAACACGGGCCTGCCGGGCGGCATGGTCAAGAAGATCGCCTATTCGCTGATGGACGAGGGCCAGGTTCCGCTGTTCGAGAAGAACCTCGAGCTCAACATGGCGATCGCCGTGAAGGACGCCGGCCGCTTCCGCATCAACGTCTTCAAGCAGCGCGGCGAAGTCGGCATGGTGATCCGCGCGATCAAGAGCGAGATCCCGACGATCGAGCAGCTGCGCCTGCCGGCGCTGTTCAAGCAGATCATCATGGAGAAGCGCGGGCTGATCCTCCTCGTCGGCGCAACGGGCTCGGGCAAGTCGACGACGCTCGCTTCGATGATCGATCACCGCAACGCGAACACGTCGGGCCACATCCTCACGATCGAGGATCCGATCGAATATCTCTACCGGCACAAGAAATCGGTCGTGAACCAGCGCGAGGTCGGACTCGACACGCACAGCTACCACGACGCACTGAAGAACGCGATGCGCGAGGCGCCGGACGTGATCCTGATCGGCGAGATCCGCGATTCGGACACGATGGAAGCCGCGATCGCGTTCTCGGAAACGGGCCATCTCTGCCTCGCGACGCTGCACTCGAACAATGCCGACCAGACGATCGAGCGCATCCTCAACTTCTTCCCGGAGTCGGCGCACAAGAACATCCTGATGAACGTCGCCTTGAACCTCAAGGCCGTCATCAGCCAGCGCCTCGTCATGGGCAAGGACGGCCATCGCCTGCCCGCGGTCGAGGTGCTGCTGAACACGCCGCACATCCGCGATCTGCTGCGCCGCGGCCAGATCCACGAGGTCAAGGAAGCGATGGATCGCAGCCTCCAGGAAGGCATGCAGACGTTCGACCAGTCGCTGTACGCGCTCTACAAGGAAGGCAAGGTCGAGCTTGACGAAGCGCTGAACCACGCCGACTCGCGCGACGGGCTCGCGCTCAAGATCCGCCTCGCCGAAGGCGGCGATTCGCCGATGCCAGAGGCGTTCGACGTCAACAATTACTAGAGCGGCCTGTCACGCGCTTGCTTCTCCTGCTCGCGGGAGGCGAACAGCTCTCTCTTCTCCCGCTCGCGAGAGAAGATGCCGAAAGCGGATGAGGGCATGCGAAGTGAAGCGCATCGCAAGCGCTTCCCTCACCCGCCGCTGCGCGGCGGCCTCTCCCGCGAGCGGGAGAGGCGAAACCACGTAGACTCCCGTTTCTCGCGCTCCGCATCGATCCGAATGAACGTCGCCGTTCCGCCCGGCTCCCGCCTCCACGGCCTCGATGCCGCCGCGATCCCGCGCGTCGTCGCGACCGCGCAAGCGCTCGCGGCCGGTCGTCTCGACGACGCCTCGCGCGAGATCGGCGCCATCGCCCAGCGCTATCCCTCGCATCCCGAAGTGCTGCGCCTTCGCGCCGGCATCGAAAGCCAGCGCGGCCGTCATCCCGAGGCGATCGCCGCGATGCGCAGCGCCGCTCTGCAACGTCCGCGTGACGCGCTGTATCAGAACACGCTCGGCACGATCCTCGCCGAAGCCGGCGAGTACGACGGCGCGATCGACGCGCTGCGCCGCTGCTGCGAGCTCGATCCCGGCCTTGCGATCGCCTGGTACAACCTCGGCGTGCTGCTGACGCGCTGCGTGCGCTACGACGAAGCGGTCGATGCGCTGCGCGAAGCCGTGCGGCTTGCGCCGGATCACGTCGATGCGCGCGCGCGGCTCGCCGACATGCTGCGTGTCAGCGGCGATGCCGACGCGGCCGCGGCCGAATACCGGCGCATCCTCGCGACGCGGCCGTTCGCCGGCGCGGCGTGGTGGGGTCTCGCCGATCTCAAGACGATGAAGTTCGCACCGGAGGACCTGGATCGCCTGCGCGCGGCGCTCGCGGACGCGCGCGCGAGCGACGACG
>DASZYR010000328.1:0-1780 GCA_035545255.1 Rhodanobacteraceae bacterium
CTGTGGATCGTATGCAGCAACTGCCGCGCGAACGGCTTGTCGATGACCTTGCGCAGGTTGTAGAGATGGCTGCGCAACGTGTCGGAGTCGGGCAGGAGATCGCCCCAGACCTCGCGCTCGATGTCGCGGCGGCTGACGACGCGCGGCGACTCGCGCATCAGGATCGTCAGGAGCTTCACGCCGATCGGCGAGAGCGGCAGATCCTTGCCGCCGCGCGTGACGCGCAGCGTCGCGGTGTCGAGCACGAGATCGCCGACCTTCAGCACCTCGGTCGATACCTGCCGGCGGTCGCGCCGGATCAGCGAGCGGATGCGCGCCTCGAGCTCGCGGATCTCGAACGGCTTGACGAGATAGTCGTCGGCGCCGGCGTCGAGGCCGACGAGCTTGTCCTCGACCGTGTCGCGCGCGGTCAGCATCAGCACCGGCGTCGAAAGCTTGGCATCGTTGCGAAGCTTCCGGCAAAGCTCGATGCCGTCGAGACCGGGCAGCATCAGGTCGAGCACGATCACGTCGTAGCTGTTGGTGACGGCGATGTGAAGCCCGGTGATGCCGTCGGCTGCGTAGTCGACGGAATAACCGCGCCGTTCGAGGAATTCGCCGACGGTCTCCGAAATTCCGCGATTATCCTCGATCAGGAGAATCAGCCCGGACTGATCGTCGCGCTTTCCCATGTGCGCCCCTCTCCACGCGGCCTTCACCCGCGAACCCTACCGTTACGCGAGTGTGAGTCAAGCGTGAAGATACGCCTTTCGGCGGAGCAAGTCAGTGAGACACACTCGTTCACCGTCCGCATCGCCGTTCCTCCTGTGCCGCAAAGCGGGCGAGGTTGCGGCGAGGGTCGTTCGGAGTGGGGCGTTTTCGTCGTCGCGAAGAGAAGCCGGGGAAGGCTTTCGCAAGATCGCCGTCACCCTCCCCTCTCCCGCAAGCGGGAGAGGGGAAAGCGCGTTTGGCGAGAAGCGGGAAAGCGGAGAGGGTGGGCTTCAGCCCGCCGTCAATGCGCGGCGGCCGCCGGCGCCGATGAGTCGTTCGACGCCGCCTTGAGCCCGCGCTCCTCGAGCAGCGGCTCGACGCTCGGATCGCGGCCGCGGAAATCGCGATAGAGCTTCGCCATGTCCTCGGTGCTGCCGCGCGAGAGCACCATGTCGCGGAAACGCTGGCCGTTCTCGCGCGTCATGCCGCCGTGCTCCTTGAACCAGTAGTACGCGTCGTCGTCGAGCACTTCGCTCCAGAGGTAGGCGTAGTAGCCGGCCGAATAGCCGCCGCCCCAGATGTGCGCGAAGTACGGCGTGCGATAGCGCGGCGGCACGGCCGGCACGTCGATGTCGTACTTCTTCAGCGCTTCCTTCTCGAATTTCTCGACGTCCTGCGTCGGCGCATCGGCCGGCAGCGAGTGCCATGCCATGTCGAGCAGCGCGGCGGCGAGATACTCGGTCGTGTCGAAGCCCTGGTTGAACGTGTGCGACTTCTTGATCTTCTCGACGAGCGCGGCCGGCATCGGCGCGCCGGTCTTGTAGTGCTTCGCATAGTTCGCGAAGACGCTCGGCTCGAGCGCCCAGTGCTCGTTGAACTGCGAGGGGAACTCGACGAAGTCGCGCGGCACGTTCGTGCCGGCGAGCGTCGGGTATTTCACGTTCGACATCATGCCGTGCAGCGCGTGGCCGAACTCGTGGAACATCGTCGTCACGTCGCTGAAGCTGATCAGCGCCGGCTGGCCCGGCGCGGGCTTCGTGAAGTTGCAGACGTTGAAGACGACCGGCTTGTTGCCGAGCAGGCCCGACTG
>DASZYR010000329.1:0-3477 GCA_035545255.1 Rhodanobacteraceae bacterium
GGATGGCCTGTCAGCGAACCTCCGTAGCGCCCTCGCGAAGTCGCCGGCTCCATCGGCGACCGCGGCCGCGAGGGTCGCCTCTCTTTGGTTACTTTCTCTGGCGAGACAGAGAAAGTGACCCGGCCGCCAGGATGGCGGACGGAACCGCACAGGGACGTGAGTCGGTTTTTCGCCCGAACCTCTCAAGCGCAAAACAACAACAAGCAAAGCAAGATCAAGAGCGCCCTCACCCTCCCCTCTCCCGCAAGCGGGAGAGGGAAAAACTGGCGATCTCGTGCAAGCGGAAGGGAATCGAGCTTCCTTCCCTCGACGCAAAAAGACGAAAACGACGAGGCCGCACGCTAAAACCGGACGGAAGCGGCTTCAGCGGACGAGGAACGAACCACCGCAACGACAGAGCGGAAGTCGTCGCGCTCCGCGCTGGCGTCAGGCGGCGACTGCCTCCGCGACCATGCCCTCGATCAACCCGAGATCCGGGATCACCGCGCGATCGTCACGGACGAGAACCTCCGCGCGGATGCCCGCGGGATGCGCGTTCTCGTCGCCGGTCGGGATCAGCGAATCGGGCGTGATCGTCGTCAGCCGCGGAAAACCCTGCGCGAGCAGCGCGATGAACGGCATCTTCGCGTTGCCGCCGAGCGCCTTCAGCACGGCGACGCGCGCGTTCGTGAAGTTCTCTGCGGCGACTTCGCCGGTCAGCATCGGGAAGGAGAACAGCGGCAGGCGCCAGCCGCGCCACGACAGGCGCCCGAGCAGCCACGCCGGCGCATTCGCGATGCGCTCGGGCTCGGCGTACGTGATGACCTCGGCGACGGTCGCGTTCGGCAGGAGGACGCGGCCGCCCGTCACGGGAATCATGACGCCGCGGATTTCGCGTGGAAGGTCGGCCATGTCGCTCCCCGGTCGTTGCGTCTGTGCGCTCAGCGCGCGGATTTCGCCGCTTCGGCGATCATGCGCTCGGCGAGCTCGCGCGGCGCGCCGAGGAACCTCACGATGCCGGCGTCCATGACGCCTTCGATCATCGAACTGACGACGCAGCTGTCCGGATGCTGCGCGTAGATCGCGCCGCCTTTTCCGGCGAGGTACTTGCTGCCTTCGACGGCGTCCGTCGTCATGCCCGAGAAGATGATCGCGCCGGCATTCGAGCCGTAACGGTCGGCGACGTCACGCAGCACGCGGTCGATCGACGGGCTGTACGCGCCGTCCTCGTCGACGCGCTCGAGCACGACGACGCCTTCGGGATCGACCTGCAGCCGATGCGTCGTCGGCACGATCACGACGTCGCCGTGGCCGACGCGCTCGCCGTGCGAGGGCATGCGCACGGTCAGCGAAGTCTTCTTCGCCAGCTGCTGGGCCATCAGGTCGACGAATTCCGCACCCATGTGCTGCGCGAGCAGGAACAATGCCGGGTAGTCGCGCGGCAGCTCGCCGAGGAACTCGCGAACGGCTTCCGGACCGCCGATCGATGCGCCGAGCACGACGACGCGACGGATCTTCGCCGGCATCCTGACCTGATCGGGATCGAGCCAGGTCTCGCTGGCTTCGCGCTCGATCGCCTGCGGCGCGACGGCTTCCTCGATCGGCATCAGCTCGAGCGAGAAATCGAGATCGAGATCGGGCACCGGCGGTGCCGTTCCTTCGGTCGGCGGCGCGAGATATTCGGCCGCGGTCAGCTTTTCGATGCCGAAATCGGCAGGCCCGTTCGACGCGGCCTCGCGCGGCGGCGGCGACGCCGGCTCGCCCTCGATCATGTCCTCGAGCGACCAGTCCACCGCCGCTGCCAGCGAAGGCATCGCGGAAGGCTTGTCGTCTGGCGATGACGGCGCATCGAAACCGATGTCGTCGGCCAGCGAGAGCCCCGGCGTCGAGAGGTGATTCGTCTCGTCGTTCGTGTCTTCCGCGCCGTCCTCGATCGCGAAGGATTCGATGCCGGACTCGATCGCCGGAGCATCGTCATCGACAGGCTCGTCGCCCGTCGGCAGATGCGCGGGAACATCCGCGAGCAGCGCATCGAGCGCGCCGAGGTCGAACGGATCTTCGACATCGCCTTGCTCCGTCGATCGGGGCGGAGCAGGAATCACGGATTCGCCGGGCACCGAGTCGTCGAGCGCCGCGGATTCGAGAGCCGATTCGCCGAGCGAAGGTCCTTCGAGCGCGGATTCGTCGAGATCGGACATCTCGATGAGCTCGAAAGAAGCCGCCGACTCCGGCTCTTCCGTCCAAGAAGCCTCCGGCAGGATGACACCGGCGACATCGGAATCCGCTTCGGGCTCCGGCGTCCGCGGCGGCAGCGGCGCCGCTGTCAGCGCTTCGAGCGTCGAGAAATCGAAGCCTTCGTCCGGCGGCGGCGGCGGCGACGGGAACGCCGAGGCGGCCGGCTGGCTCATTTCGGTGTAGCGCGATTCGAGCAGACCCGTCGGGTCCTCGCCCGCAGCGTGCACCGGCTCCTCGATGGCCTCGGCAGCCGGCGAAGGCGCATCGCGCTCGGCAGCAAGCTCGAGGACGTCGCCTTCGTCTTCGTCGGATGGAACATCGCTCCCCGGCGCACGCGCCGCCAGGAGGGGCTCCGGAACCGCTTCGGCGCCTTCGGGACGCGGCGGATCGATGTCGAAGTCGCCGAGGATCTTCGCGGCGAGGTGGCGCGCCCAGCGCGCCTGGTCCCAGCCGGAGAGCCCGCTCGATGCCTGCGCGTCGTTGAAGACGACGCTGTAGCGCTCGTCCTCGAGCAGGCTGTGGACGTCATCGAGATGCGCTTCGACTTCCGGATCGAGATTGACGACGACGACGCGCGCACCCGAGTTCTCGAGCGCGACGAGATCGAGGTTCGTCGGTGCGGATTCGTACACGATCGGCGTCCCGAGCGACGCCAGGGCGTCGCGCAAGTGCCGGCCGAGATCCTGCGTCTCGCAAACGAGAGCGATGGCGACGTTCGATCTAGACACGTTCGATTCCGAGGATTTCCTGCACGTGGCGCAGGAGATCGGCTTCCTGATAGGGCTTGCCGAGATAGCGCTCGACGCCGATCTCGAGCGCGCGCTGGCGATGTTTTTCGCCGGTGCGCGAGGTGACCATGATGATCGGCACGTCCTTGAGGCGCGAATCGTTGCGCATGTACGTCGCAAGCTCGTAGCCGTCCATGCGCGGCATCTCGATGTCGAGCAGCATGAGGTCCGGCACTTTTTCCTGGAGCTTCTCGACCGCGTCGAGGCCGTCCTTCGCGGTAATCACGTCGAGCTCGGCGCGCTCCAGCACGCGCGTCGTGACCTTGCGCATCGTGATCGAATCGTCGACGACCATGATCAGCGGATGACGGCGCTGCACCGGCGGCGCGACGGGCGGCGGCGCGACGGCCGGAGCCTCGGCCGCGATGCCGGCCTCGACGCGCGCGCGGAGCGCGGCCGAACGGCGCACGAGCGGCGCGAGATCGAGAATCATGACGACCGAGCCGTCGCCCATGATCGTCGCGCCGAAGATACC